>JAYENI010000071.1:0-13803 GCA_034722015.1 Pseudomonadota bacterium
GGCTCCAGTGTCGCGCGGATCACAGGTGATGCCCGGCGCGACACTGGAGCCAACCATGCAATCAGAGAGTGAGGGAAGGCCGCCAGGACCGGTCGCGGGCCCCGCGTCTGAATCCGGACCTGGCGCGCACGATTCGCAGTTGACGCGGGATCAGCTCCAGCGCGAGGTGGAAGAGACACTGACCGCTGGTGGCGCGGCGTTCGGGCACGGGACGGCGGACGCATGCGACGAGGCAGCGTGGCTGGTTTCGCACCTCACGGGGCGTCATCCGGTCCTCGATCCGTGGGACGGGTCGCGCCTCGTCGAACCCGACGCCGCAAACCGGGCCCGATCCCTGGCGCGAGAGCGGTTGGAGACCCGCAAGCCTCTCGCCTACCTGATCCATGAAGCATGGTTCGCGGGTCGCCGTTACTATGTCGACGAACGCGTGCTCGTGCCGCGCTCTCCGATCGCGGAACTGATCGAAGAACATTTTTGGCCCTGGGTGCCCGCTGGCCGCGTACGGCGCGTGCTCGATTTGTGCGCCGGCAGTGGCTGTATCGGGATCGCCTGTGCCCATGCCTTTCCCGGCGCCCGTGTCGACCTTGGAGAGCTGTCCGGCGGGGCGATTGAAGTGGCGCGGCTGAACATCCGTCGACACGGGCTCGGCGATCGGGTGAAGGCGGTTGCGTCGGACCTTTTCTCCGGCCTGGCCGGGGAGACCTATGACCTCATCGTGAGCAATCCGCCTTACGTGGGCGACGCCGAGATGCGGTCGCTTGCGGACGAATACCATCACGAACCCGAACTTGGCCTGTCCGGCGGGAAGGACGGCCTGCAACTCGTGCGCCGGATCATCGCGGAAGCCCGTTCGCACCTGAACCCGGGTGGCGTGCTGGTCGTGGAAGTCGGAAACAGTGAGGTGGCGCTGGTCGATGCGATGCCGGCTCTTCCGTTTATCTGGATGGACTTCGAGTTCGGCGGTCACGGCGTTTTTGTGCTGGAGGTCGACCAGCTTCCGGCGGAAATCCTTCCCGAACAGTAACGGATCGGTCATGCCGTCAAGTCGACGGCAATGGACAAGCGCGTGAATGGTGTCCGCAAGGGAAACTCGTGACCCGGCCGCGTCGAGAAGTGACTCTGGTACAATCCGCGAATGTCCGGAAATACCATAGGCAAGTTGTTTTCCGTCACCTCCTTCGGTGAGAGCCACGGCCCCGCCATCGGTTGCATCGTGGATGGTTGTCCGCCCGGGTTGGCGCTTTGCGAGGCCGACCTGCAGGCCGAACTGGAGCGCCGTCGGCCCGGCAAGACGCGACACACGACGCAGCGCAGGGAACCCGACGAGGTCCGGATTCTTTCAGGTGTGTTCGAGGGCGTGACGACCGGCGTCCCGATCGGCCTTTTGATCGAGAATCAGGACCAGCGGTCGAAAGACTACTCGGAGATCGCGGAGAAATTCAGGCCCGGTCACGCGGACTACACCTATTTCCGCAAGTACGGCATCCGGGATTATCACGGTGGCGGGCGATCCTCGGCGAGGGAAACCGCCATGCGCGTCGCGGCCGGCGCGATCGCGAAGAAATACCTGCTCGAGCGTTTCGGCGTGACGATACGCGGATATCTGGCCCAGCTCGGTCCACTGAGTCCGGCGAAGGTTGAGTGGGACACGGCGGAAAGCAATCCGTTTTTCTGTCCGGATCCCGATCTGGTCCCCGAGCTGGAGCGTTATATGGATGCGCTGCGCAAGGAAGGGGATTCCATCGGGGCCCGGGTGAACGTCGTCGCGACCGGGGTGCCACCGGGTTGGGGAGAGCCGGTTTTCGACCGCCTGGATGCGGACATTGCACACGCGATGCTGGGTATCAACGCAGTCAAGGGTGTGGAGATCGGGGCGGGATTCGCGTGCATCGAGCAGAAGGGGACTCGGCACCGCGACGAGATGACCCCGCAAGGCTTCATCGGCAACGATGCCGGTGGCGTGCTGGGCGGTATTTCCAGCGGTCAGGATGTGACCGTGAGTATCGCCCTGAAGCCAACGTCGAGTATTCGGCTTGCGGGGCGCTCGGTCGACGTACACGGCCAGGCCGTCGAGGTGGTCACGACCGGCAGGCACGACCCCTGCGTGGGCATTCGCGCCACACCCATCGCCGAGGCGATGCTGGCGATCGTCCTGATGGATCACATGCTGCGGCATCGTGCCCAGAATGCCGACGTCAACCCTGGCGTTAACCCGGTCCCCCCGCACGCCTGAACGACGGAAGCAGGGGATCCCTGTTGATCCGCTGAAGGTCAGTCACTGCCGATCTGCATCGTCGTCCGCGGCAGCGTGGCCGCGCGGGTAACCGCCAGGGGACGATGCCGGGAGACATGACGCACTCGCTTCCTGTCTGTCTGCCGTCGCAGGCCCGGGGCCTCGTCCATACGAACTCATGTAAACCGAGGTCAGCCGCAGATCCTTGACTATCCAACTGTCCCCCTACGTTCGCCTCTCGGGTTTCTATTTTTTCTATTTCGCGAGTCTGGGCGCATTTCTGCCTTACTGGGGCCTCTATCTGAAAGACTTGGGTTACTCTCCGGAGCGTATCGGCGAGGTCATGGCCCTGATCATGGCGACGAAAATTGTCGCTCCCAACGTCTGGGGGCCGATCGCGGACCATACGGGACGGCGGATGCAATTGATTCGTGTCGCGTCGCTGCTTTCCGTACTGGCCTTTGGCGTGCTGCTGTTGCGCACGGATCCCCTGTCGATGTACCTCGCGCTCGCGCTCTATGCCTTTTTCTGGAATGCGTCGCTACCCCAGTTCGAGGCCATCACGCTGAACCACCTGCGCAGCGACGCACATCGCTATAGCCGTATCCGGCTGTGGGGTTCGGTCGGGTTCATCGCTGCGGTCCTGCTGATGCCGGTATTGCTGGACGATCTGGGGCTGTCGATATTGCCGGGGGTCGTATTCGCCCTGCTTCTGGCAATCTGGGTGAATACCCTGCTGGTCCCGGAGTTCCCGGCCATACCTGCTGCACACGCGCCGCGGGGATTCCTCAGCGTTCTGCGACAGCCACGCACCGTGGCCTTCCTGGCCGCCTGCCTGCTCGCCCAGGCGAGCCACGGTCCGTACTACACCTTTTTCAGCATCTATCTGGAAGACCATGGCTATTCCCACGAGACGATCGGAGCCCTGTGGGCGCTGGGCGTGGGGGCGGAGGTGCTGGTATTTATCACGGTTCACCGCTGGCTGGTGCAATACGGGGCCGGTAACATCCTGCTGATCGCGCTGGCGCTGACGGTCTTGCGCTGGGTCATGATCGCGACACTGGTCGACAGCATCGTGTTCCTGGCGCTGGCGCAGACACTGCATGCCGCCAGTTTCGGACTGCTGCACGCCTCGGCCATCCATCTGGTTCATTCCCTTTTCCCCGGGAGGATGCAGGGGCGGGGACAGGCGTTGTACTCCAGTATCAGCTTCGGGGCGGGTGGCGCGATTGGCAGCCTGGCGAGTGGATTCGCCTGGGCCCGGTGGGACCCGTTGTGGGTGTTCATTTTCGCTGCCGTCGTCGCGCTCTGCGGGCTACTCGTTGCCCTGCGTGGGTTTGGACCCGGTATCTCGCGTCGCGAACCGTCTTGATCACGGCCTAATCCCTATCGATCCCCCCCCGAGTTGCCGCGTGCCTAGCGCGGATTCGCGTCAAGCAGATTCAGCATGGCCCCGGCGGCATTGCCCAGCGTGCGGTTCGCGTGCACGATCACCCCGAGCCGGCGCAGCATGCGAACCTCCCCGGTATCGATCACCCGCAGCGATTCATCGATCATCGTCCGGGGCAGGACGCTCCAGCCGAAGCCGATGGCCACGAGCATCTTGATCGTCTCGAGATTGTTGGTTTCCAGCACCTCACCAGGTGAGAAACCGATCTCCTCGAGGCCCGCGGATATCACCGATCGTGTAAATGTCGTTTCCGCCGGAAGGACGGCGCGCAGATTTCGAAGTGTCTCGGGTATGTCCCGGACTTCGAGTGAAGGCGGCGCGTCGTGTGCGGCGATGACGAGCTCGAGCGGGTCGTTCCAGACCAGTCGTTCCTCAAGCGGGGGCAGTGGCGTCGGTGGCAGGGTCACGATCGCCAGTTCCGAGTCGCCTTTTCTGACCGACCGGCACGCGGCCTCGGAGTCGAGGAAGTGCGGATCGAGGCGAACTTCGGGGTACCGCGAGGCGTACTCCCTGAGAACGCCGGGCAGGTGGTGCAGTCCGATGTGGTGCGACGTCGCCAGCGATAGTCGGCCACTGATCTGCCCGGAGAGATTCTCGACGGTACGACGGGTGTCGTCGATCGCGCGGAGGATATTTCTGGCGCCGGGAACCAGCGCCCGGCCTGCCTCGGTGAGACGCGTGCGCCTGCCGGTCCGGTCGAACAGCGTGGAACCGAGTTCCGATTCCAGCAAGGCGATGCGCTTGCTGACGGCAGGCTGTGTCAGGTGCAGCCTGTCGGATGCAGCGGTAAAAGAGCCCTCCTCGGCGACCGCGACGAAGGCTTCGAGGGCGGCGGTATCCATCGATATTATTCCAATATGGAATGAAATTAATGAAAAATAAAAATTAGTCTTATGGAAAGTGATTGTAATACCATCGAACGTGCAGTGGACAGACCCCGACCAATCCCCCGGGTTCGGGACGTTGGCAGGACAGCTGGAGGTGATACTCGTGGCGGGCAAGACACTTTACGACAAGCTTTGGGACTCTCATGTGGTTCACGAGGAGGAGGACGGGACCGCGTTGCTGTATATCGACCGTCATCTGGTGCATGAGGTGACCTCGCCGCAGGCGTTCGAGGGGCTGCGGCTGGCGGGCCGGCGTCCCTGGCGCGTGGACTCGATCCTGGCAGTTCCGGACCATAACGTGCCGACGACCGACCGCGCCATGGGGATACAGGAGCCGATATCGAGGATTCAGGTGGAAACGCTCGGTGAGAACTGCAGGGAATACGGGATCCGGGAATTCGGCATGTCGGACCTGCGCCAGGGAATCGTCCATGTCATCGGCCCCGAGCAGGGCGCGACGCTGCCGGGGATGACCGTCGTGTGCGGCGACTCCCATACCTCGACTCACGGGGCACTCGGCGCGCTGGCGTTCGGAATCGGGACCTCCGAGGTGGAACACGTACTCGCCACCCAGTGCCTGATCCAGAACAAGTCCCGATCCATGCGCGTCAGCGTGGACGGCGACCAGTTTCCCGGCCTGACGGCGAAGGACATCGCGCTGGCGATCATTGGCGAGATCGGCACCGCGGGGGGAACCGGCTATGCCGTGGAATTCGCTGGCGCGGCGATCCGCGCACTGTCCGTCGAGGGACGCATGACGCTGTGCAACATGGCCATTGAGGCCGGGGCGCGGGCCGGGATGGTGGCGGTCGATGACAAGACCATCGACTATGTCAGGGGGCGGCCAATGGCGCCCGACGGAGACCATTGGGACCCTGCCGTCGCCTCCTGGGCCGACCTTCGCAGTGATCCCGACGCGTCATTCGACCGGATCGTCAGGCTGGATGCCGGCGACATCAGGCCCCAGGTCACCTGGGGGACTTCGCCGGAAATGGTGGCGCCGGTGGACGGCAAGGTTCCCGACCCCGCGAACGAGAGTGATCCCGTCATGGCCAAACACATCGCTCGGGCGTTGCACTACATGGGGCTCGATGCCGGGACCCCGATTACCGAGATCCCAGTGGACAAGGTCTTCATCGGGTCGTGTACGAATTCGCGTATCGAGGACCTGCGGGCGGCCGCGGCCGTGGTGCGCGGACGCAAGGTGTCTCCCGGAATCCGGCTCGCCATGGTGGTGCCGGGCTCCGGTCTGGTCAAGCAGCAGGCCGAATCGGAGGGCCTCGACGAGGTCTTTACGGAGGCGGGATTCGAGTGGCGGGAACCCGGGTGCTCGATGTGTCTGGCGATGAACGCCGACCGGCTCGAGCCGGGAGAACGTTGCGCCTCGACGTCAAATCGCAATTTCGAGGGCCGTCAGGGACACGGGGGGCGAACCCACCTCGTCAGTCCTGCCATGGCGGCCGCAGCGGCCCTCGCGGGTCGCTTCGTGGATGTGCGGGAACTCTGAGCGGGCGCGCTCGCGGAAACCTGCCGCGGCGGTTTTTCCCTTGGACATACAGACGGGCCTGAAGGCCCGACGGATTTATCGAAATGCAACCATTTACACGCGTAACCGGAATCGTGGCGCCGATGGACAGGCCCAATGTGGACACCGATGCCATTATCCCCAAGCAGTATCTCAAATCCGTCAAGCGTACCGGGTTCGGACCGAATCTGTTCGATCACTGGAGATATCTCGATCCCGGAGAGCCCGGAGACGATCATGGTGCGCGCCGGCGCAATCCGGATTTTGTGCTCAATCAGGAACGGTTCCGGAATGCCACGATATTGCTGGCGCGAGAGAATTTCGGCTGCGGTTCATCGCGTGAGCACGCCGTGTGGGCCCTTACCGATTTCGGATTTCGGGCAGTGATCGCGCCGGGGTTCGCCGAAATATTCCACACCAACAGTTTCAAGAACGGTTTTCTGCCCGTGGTCCTTCCGGATGACGCCGTTGATCGGCTGTTTCAGGCGGTGGTCAAAAATGACCGCTACACTTTGACCATAGATCTGGAACAGCTCGTCATTGAGACGCCCGACGGTGAGCGGCTGCAGTTCGAGGTCGATTCGTTCCGCAGGCAATGCCTGATCAACGGACTGGACGATATCGGGCTTACGTTGCGGCAAGACAAAGAGATTCGAGCCTACGAGGATCGGCGAAGGATCGAGGCGCCCTGGCTTTTCCCGGGAGAACAGGGTCGATCAGGGAGTGATGCGTGATGGGCGGGAAACTGGCGTTGCTGCCGGGAGACGGGATCGGTCCCGAGGTGGTGGCCGAGGCGCGAAAGGTGCTGGACGTGCTGGGCGCACGGTTTGGTCTGGCCCTTGAGATCGAAGAAGCGTTGATCGGGGGGGCCGCCTACGACAAGACCGGGACGCCGCTACCCGCGGAGACCGTGGATCTCGCAAGGGCGAGCGACGCGGTCCTGCTGGGCGCCGTGGGCGGACCGCAATACGAGGGGCTCTCGCGCGAACTGCGACCCGAGCGGGGCCTGCTGGGCATCCGCTCCGAACTGGGGCTGTTCTCGAACCTGAGGCCCGCGATCCTGTATCCGCAGTTGGCCTCGGCATCGACGCTGCGGGACGACGTCGTGTCGGGGCTGGACATTATCATCGTGCGCGAACTGACCGGAGGGATCTACTTCGGAAAACCGAGAGGGGTTCGGACCCTGGAAAACGGAGAGCGTGAGGGATTCAATACGCTGGTCTATCGTGAGTCGGAGATCGAACGGATCGCGCGTTCGGCGTTCGATATCGCGATGAAGCGTGGACGCAGGGTATGTTCCGTGGACAAGGCCAACGTCCTCGAGGTCTCGGAACTCTGGCGCGAGGTCGTCGAAGGTGTCTCCGGCGATTACCCGCAAGTGAAGCTAAGCCACATGTACGTTGACAACGCGGCGATGCAACTGGTCCGGGCACCGAAACAATTCGATGTTCTCGTGACGGGCAATATGTTCGGGGATATTCTCTCGGATGCTGCGGCGATGCTGACCGGTTCCATTGGTATGTTGCCCTCGGCCTCGCTGGATGCGGACGGCAAGGGCATGTATGAACCGATCCACGGTTCGGCGCCGGATATCGCGGGCACCTCCCGGGCAAATCCTCTGGCGACAATCCTGTCGGTTGCCATGATGTTGCGGTACTCGCTGGACAGCGCCGACCTGGCGGACCGCGTCGAGGCTGCAGTCGGTGAGGCGCTGGACCGGGGGATGCGTACCCCGGATATCGCCAGAGGCGAAGACAGAGTGGTTTCGACGTCGGAAATGGGGGATGCGGTGGTTTCGGCCCTGGTGGCCTGAAAACAGCCGCGAAAAGGAGCATTCGGGTTTTCAGATGATGAGCAAGAAATACAACGTCGCGGTCCTGGGGGGCACCGGAGCCGTCGGGCGGACAATGCTGTCTATCCTGGCGGAGCGCAATTTCCCGGTGGATGAGGTCTTCGCGCTCGCGAGCAGCCGTTCGGCGGGCAGCAGGGTGGGGTTCGGCGATACGAAACTGACTGTGCTTGACGCGGATGACTTTGATTTCCAGCGTGCGGATATCGGGCTCTTTTCCGCTGGTGCCTCGATCTCGGCCGTCATGGCGCCGAAGGCCGCCGACGCCGGCTGCGTGGTCATCGACAACACTTCTCAGTTCCGTTATGACGATGACATTCCCCTGATCGTGCCCGAGGTGAATCCCGCTGCGATCGCCGATTATACCAACCGCGGCATCATCGCCAATCCCAACTGTTCGACCATACAGATGCTGGTGGCGCTGAAACCGATCCACGACGCCGTAGGAATCGAGCGCATCAATGTGGCGACCTATCAGGCCGTTTCAGGTACCGGAAAGGAGGCAATCGAGGAATTGACCCGGCAGACCGGTGACCTGCTGGCCGGAAGACCCGCGGAGTCCAGGGTCTATCCAAAACAGATCGCGTTCAACGTGTTGCCGCACATCGACATTTTTATGGATAACGGCTATACCAAGGAAGAAATGAAGATGGTCTGGGAGACGCGCAAGATCCTGGGCGACGAACGGATACAGGTCAATCCGACGACAGTGAGGGTCCCGGTCTATTACGGGCACTCGGAGGCGGTCCATCTGGAGACACGCGAAAGGATCACCGCGGAACGCGCCAGGCAACTGCTCGAAGCGATGCCGGGAGTCGTAGTGGTCGACGAGCGGAACGACGGGGGTTATCCCACCGCGGTCACGGAGGGCGCCGACCGGGACGCCGTCTACGTCGGCAGGATACGCGAGGACATCTCTCACCCCCGTGGTCTGGATTTGTGGGTCGTCAGCGACAACGTACGCAAGGGTGCGGCTCTGAACAGTGTGCAGATAGCTGAAATTCTGATTTCGGACTATCTTTAATGGCAGTTAACGTCCAAAAGTTTTTTGGGGCGAGTGGCCGCGCGATCGTACCGATCGTGATTTCGTCGCACGGAATGCAGCGGAACAATAGATTTAATTTGGTTTCTGAGCGTATTTTCGAGCGAACGAGGACAATAATCGTGAAAAAGCTGGTTTGGGGGGTTCTCCCTCTCATCGTGTTCTTTCCAGGTGCGGCGACCTCGCTGGGTCTCGGAGGGATCGAGGTAGACAGTGCACTGAATCAGCCGCTGCGGGCCGAAATAACCCTGCTTTCGGTGCACCCCGACGAACTGGAGGATATCACCGTCAGGCTCGCTTCCCCGGAGGCGTTCGAGCGGGTCGGTATCGAGCGACCGGTCATCCTGCAGAAATTGCAGTTCAAGCCGACGGTACTCAATGGTCGCGCGATTATCGATGTTATATCCCGGGAACCCATACGTGAACCGTTTCTCGATTTTCTCGTAGAGATCGTATGGCCTAACGGGCGCATGATTCGCGAGTACACCATCCTGCTCGATCCTCCGGTGTTGATGGAGCGGCGGGCCGCCGTGGCGCCCGCAGCACCCGTCGTGCGGCAGCGTGCTCCGTCGCCGGCTCTATCCCCCGCGCCCAGGGCTGCGTCGGCAAAACCGGTGAGCCCCCGACCATCCGCAGTCAC
Source organism: Pseudomonadota bacterium (assembly GCA_034722015.1). Taxonomy (GTDB): domain Bacteria; phylum Pseudomonadota; class Gammaproteobacteria; order JAJDOJ01; family JAJDOJ01; genus JAJDOJ01. Next base: position 9,627 of record JAYENI010000071.1, read on the forward strand.
CACCCGTAGCGGCCCGGCACCGGACACGTATCGGGTACGACGCGGTGACACGCTCAGCGGCATCGTAAGACAGGTCAATTCCTCGAATCGCGTCAGTTCCCAGCAGATGATGATCGCAATGTTGCGCGCCAATCCCGAAGCGTTCACGAATAACAGCATTCACAACCTGAAGTCCGGGGCCGTACTCCGGATTCCCGATGCGGGACAGGCGAGCGCCGTCAGTCAGCCGGAAGCCGTCGCTGAGGTCGCGAGCCAGAACGCACTCTGGCGTGAATACCATGCCAGGGCCGCGGGCAGACAGGTGCAGTCGCAGGAGACATTGCCGGAGGCTCGCGACGAGCCGGGGGCGGTAGTCGCTATACAGCCGCGTGATACAGGGACGCGTGCAGACGGAAATCTCGAGATTCTTGCCGCTTCCGAGACCGGCGATGAAGCGGGCGCGAACGCCGGCGCCGGTGATGGCGCGGCAGTCGATGCGGCACTGGCTCGCGAGATAGCCGAATCGAGGCTCGTCGAGAACGAGGCGCTCAAGTCGCGGGTAGCGGAACTGGAAGCGATGGTTACGCAGCAGGAACATGTCATTACGCTTCAGAACGAGGAATTGAGTGTCCTGCAGGATCGACTGGTTGCTGAAGACCTGGCCCTTGAAGGCGGGATCACCGTTACCGGTGAGGACGTCGCGGTGGAACTCGATCCGGAGAGCAGCCTCATGGCCGGTGTGGATCCGGGTCTCGATGAAGCGGGCGAATTGCCCCTGGTTGACCTGGACCTGGCTACGGGCGAACCGGGTTTGGAAGACCCGGCGGTTGACGAGCTGGTGTCCCAGGCCCTCGAACCCGAAACCGCCGTCGAGGTCACCGAGGCGGACGTCTCGGTATCCCCTCTCGAGGTATCCGCAGAGGAGGTAGCCCAGCCGCCTGCGGGGCTTCTCGATCGGATGCTGTCAGACGATAGAATCCTCTATGGTCTTGGAGGCGGCGCGGTCCTTCTGGCGCTCATCGGACTCTGGATGGTCAGTCGTCGTCGACGCGACGCTGATGAGTCTGATGACATGGCAGACCTGTTTGCGACCGGAGCCCGAACATTGCCGTCGGCAGCGGTAGCGGGTGGGACTACAACTGCGGTTCGCACAGGCGCGTCACAGGATTCGACCAGGATCGGCGAAGCGGCGGCGGTGGGTGAGTCAGTCGATGAAACGCCTGAAGTAGACACCTTCGAGCGGACAGCCCAGGTCATGGTCACCGGGCAGGTCGGCGCAGGGCTGCTGGATACCGGTGCAATGCAACCCGGTATCGAGACCAACGAACAGGCCGTCGACGAGGTCGTGTCCGAGGCCGACGTCTACGTCGCCTACGGGTTGTTTCAGCAGGCCGAGGACCTGCTCAAGGGAGCGATCGAGAACGCACCGGATACCGAGATCTATCGCGCCAAACTGGCCGAGGCGTATTTCAGGGACGACAACAGGGAAGCCTTTGTCGAGACGGCGCAGGAGATGGCAGCCGCAGGGCAGAACCAGGGTGAATTCTGGAACCGTGTCGTTGCGATGGGCCAGGAGATTAGTCCGGAGCATGCATTGTTCGCCGGAGCCGATACAGGTGGTCTCAAGGCCAAGGATTTCCTATCGAACAAGCCCGAGTCAACGGACCTTGATATGTCTGCCGACGAGGCGGGTCCGACAGGGACACAAGCCATCGAGTCCGGGATACCGGGGGATGATTTTTCCGCTGACGCGACCGATACGGAGATGTTCGAAATGCCCGCCGGGCAGACAGCGGCGATCGAATCCGTTGAAGACGATGACAAGCCGCTCGATTTCGACCTTGAGGGCCTGGATTTCGGGGAAGGCGACACGGAAGTGCGAAGCGAATCCCGGGAGGCCTCCCTTGACGAAGGCGCCACGCTGGATTTCGAGATCTCCGAGCTGAATGTTTCCGACGACTTGGGCGCATCGATGGAAAGCGGGGATGCGACGGATCTTGGCGTTTCGGGCGATCTGCCTGGTGAAACTGCGGCATTCGGGGAGCTGCACGAAGATGATTTCGATTTGACCGACGACGCAACCACCGAAGATGACAATGTGGTCGATCTGAGCGGCGTGACACCGGAAGGGGACGTCAGCCAGGAAGAGATCGAAACCGAACTCGTCGAGGGTCTTGAGGGTCTGGAAGACCTGGCTGCCCATTTTGAAGAAGATATCCAGACCGAGCATCGTGGTCAGGAAACGACCCAGTTCGATCCCGCCGATTTCGAAACCGAGATCATGGGCATCGGTCCGGAGGGTGATTCGGTCACCACGAAACTCGATCTTGCGCGAGCGTTCATCGACATGGGAGATGCCGATGGGGCAAGGAGTACGCTGGAAGAGGTGGTCCGGGAAGGTGACGATCACCAACGCCACGAGGCTGAGGAACTGCTCAAACAGATTGCCTGAGACCGCCTGCAGCATTTGCGTCACGGGAAATGCCTCCTATGGGTGGACGCACCGGGGGAGCTCTCGGGGGTCAGAGCCTTCACTGGATCGAGGTATGCGGGTGACATGGTCCCGGCCTGACCCGCGCGTGTCGTACCGTATCAGGGTTCCTCCACGTTGCCGCGACGGGAAGGGCACGTGCCCGTTCCGCGCGCCTGTGGCAAAATCCCCTCTCTGAATGGTTTCCCGGCATCCTGGTGCTACAACTTTTTGCGACACAGTGGCCCTGTAGTTTCCGAGTCGAGGGAGTCGTCGTGAACCCGGGTTCGCTACGAGACCTTTCGATGTGCCACAATCTGATCCGACAGACTTCCTGTTTTCCGATCGAGTCTCCCGCCTCCAGTGCCATCCTCGCTATCCCGCAGTTCATGTCTGACCCGCCAAGATTAACCGCGGGACACAGGTCAAGGGCTCAGGGGTGAGATTCGCGGCAGGGGTCGAGTATGACGGTACTGCATACCACGGTTGGCAGGCTCAGGGTCCCGGCGTTCGCACGATTCAATCGAGTGTGGAGCACGCCCTGTCTTTCGTCGCAAATCATCCCGTGCGAGTGATTTGTGCGGGCCGCACGGATACTGCCGTCCACGCCCGGGGGCAGGTAGTACACTTTGACACCGAATCGCAGCGCACGTTGCGATCGTGGGTGCTCGGGGCGAACGTAAATCTGCCTGTGGACATCGCACTGACATGGGTCAGCCACGTAGACGAGTCGTTTCACGCGAGGTTTTCTGCAAGATCACGCCGTTATCGCTATGAGATCCTGAATCGATGGGTCCGACCGGCAATACTGCACGGCAAGGTGACCTGGCACCATCCCCCCCTGGATGAGGAGCGCATGCGTGGCGCGGCGGCGCACCTGAAGGGGAAACACGATTTTTCCACCTTTCGCGCGCTGCAATGTCAGGCGAAGAGTCCCGTAAGGCATGTGACTGAGATCTCTGTTTCACGAAACGCCGACTTCGTGTCGATCGAGGTGGAGGCAGACGGATTCCTGCATCATATGGTGCGGAATATCGCCGGTGTCCTGATGACGATCGGACGCGGTGAACGGCCACCGGAGTGGATCCAGGAGTTGCTGGAATTGCGCGACAGGACCCGGGGCGGCGTCACGGCGCCACCGGACGGCCTGTATTTCATCCGTGCGAGCTACGATCCGGTGTTCGGGCTCCCTGAACCCGTCGGTTCACCCCCTGTTCTGCTCTGAATAGGACCCTGAGTTCGTTGCCGAACCGCTCCCCTGATCCACGGCGAATGCCATGACTGAAGCCAAACGCACCCGAATCAAGATTTGCGGCATCACGCGTGAAGAAGACGCCAGGCTGGCCGGACTCCTGGGAGCCGACGCAATCGGTCTGGTATTCTATCCGCCATCCCCGCGCGCGCTCACGCCGGATCTGGCATTGAACCTGGCGCGGTCGGCGCCGCCTTTTCTGACCACGGTGGGCCTGTTTCTCGATGCCGGAAAGTCCGCCATCGATGAGGTGCTCAAAGCCGTACCGCTGGATCTATTGCAATTCCATGGTGTCGAACCCCCTGAATTGTGCAGGAGCTTCGGCAGGCCGTATCTCAAGGCGGTGCCGATGCGGGGGGAGCTGGATTTCGACGAATATGCAAGAAGGTATCCGGACGCGAGCGGTTTTCTGCTTGACAGTCATACCGCTGGTGCCGCCGGTGGCTCGGGTGAGGCATTCGACTGGGGAACGTGGC
>JAYENI010000072.1:0-2822 GCA_034722015.1 Pseudomonadota bacterium
TTCGATAACCGCCGCGAGGCGTCGGCGCGAAGAGTCGACCTAGGCGCTCGTTTCGCTTTCCCCGCGGCATTCTTGTTGCTGCTGGGCTGGTTCTTGAGTGGGTGATCCGCCCATGCTAACTGTCGCCTGCCCCGGCAAGGGTTTGCCACGAGTACGGCTCCAGTCCCTCACGCGTTAGATGCGTGCCCTCGCAACGCTTCCGCAATACCGCCGAGTTCCAGCGTAATAGCCGTTACTCAGGCTGTCTCCTTGACCAACGGCTTCGGGACTGCTTGCAGCCGGTTTCTCGAAGATGCTAATAGACTCGTCTAACGTCGAGATACCCACGCACCTGGGTAGAGATCTACGTCTGCTTGCACCCGTAGAGCAGACGTTCGGTCTGCTTGACCGACCGGCAGCTCCTGTTAAGGGTTGTCAGATCAAGTATCGACTACTGAATATGGATGTCGCTTGTTCCCGCTGTTCTCCCGACTTGTCCAGGCCCGGCCCGTTGCCCATTGAAATGTTGCGGTCCGCGCTTCGTAGCGATCTAATGTCGCCCGATTAGCGGGTGTATACCCGCGTACCGGGAAACCTGTTGCCGCCGATGTCCGCCCTGCTGGAGATCTACGAACTGCGCAAGCACTTTCCGGGCGTCCTCGCCGTCGACGGGGTGAGCTTTGCCCTGGAGCAGGGGACCTGCTTCGGTCTCCTGGGCCCGAACGGCGCCGGAAAGACGACGACCATCGAGATGCTCGAGGGGATCAAGCAGCCCGACACGGGCCGCATCCTGTATCGCGGCGAACCACAGGGGGACCGGTTCCGGGACGAGGCGGGCATCATGTTCCAGCGCACCGCGCTGCAGGATTTCATCACCGCACGCGAGGCGCTGGAGATGTTCCAGGCGCTCTACCCGCGGTCGCGCGATCTGGAGGAGTTGATCGAGGCCTGTGCCCTGGGTTCGTTTCTGGATCGTGACACACGCAAACTTTCCGGAGGCCAGCGCCAGCGGCTCCTGCTCGCCATTGCGCTGGTCAACGATCCGGAGATCGTGTTCCTCGACGAGCCCACGACCGGCCTCGATCCGCAGGCGCGACGCGCCTTCTGGGCCCTGATCCGCCGCATCAGGGGCGAGGGCAAGACGATTCTCCTGACGACGCACTACATGGAAGAGGCGTGGGAGTTGTGCGACGAGATCGCCATCATGGACCACGGCCGGATCATCGCGCAGGGCATACCGCGCGACCTGCTGGCTCGACATTTCGACGACGTGGTGCTGGAACTGCCGAGGACCGATTTCGATCATGCGTCCGAAGGCCTGTCGCTGGACGTCGTCGGCCGGGGAGATCGTGTGGAGATCCTCTCGGGTGACGTCGGCGAAACGCTTGGTATGTTGATGGCCCGTGGTATGTCGCTGCAGAACCTCAGAATCCGGCATCGCACCCTGGAAGACCTGTTCCTGGAATTGACCGGTAGCGAGATCCGTCCCTGAGAAGGGGCATGCCAATTTACGGCATTTGCCTTCCACACTCCGGAGGGTGTCGCAAAATTCCTGAGTCCGGGTGAAGAGGCAGAGACGAGCGCTGCAAGTGCCCGATTTATACATCCCCCTCAGCCTGGCCCGGCCCCTCGCTTCGCTCTCCCCGTCGGGGCGAGGGGACTTGTTATTGCGATACCCTCCGCCGGCGAGTGAGGTCACACGGCTTGCGGCGCGTCAGGGCGGTTCGCGTCCAGGAATTTCAATACGGGAGTGAGGTCAATGCGTTTCAGCCGTTTCCTGGCGATCTTCCAGGCGAGAAACAAGGAGTTCTGGCGCGACAGGGCTGCGCTCGGCTGGAATATCGTCCTGCCAGCGCTGGTGGTTCTCGTGTTTGCCTTCGGGTTCGTCGGTGACGGCGGGTCGATTTACAAGGTCGGCGTGCTGGAGGCAGGCGACCGTGTCGAGCGCCCGGGGTTTCTGGAGACCCGTTACATCCGTTTCGTTCCGGTGACCGACAGGACCGGCGCGATCACGCGGGTCGAGCGCCATCAGCTCGACATGCTGGTGGATCCCGATGACAGGCGCTACTGGGTCAACGGCGACTCGGCCAAGGGGTATCTGCTGGAGAGAATTCTCAATGGCTCGCCGGAGGGGAACTGGACGCGCGAGGCGGTGGCGGGTGGCGAGATCCGTTACGTGGACTGGCTGATCCCCGGCGTGCTGGGCATGAATATCATGTTCAGCGCCCTGTGGGGTGTCGGTTACGTGATCGTCAGGTACCGCAAGAACGGTGTGCTGAAGCGCCTGCAGGCCACGCCGCTGACCGCCTTCGAATTTCTCGCGGCACAGGTGTCTTCACGGTTGTGGGTGATCCTCGGGGTGACGTTGCTGGTGTACGTCGGCACGTACGTGTTCGTCGATTTCAAGATGTACGGGAGCTACCTCGCCCTGTTCGTATTGTTCGCACTGGGGGCCGTCAGCCTGATCAGCCTGGGACTCGTCGTTGCCGCGCGCGTGGCCAGCGAGGAACTGGCGGACGGCATCCTCAACCTCACCAGCTGGCCGATGATGTTTCTCTCCGGGGTTTGGTTCTCGATGGAAGGACTGCACCCGATCGTGCGGGGCGCGGCCCAGGTGTTTCCGTTGACGCACATGATCGACGGGGCGCGCGCCGTCATGCTGGACGGCGCCGGGTTTCTCGATGTCTGGCCGCAGATGCTGACGCTCGTGCTGATGACCACTGTCTGCATGGCGATCGGCTCGCTTACCTTCCGGTGGGAATAGAGGGTCGCGCGATACCTGAGGCGGCTGTATACAGCGGGCGGGTATCCCGCCTGCCTTCCCCCAGGCAATCGCCTCAAGT
>JAYENI010000073.1:0-13775 GCA_034722015.1 Pseudomonadota bacterium
CCGCGATCGCCACACCGGCGATCGTGCTCATGATGCTTCGCCGGGAGTACGCGAAGGCCGCGGCGGCACCCGACGCCATGGCGATGCCAAGATCCAGAAGGGTCGGGGAGGTCCGGTTCAGGATCTCCGAACCGGCGACACGCAGCCCGAGCACCTCGGTCCCGACATATGCCAGACCAATCACCAGAACCGTACCCCGTCACCATGGTCACCATGGAACGGCCGGCCAGCTGACCGTCGTTGGCGACGACGGCATAGGACAGACTAATGATCGGCGCCATCAACGGCGCGATGATCATGGCGCCGATAATGGCCGGCGAGCTGTCCGAAAGCAGTCCGAAGGTGGCGATGACCGCGGCCAGGCCAAGCATCAGATAGAAACCGAAATAGGGAATCGAGGCCTGCTGCATGGCCTCGTTCATCTCGGCGCTCGACACGGGTTTCTCGACCAGCGTCTTCCACTCGCCAACCAGACGACGCCAGGCTCGTCTCAACATGTTCTTCCTCCCCCGGAAAGCCACAGGCAAAAAAGCGGTCCTGCCTCACCACGCGAGACAAAGCGAGGTGACTGGCTGGGTGCCATCAAACGTCGATGACTCAGATATCGTGGACCGCGGAGATCTCCCCGTCGTCAATCGCGGCTTTCAATCTGCGGTAGTCCGCTTCGGTGCGATCGGCATAGCGGTCCGCGAACTCGACAATGACGTCGTCGAAAGTCGAATCGTTCCCAAGGTAGCCGTGGATCATCGCGGCGTCTCCGGTGCGGCCATGGGCGAAGGCCAGGACCTTTCCGCAGACCCCCGCGTAGGACGCCAGACGTTTGGCCCCCATCGCCTCGACGTCGAGCTTGCCCTTGCCGTCCCAGAGCTGTCGTACGTAGAAGTCTATCGGCGGCTCGTCGTCCCTGTGCCAGGTCGCCCACCCCAGCAGCACGTCGCTCGTTGCCTGGATCAATTGCTGACCCTCCACCACGCGTTGACCGGCGTGGTCGAAACCACTGACCTTGAGATGGGATTCCAGCACGGAGGACACGGCCTGCTTGAGTTGCAGGAACAGCGGTGTCCCGTCGCCGGACTCGAGCAGCAGGATCCAGCAACTCGTTCCGACACTGCCGACCCCGACGACCTTTCGTGCGACATCGACCAGCGAGAACCGGTCGATCAGGACCCGCCGGTCGATTTGCAGGGTCTCGCGATACCGCGCGAAGAATTCGGACACCGCTTCAAACTCGACCTGGGTCTCCTGGTCGGCCAGCCGTTCGACCAGCGGCGGATCGGAGACGATGACGCGATGACCGTCCACGACATCGGTGAGTTTCTTCAAGGCCCGAAAGAGAAAGGGGTCAAATCTAGTTTTATATAGTCATCTACGTTACGGCCGAGAGCTGCTCTTCTCTGGAGAGAGCACCAAGGCGCTCGAAACGATATATTGCTAGATTCGACCCCTTTCCTCCCCGTAGACAAGGGTGAATTCCAAGAGATGGCGGAAGAGGCGGGTTTCATGGTCTCAAGGCTTTACGGAAATTACGGTCGCAGTGAGTTCAACCCATCGCAAAGTCCGGTAATGATCTGGGTGCTTGAAAAGCAAGCCGCGAAGTATGGGAAGAATGAACACCCATTTCCCTGGGTCCAGTGGCGGTTCATTCGTATCTGACTAACCATTGGACCTGCCGTTTTCACCAATTCTCGCTGAAGTCCGCGGACATTGACGATCGGACAGAAAGTTGATGAGCGAGATCAGCCACTCGCCTGGCTGATATATTCTTTGAATCGCCGTCCAGGAAGGTCGGGAAACTGCGATGGGAGAATGCTTAGTTCCAGAATCCGGTCCAGCCGGAAGGTTCTGAAATCATTACGTAATTCGCACCAGGCCCCCAGGGTCCACTTGGTTCCCCAAAAGACCAGACCCAGGGGCCAGATCACACGGGTCGAGGCTTCGCCATCTTCGCGGCGGTAATCCATGCGCGCCATCAGACGATGATCGATGGCCTTGCGCAGTTCCGTCATCCCCCGCACGGTGGCCGAGGGGACGAAGCAGTCCGGGGCGAGGAGGGTCTCTTTCTCCAGATTGCTGCGTAGGTGCCGGGTGTTACGTCCCGCACTGATTCAGGAATTCTGTTACGACCTATTCAAGGTGAGACACAATGCGGATAAGTTCATTATTGGATCAAAGCATTTTGGCTCAGGGGCCTCAAGGAGCTTCCTTCGCAGGGCTCAGGACTCCTCCTTGACCCTCCAGAGCCAAAATACAGAGGTTCGCCATGAACTTTTCCGCCCTGGTATCGCATTTGTCCCGATTGAAGCAAGGATGAGTATGACCAATTGCCCTGAAATAGCATGGGAAATCTTTATCTGTTTCCCCTTAAATGAGTAAAGACGTAACACCGGGGTACCACAGCGTAGATCTTGGACAGCACTCTCTCACCGGCCTTGGCCAACGCCGGGTCGGCCCAGGCGCGGACTACGCTGACGCCGAAGGCGAGAGCCTCCAGCTCCTCGGTGTCGAACATCAGTGGTGGAACCTGGTACCCTGGCCGAAGGCGGTAACCGACCCCCGCCTCGCCGTCGATGGGTGCGCCGCTCGCCATGAGATCGGCTATATCCCAGTAGATTGTGCGCTCCGATACCTCCAGCTCCCCGGCCATGCGTTTGGCAGTCAGCACCCGGCCGCGGCCCAGCAGCAGAATAATCTGAAACAGTCTATCGGCTCTTCGCATGTGACCAATTGTAGTGGGTTCCTCCTGACACCATGTTGTCAGCAATCTTTGCGGAGCATGGAAAATTCGAGTGGGCTACTGACATAGGGTGTCAGTAGCACCCCGATATGCTGAACTCTCCGGTTGGATTGGAGACCGGCTCAATTCCACCTATCAGGAGACTAGTATGAAAAACGTGATCAACTGGTTCGAGATCCCCGCGACTGATTTCGAACGTGCCGTCGGTTTCTACGAGAAGGTGTTCGACACCACCTTGACCCGGGAGTCCATGGACGGTGCGCAGATGGGGATCTTCCCCCACAAGGAACCGGCCACGGGCGGTGCGGTAACCAAAATGACGACGCTGGAACCCGGAAATTCGGGAACGCTCATCTATCTGGACGCCGCCCCCGATGTCGACCCCGTCCTGTCACGGGTCAAGGCCAACGGGGGTCAGGTGACAATGGGCAAGACCTTCATCTGCGACGAGGTGGGCTACATCGGTGTCTTCATCGACAGCGAGGGAAATCGGGTCGGAGTCCACGCGCCGAAATAGCCTTCGCTTCCGGAAAATCAGGCAAAGGTGGCAACCGCGTGGGTTGCCACCCTTTCTTCCTGTCCGAGTACCAGGGAAGGTTCGGTCTTTCCCCATTTTCCTGTCGCTCTACCTTTGTCACAAGGGACACCTCCTATTTTCCGATAGACCTTGAAGGCCTGGGGTTAAACGTAGACGTTGTGGTACTCGAGAATGAAAGGGATCGAATCTGGCTTTATACAGTCATTTACCTTTCGCCCCCCCTCCCACATCCAGTACCGCTGGATTTTCGGAATAGTGCGTTTACGCTTCCTGTACTCCGGAACCGAGGTTGACACTGCCCGAGGGATCGATAGCATTCGAACTACTGTCCTTCTCCCCAGCTCTCGCATTCAGGAGTCAAACGTGCCCGGAATCCCCACCCTGCTGGACCTTCGACGGCGCCTTGCACTCCGTCTTCGCGAGCTGATCGCGAATCCTGGTGTGGAAGAGAAAGAACTCGCGGCGTTCGATCTCCTCGTGAGTCGACGAACCTTCCTGAAGACCGCGGAAGTCGCGGTCCTGGCGAACCTCGTGAACTCGACCCTGGTGCCGAGCGCCTGGGGGGCCTGCGATCCCTCGTTCGAGGTGGACAGGAAGGCCGTGGGACTGAGCGAGGAGGATGAAGAGGCGATCGGCAAGGCGAGCCGGCTGACTTTCGGGACGGAGACATTCCAGGACACGATCAACAGCCATCCGGTCGTCGCCCTCGATCAGCCCTTCCTGCATGGCCTGATCGAGGGGGCGCGTGCACGCATGCGGATCCAGAGCCAACTGAAGGAGACGAGCCCCCTCGAACTGCAGTTTCTCGACCGCGGATTCCATTTCGGTCCGGCCGAGCTCATCCAGCTCGAGAAGGACGACTCGGACCAGTGGGAACTCGTCCACTACTACCATCCCTGGCAGCCCCGTCAGGATGGCGGTCGCACCGATGGCCTCGAGCGCCACGTCATCATGCAGCAGAGTGAGGGTCTGACCGATCCCACCAGGATCATCTGCGTGACCGGGTCGCACACGAACGAGTTCGGTTCGGTTGCGGGCGGGGTGGCGGTCAACGCCGCGTACATGATCTATGTCGAGCAGAACAACGGACTGGATGACGGTTTCGTCGTCATGGGCTACTCGCAAGCTGAGGTCGAGCCGCCCTTTACCGGATCGCCAGCCTACGGGGTTACCTGGGCATACGAGAAGACGAGCAAACTCAATCTCCCGCCCGGTACCGATCGCTATCTCCTGGCCGACAAGTACACCAATGCAGGCATGAGCCAGGGCGGCCAGTACACCCCGATTCAGGCGACCGAGCACGTCGTGATCTACCTGACCGACGTGATGAAGATCGTGACCCTGGACGACGTGACCAATCCTGGCATCCCGAACCTGGTCGTTCACACCGTTCCATACCCGACCGGCGTGAGCGCGGCACGGTTCACGCATATCGAGTTCGATCCCGTACAGAGCGGCGACTACGTACAGGTTTCGGACTTCGCGGTGACGACGGTACACGACCTGGGGGGCGGAAAGCAGATCGAGTACCGGACCTACACCAACGAGGAGAAGAACGCGATCGTCGGCAAGAAGGGCTACCAGCCCTTCGGCGGATCGCAAATGAACTTCATTACGATCAACTACAAGTCCGACACCTTCATCGACTCGATCAGCGAGCCGCTGAGCGTGACCCAGGAGCGTCCCGACTACAGCTCCCTGATCAACGTCAATGGCCTGTTCAACGCATCGATCGAGGGGACCAGGGGTACCCTGCACCTCAAGCTCGGGAACTTCCCCGGCTCCAGCACGACCTACGATCGGGGGCTGTGTCTGTTCGTCATGCACCGGACGACGGCGACGAACAGCGACCGCGTGAAGTACTTCATCGCCGGCGACTACCCGCTGGCCACGCCGGACGTGACCGGAAGAGGCCGGATCACCAACGTCAGCGGAGGCGTGAGCAAATTCGGCGGTTTTCGTCTGTTTGCAAGCGACGATCGCGGAAACCTCCTGATGCTTCGGCAGAAACGGCTTCCGGAGACGACCACGCCCTACACGCCGCCCATCTACATCCAGAACAACGTTCGGGGAGAGCCGATCGATTTTTCCAACCAGGTCAGGATGGATGTGCCGGACGGGACCTCGGAGGAGTCCAATCTCTACGGCCTGAACGAGTGGATGGAACAGTTCCCGGAAGGCGTCGACCATGCCGCGACCGCGGCGTACAACATCCTGCTCAATACCCTGGCGGGCTTTGGGACGGACGAACGGAATCTCTCGCAGGCCGTCTGGCTGGGTACCGGTTTCGAGGCGGTCTACGCCCCCAAGCGGTTCGCGCACGACGGGCACCATGTTGCCGTGCGCTCCGACGAGGGATCCGGCGGCGAGTCCTTCGGTGTCTTCAACGTCTTCAACAATCCCGTCGACAAGACCTGGCGATCGCGGCAGATTGCGCGTCAGGTCACGCCGGAAGATGAGGGCGTGCAACTCAGCGGCGATTTTTTCGAGGCCACGATTACACCAGCCAATGCCTACGGACAATCGATCTCCCTGTCCTCCCCGCAAAACGAGGGGCTCCAGGTCGAGGTCCGGGCCGATTCCCCCTGCGAGGTCGTCGATCAGACCTCGAACAACTACTACGACGTCGATCGATACACTTCGTTTCTGGCCGGTGTCGATCCGGGGAGCGGCAAGGTGAGGCTGGCAGTCAAGGCGACGACGTTTTCCCAGATCCTCTATGCACGTCTCGTCCAGACGGCGCATCTCGCTCCCTCCGCCGATCCGGCGATGCTCGACAGCACGTCGGGCGCGCTCATCCCGGCCACCGACTGGGTCCAGATCAATCTCGCGGCCGAGGCGCAGCAGCGTATGGCCATGACCGCGAACGCGACCTTGAGCGGAGCAGCCACCAGGGCCGACGGGCCATCCCCCTATGTGACCGCCGCGACGCTCTCGGAAAGCTTCACGCAGAACGACTGGCAGATGAAGGAGACCTTCAAGAATCCGGGGAAGAGCGACTTCGACAGCCTGGCGGCCTTCATGAACTCGTCGGGCCAGAGCCTGTTTACCGCGAGTTCGAAAGTCACGCCGGCAGCACTCGCCGCGGCGGGCGGCCTGCAGCCGCTCACGGCGATGACGAACCTCAGCGCGGACGTCGGTCGCACGCCGAACGTGACGTCGTTCCTCTACAAGGACGGCGCGATCGCGGGCGGGGGCGATGCGCTACCGGTTGAGGTTGCCGTGCTCGGCGGCGTCTTCTCTTCGATCGGACACAAGATCCACGACGCCCTGCACTGGCTCCAGCATGCCGAGCACGAGGCGTACCGGAACCTGTCGAAGGGGGTGACGATCGTCATCGACGAGACCGAGCAGGTGACCGTCACCATCAGCAAGGACATCATGAAGGCGGTGAACGGCGTCGAGGAGACGCTCGCGACCGCCGTCTCCACCGTCGAAGAGTACGCGAGCATCGTCGTCAACGTGATCGTCACGATCGTGGTCGTCGAGTTCATCTTCTCGTTCATCGGGCTGCTCATCGCACTGATCTCGCTCTTCGTGCACCTGAAGGACATCGAAAACCTGAGCAAGAGTTTCAAGTCGCTCTTCAGGGGGCTGTTCAACCCCGACTCCAATGAAACACCGGAACTCCCGAAGGTCGACACCAGCTTTCCCTTCGCTGACCTGATGTCGAAGTTCTCCGGAAAGGACAACTGCGTCGATCAGGACATGCTGAGACTTAAGTCCAGTGATGTTACGCAGGACGTGATCAAGAGCGTTCTCGGCGGTCTGATGTCCAATCCGTTCTTCCAGAAGATCCTGGGTGACGTCCTCTCGGTCGCGATGAAGGCTGAAAACGAGGTCACTTCCTCGCTTCCCTTCAGTTTCAACATCAGCGAAGAACTCGGGGCCGCCCTGGCAGAGATGATCGACCAGGCGGGAACTTCGATGGGGACCTTGAGCGCGAAAATCACGCAAGACCTCTTCGAGGAGATTATCGATCAGATTACGCAGGACATCGAGAACCCGAAGAAGACGTTTCCCAATCTCGCCAACGGTATGAGCGACCTGATGGACCGGGTGGGACAGGACGTCGTCGGTGCGATGGACGATGTCTTCAGCGAGATGATCGAGGTTGATCTGGATACCGTACGGGCCCTGATGACCGAGGACGACTTCTTCGTCGTCGAGAAGTCCTTTCTGGTGGACCTGCTGCAACTGTTCGGGATCGGCAACGTGAGCGGCGGCAAGCTCAGGCTGAGCGCCGAGGATGCGGTCTTCTTCCCGCTCTCGATGATGATCTGGGTCTCGATCTTCATGACGCAGCAGCGAAGCATCAGTTCGTACAAGGACCTCTCGACGCCGACGGAGTCCGACGGAGAGTTGGGCGGTTCGCTGGACGACCTGACCTTTGCGAGCCTCGTGGTGACGGCGGCGGCTCTGGAGATCGCGGGTCTGGTCTGGGCGTTCAATACGTCCACCGGCGGTGACTACAAGCCGAAAGCGCCCAATCTGGGGGCGGCCTTCGGTTCCTGGATCAACCTGATTCACTGGATCTTCCAGCTGGTCGTCCTGAGCATCAACGCCGGCAACAGGAAGAAGGTTTCGGACCTGACGGTGGTCCTGGTGGTGATCCGTCTTCTGACGGCATTCACCGCAGTCTGGTACACCCTGCCGAAGAAGGGCCACAACACCGTCGAGGACTTTTCGAAGCTGAAACGGACCGACATCATGTTGCTCGTCAACACCTTCGTCACGATTGTCGTTATGGTCGCCGGGGCGTCGAGAATGGCGCAGGACCCCGACGCCACGAAGCAGGACCGTCTGCTCCTCATCGGAAAGGACATCGCATGGGGAAGCCTGATAACCCGGGCTGTCTGGACGCTGGCGAAACCGCCCCCGGACAGCGATGTCTGGTTCGCCGCGTTCATCGCCATCATGGTGTTCCCGATCGGCGTCATGCTCCCGATCAGCTTGTCGAGTGACGAGGGGTCCGACGACGGGAGAGAAAGGGGTCAAATCTAGTTTTATAAGACGTACGCCTTGCGGTCGCGGACGTGAAACCGCCCGACGACCACATGGGCCCGCGCGCAGAGGGTGGACGCAAGCAGTGAAGCCGTGATCGCCACGCCGCCGGGGGCTATCGGATTCGAACCGGCTATTGAACCGGACTGACGAATCCTTCGGGCTTCAGCACGACCACCGCACAGTCAACCCGGTAGAGTATCTCCTCGGCCGTGTTGCCGATCAGCAAGCCTTTCAACCCCGAGCGGGACGCCGTTCCGATCCCCAGTACGTCCGCGTCCAGTTCCCGGATCCGGCGGGGAATGACCAATTCGGGCTTTCCCTGCAACAGCTCAAGCACCGGCTTGAAATCACTCTGCCGGGAAGCATCGACACCCGAGCGGAAACGCTCGACGCGATTCTCGAGCCATTCCTGCCGCTTCGCGCGTTCCTGCTCCACGGTCTCGTTCAGCCTGTCCGGCGGCATGCTTCCACGCCCGTGCGCCAGGAGGGTGTAACCATACAGAGACCAGGCGTGAACGATATAAATCTCGGGATGACGTCCGTGCGTGGCCAGCAGCGCCGAATCGAGAATGCGATCGTTCAGCCTTGACCTGACATCGTCGTCGCCATCGTAGTCGATGGCGACGAGCGCCCGGTTCGCACCACCGATCTTCTGCGGGTGTCCGATCTCGACCGGGCACGGGCAGGCCCGCAGGAGCTGCATGTCGATCCCCCCGAACAGCCTCCCTCGGAGCCCCTCCTCGGGTTCGGGCGCCTTGATCAACAGGTCGATGTCCCGGTCCTGAACCAACTCAATGATCGAGACCACGGGATCCCCCACCAGAACCATTATCGAGATTGATACGCCGCGATCGTCGATCCGTCCCACGGCATCGGTCAGTTGACCCTTTCGCTCCTCGAGCAGCTGCAGCTCAATTTCTCGGAGATCCAGGTCAGGTCGGGACAGGATGGCATGGGAACCGAAAGATTCAACGACGCCGGCAATCGTGATTTTCGCCCCGTACGCCTCTGCGATCAGCACGACCCGCTCCAGGATGGTCGGGTACGGAACCTCGCCCACGTAGAGGAGTAAGTTGTCGAGTTTTCTCATCCTCTGGTTCCCCTGTTACCCGTTGTCCCGTTGCAACGCACGTTCGACGCGGCCAATAGTGCGGGGAGAGTATAAACCAATCATTCTCCGGGATTCGCGACGAGCCGGTCTGCCGCTTTCCCCGTCGTGAAGGGCCGGCGAGAGACGCCGGCAAACTCGACCGCCGCTGAAGTTGTCGAGCGTGGCGGGCCCGTTCCCGGGATGTGATATCTTCCCGGGGTCGACCAGCCGGACGAGTCGCGACCGGGTCCGCGCCCGAGCAGGAATTCGCACGGCCGCCACGGACATGCAGACTTTGCCGAATCGAACGATAAACATCGCGGGGAAACAGGTGTCCCTGCCTCTCAGGCAGGGATATCAGTATCTGCTGGGCACGCTACTGGCACTGACCGTTCTGTATCCCCTGCAGGACGAATTCGAAGGCGGGCGCCTGACCCTGGGGATCATTCTGACCGTTGTGATGGTAACTGCCGTTGTCTCGGTGGCACGCAAGCGCTATCAGTTCATCGTCAGCCTCTTGCTTGCGATTGCATTTATCGCGATGCGGAATGCAGCGATGCCGGACAACACGGGCGGAGTCGCGATCGCAGGGGCCCTTGCCGGCAGCCTGTTTTTCTTCTATGTGGGCGTGATCCTCCTGTTCAGCATATTCGAGAAGCGCGATCGTGTTGATCCGGACCTCATATACGGCGCCATTAGCGTATATTTGCTGGTCGGTTTCGCATTTGCCTATCTGTGCCTGTCGCTGGAAACGGCCGGCCCGGGCGCTTTCGCCAACATCCTGGATCGCACCGGCGAGTCAAACGATATGCTTCCCGGTTTCGTCTACTACAGTTTCGTCACGTTGACGACGCTGGGTTTTGGAGACGTGGTGCCCGTGACGCGCCCGGGCGAGGTGCTGGCATACGTCGAGGCGATTGCAGGGCAGTTGTATTTGACGGTTCTCGTCGCGCGACTGGTCGGAATACATCTGTCGCAGCAGAACTCGTCGGGGAACTGAATTCTTTATCTGGATTCTCAGAGAACGTAGATAGATGAGACATCACATTCGTAGTGCGATCGTCGCGGTAGGTCTGACACTGGCCGCGGGGTCTCCCGCGCAATCGGAGGAAGGGCATTTCCACCCCAAGGGAAAGCCGCCGTCCGAACACACTAAAGTGGTCCTGGAACAGGCACGGACCGAATTGCCCTTTGCCGACAAGCGTGACTTCCAGGAACAGTCCAGGGGGTTCATCGCCGCGCCGGATTCCATGGAGATCATGGCGGATGCCGGTAACGTCGCCTGGGACCTGGGACGCTTCCGGTTCATCCTCGAGAGCGACACGTTCGACAGCATCCACCCCTCGCTGGTGCGCCAGTCGCAACTGAACATGAACTTCGGGCTGTACGAAGTGATCCCCGGCGTCTACCAGGTGCGGGGGTTCGATCTGGCCAACATCACCTTCATCCGGGGCAAGACCGGCTGGATCGTGTTCGATCCCCTGTCGGCGGCCGAGACGGCGCGGGCGGCACTGGAACTGGTCAACGAGCACGTCGAAAAGCTGCCGGTTCGCGCCGTGATCTATTCACACAACCATGCGGACCACTGGGGCGGTGTGCGTGGCATCGTCGATGAAGCAGACGTACAGGCGGGGAAGGTCGACATTATCGCCCCGCACAGCTTCATGGAGGAAGCAGTTGCCGAGAATGTCTATGCCGGCAACGCCATGAACCGGAGACTGTACTACCAGTACGGCGCGTTGCTGCCGCCCAGTCCCTATGGTCATGCCGGCCAGGGTCTCGCGCAGACCTTCTCGCAGGGCAACGTCGGGCTGATCGCCCCGACCCGTACCATCGAGGCGCCGACCGAGGAGATCGAGATCGACGGCGTGAAGATGGTCTTCCAGAATACGCCCGATACCGAAGCGCCGGCGGAGATGAACACCTGGTTCCCGGACCTGAAGATGCTCTGGACGGCGGAGAACGTCACGGGTGTGTTCCATAACATCTACACGCTTCGCGGGGCGCCGGTCCGTGACTCGCTTGCCTGGTCGAAGTACATCAACGATGCCCTTTACCGCTACGGCAGGGATGCGTACGTGATGATCGCCTCGCACCACTGGCCGCGCTGGGGCAACGAACGGGTACAGGAGGTCCTGCGCGGGCAGCGCGACCTCTACGCCAACATGAACAATCAGGTACTGCACCTGGCGAACCAGGGCGTGACGATCAACCAGATTCACAACGTCTACGAAACGCCGGAGAGCATCGCCCGGCAGTGGTACAACCGCGGCTACCATGGCTCGCCGGAACACAACAGCCGCGCCGTCATCAACCGCTACCTGGGCTACTGGGACGTCAATCCCGCCACGCTGATCCCGTTGTCCCCGGCCGACTCCGCGCCGTTGTATGTGGAAATGATGGGCGGCGCGGACAGGATCCTTGACAAGGGACGGGAACTGCACGACGAGGGCAGGTATCTGGAGGCCAGCGAGATACTGGACAAACTGGTTCACGCCCAACCGGAGAACCGGAAGGCAAAGGGACTGCTGGCCGACGTCTACGAGCAGATCGGCTACCAGCAGGAGAACCCCGGACTGCGCAACAGCTTCCTCCAGGGCGCCTACGAGCTGCGCTCGGGGATCCCAAAGGGTTTCGCCACCTCCACGCTAGGCCCCGACATGGTCAGGGCGATGGATACCGGCCTCTTTCTCGACTTTCTCGGGATCATGATGGACAGCCGCAAGGTCGAGGACATGGCGTTCACCATCAACCTGGTCACGCCGGACAACGGCGAGCAATACGTTGTCGAGCTCAGCAACGCGACCTTGACCAATATCAAGGGCCACCAGACCGACGACGCGGATCTGACCCTCACCATCGACCGCACCGACCTCGAATCGGTCATGACGGGAGAGAAATCGCTGGCGGACCAGATCACCGACGGCACGGCAAAGGTCGAGGGTGACAAAAAGGTTCTCGAACAACTTGCCTCGGCGATGGTGCACTTCGAGGTGGGATTCGAGATTCTGCCCGGTACCAGGGGATCCTCCACCGAGCCGGACTACAACGACTTCGAGGTCGGACCGTTCGAGCCCGCCAGGGAATAGACCTGCGGGCGGACCGATGCGGTCGGTAGGTTCGCAACCAGCGCTACAGGGAGTCCATCGTGACAGGAAGCAGCCATAAAGATCTTTCGGAAAGGCGGGGTTCGAATGCCTTCAGTACGAAACGAAACAACCGTCACCGCAGTCTCCTGATCCATGCCTTCAGCATGGTCGTGCTGATTGTCCTGACGGCCGCGAGCAGTCCGGAGAGTCTCGGCGAGGCACGGGCGGACACGGAAACAGCGCAAGGCGAGGGGGCCGCGGGAAAGGAAAACACGCTCCGCACGGTCCCCTTCGTCACGCTGCGAAACAGGACCAGTAGCCAGAAGCCCTCGAAGATCTACGGGGACGAACGGAGCAGCGCGCGTGCCGGTTACTGCGACGTGTCCCGAACGCCGATCAAGTCCCTGAAACCGTTAGCGGACAAGGTGTCGATCTTCATTCCCGAAGACAAACTGAGACTGGAAGCGATCCGGGAGCGCTCGGTCGAGGATTTCTGGCAAGACATGGAGAAATCGGCGGATGGTCGACGCCCCGTGCTGTACGTGCACGGGTTCTACATCAGCTTCGACAAGGGATGCAAAAGGGCGTCGATGTTTCAGGATGCGCTTGGGCTTGAGGGACGGTTTGTGCTGTTCAGCTGGCCGTCGGACGGGGCGATGCTGAACTACACCCTCGACGAGGCGGACCTGTACTGGAGCGTGGCGCCGCTGGAAGAGACCCTGACGGACATGGTCGGGCGATTCGGGGCCGGCAATATCGACATCGTCGCACACAGCCTCGGGACTCGCGGTGTATTTCTCGCGCTCGTCAATATGGCCCGCGCCGGTCAACTCGAGGAGCCACTGGTCAATCAGGTCGTCCTGGTCGCCCCGGATATCGATACCGGGATATTCGAACAATATCTGCCCCGGATTCGACCGCTGGCGCGAAACATCACCATTTACGCATCGGCCAACGACCGCCCGCTGTCACTCTCCCGAAAGGTGCATGGCCACCCGCGTCTGGGGGAGTCCGGGCCGCATCTCGAGGGCCTGACAGGCGTAGAGATCATCGATCTCTCCGACATCCCCGTGCGTTATCCCTCCGGTCATGTCTATCACCTCTATCACGACTTCGCGATCGACGATCTCACACAGCTCCTGATCGACGGGAAGCCGGCGTCGAAACGCCGTCTTCTCGAACAGACCGGTGAAAACCATTGGCGGCTGGTCCCGGAGAGCGCCGAACCGGCGGAGACGAGATGACCTGTCTGAACGTCACTGCTTTGCGGACCCTCAAACCGGTATAGACTCCGTTCGATGGCTATACGCAAACTGC
>JAYENI010000074.1:0-13769 GCA_034722015.1 Pseudomonadota bacterium
CGACCCCGGCGCGCATGGCCTCGGCCAGTACCAGGCCGAAGGTTTCCTCCCGAGTGGCGAGCACTACACAATCGCAGGCCTGCATGTAACGTTGCGGGTTCTCGACGAAATCAAGGAAATGGATGCAGTCCGGGATACCATGCCGCATAGCCATCTCCCGCAGCGTCTGGTGATATCCGTTTTCCATCTCGTGCCCGACGATGAGGGCATGTATTTCGTCGCCCTGATCCCGAGCCCGGGCAATTGCCTCGATCAACAGATGCTGCCCCTTCTCGTACTGCAGGCGACCGAACAAGCCACAGAGGAAGGCGACGTGCGGGATTCCGGCTTCATTCCGGATTTTGTCCCTTTCTGACTCATCGGCCGGCTTCTGGGGTTCCCTGACACCATAGTAGAGGGTTCTCACCCGCTCGCTTGCGCCATCCGGAAGGTAGTCGCGCGCGGACCTTTCCAGATTGCGGGTGATGGTCAGCATCAGGTCCATCTGCTCGTAGACGACTCGATGATAGGCATCTTTCTTCGACTGGGTGATCTGCATCTGGCGGGTGTAGACCAGGGCCGGTTGCACTTTCGACAGGCGTTTGGCGAGCGAGGCCAGCGGCAGGTCATTGCCCCAGTGGACGTGGACGAGCGCGATTCCGTTCCCGTCGATGATTCCTGCGAGCTTTCGGGCGCGAATCCATGGCAGGGGCTTGTACCCCGTACCGAGAAACGATGTCGTATGCCCGGCATCCCGAAGGCGCCCGGCCAGCCGGCCTTGCGCGTTCAGGACCCCGTGGAGCTCGTCCGTTTCCGACAACATTCGGCAGCAGCGTTCGACGTAGAGCTCCAGCCCACCCAGATCTGGCGACAGGCACAGTTCGAGAAATTTCACGATCGGGCCAGTTGCTGCTCGAAATAGGCGATGGTCTTGCCCAGGCCCTCATCGAGCGGGGTGCCGGGCGACCAACCGAGGTGTTCCCGGGCGGCCGCGATGTCGGGCTGGCGCTGTCTGGGGTCGTCCGCCGGTAACTCGCGAAAGACCAGCCTGGAACCCGAACCCGTCAGCTTCAAGATGGTTTCGGCCAGCTCGCGGATACTGAACTCGCCCGGATTGCCGAGATTGATCGGGCCTGTGATCGCATCGTTCGAGTTCATCAGGCGTACGAATCCTTCGATCATATCGTCTACGTAGCAGAAGGACCGGGTCTGCGATCCGTCACCGTACAGGGTGATCGATTCCCCCTTCAGGGCCTGGACGATAAAGTTCGACACCACCCTGCCATCGTTCGGGTGCATCAGCGGACCGTAGGTGTTGAAGATTCGTGCAACCTTGATCCTGAGACCATGCTGGCGGTAGTAATCGAAAAACAGGGTCTCGGCACAGCGCTTGCTTTCGTCGTAGCAGGAACGCGTCCCGATCGGGTTGACGTGGCCCCAGTAGTGTTCGGGCTGCGGGTGCATCTCCGGGTCGCCGTAGACCTCGCTCGTGGAGGCCTGCATGATCTTCGCGCCGATGCGCTTGGCCAGACCCAGCATGTTGATCGCGCCATGCACGCTGGTCTTGGTGGTCTGTACCGGATCGTGCTGGTAGTGGATGGGTGAGGCGGGACAGGCGAGGTTGTATATCTCGTCGACTTCCACGTAGAGCGGAAACGTCACGTCGTGACGCAACAGCTCGAAGTGAGGGTCGTCCAGCAGGTGAATGATGTTGTCCCGGGTGCCGGTGAAGTAATTGTCCACGCAGAGGACATCGTTTCCCTCCCGAAGGAGACGCTCGCAGAGGTGGGCGCCCAGAAATCCGGCGCCGCCGGTAATGAGAATGCGTTTTCGGATGTGCATGGTGAGCTTTCGTGTTCGGTCTCGGTACGGGTTAACCCGTTCTGGTTTCCTCGCGCAGCGACGCGACCGCGCAGAGAATCTCTTCGTTGTCCATACGCGTCAGGCACGGCGGGGTGCCGAAGCGGCACGTATTCTTTACGCATGGGGCGCAGTCGAGTCCCGCAACCCGGATCAGGCGCCGGTGGGCCTCGTTGTACGGTGCGGTCTCGCGTTCGTCGCCGGCTCCCATGAGAACCACGGTCGGCACCCCCATCGCGTTGCCGAGGTGCGCGGGACCCGAGTCGGTCGTGACGACGACCCTCGCCCAGGCGAGCAGTACGACGAGTTGGTCGAGCGTCGTGGCGCCGGCGAGGTTGAGTATGCGGCTACGTTCCGGTATCTGTCCGATGGCCGAGGTCAGGCGATCCCGGTCGGACGGTTTTCCCGTCACGACAATGGTCTCCTCGAACCCGTGGGCGAGGTCGCGCAGAAGGCTCACGGACTTGTCGTGGGGCAGGGTGCGGGACTTTGCCTCCGAATTGAAGGCGGCGACGATATACGCGCCGGACAGGGCTGGGTTGACGGTATCCGGTCGCATCGCCGGCCTGTTGAACGAAATCCGTTCCGGTGGCGGGATCTCCCGGCCCGAGAAGCGAGACAGAAGCAGATTGAATTTCTGAACGCGATGAACCCTTGTTGGCAACGGGTAGTTGTCTGTCAGCAGAAATGAACGCAGTTCGTAGCGGTAGCCAACGCGCCGGTCGGCCCCCGTCGCGTAGCCGATGACCGCAGAGGAGAAACTGGTCGGGAGGCAGAAAAAGATATCGTATTTCTCGCGTTCCGCGATCTCGCGCCCGAAGCGGAATTGTCCCCACAGGCCCCGGTAGCGGTTTCTGTCGAAGGGGTAAATATGCGAGATTGACGGTGCGAGGCGGGTGATGTCCCGGTACTCGCCCTTGACGATGACGTCGGTGGTGGAACCCGGGTAGATCTCGCCGACATGGTCGACGAACTGGCTCGCCATGACGATGTCTCCAAGCCAGTTCGGGATTCGAACAAGGATCTTCATGGGCGCCATTATAGGTTCTATTCGGGGCCGTAACCGATGGGGTCGGAAAGGGTCGCCCGACCGATGGTGTATATTCCTCTGGCCCCGACCGGTGTCGCCGACACGCGGTGACGGCTGAGGTCCCATTCCGTGATTCCGGCAGAGGATCGGTTTTCGTGCACGAGCTTGTCCGGCGTAACGGTTCCGAGTGGGTCCTGTTCGACCTTGACCAGTGGGACGGCCACCGGCCCGCCTTATTCGAACGGGACGTCGCCCGAACATCCGTCACCGGCGGTCGGGGAGACGCGTGGTTCGTTTCACACGGCGACATGACCTACGTGGTCCGTCACTATCGCCGTGGCGGTGCGATCGAAGCACTGTTGTCCGACCGATATGTGTGGAGCGGAATCGAGGCGACGCGAGCGTTTCGGGAATGGCGGCTGCTGGCGATGCTGGTGACCGACGGACTTCCTGTCCCCCGGCCGGTGGCCGCACGGGTATCACGCTCGGGCTGGTTTTATCGCGCGGACCTCGTCACCCGCAAATTGTCCGGCACCGTTACCCTGGCCGATCGGCTCATCGGCGGACGCTTGCCGGGCGCGACCTGGCGGGCGGCAGGTTGCTGCATACGTCTGTTTCACGACCGGGGCGTCTATCACTCGGATCTGAACGCTCACAATATCCTGCTCGACGAAAACGGACGAGCGTACCTGATCGACTTCGACAAGGGTGAGATCAGAACAGGTGAATCCGGCGGCTGGAAAGAGGCGAATCTTGCCAGGCTGCGCAGATCACTGGAGAAGCTGGCGGACCGGTCTCCGGGGTTCTGTTACGAGGCAGGTGACTTCGCGGCCCTGATAGGGGGCTACGCGGACGCCGGTTGATTCCAGCTCAGCGGCGGTAGATCACCACCTCGTCCAGGGGTCTTCGCGGTGTGTCCTCGGGCGTCTCCGCCGCGTATCCGAGGCTCATCAGCGCCAGGGGCGTCAGACCCGATTCGAGGTCCAGCGTGGTGGAGACCGCCTTATCGTCGAAATCTCCGACCCAGGTGGTGCCCAGACCGGCCGCCACGGCGGCCAGTTGCACGTACGATGCGGCGATGGTCGCGTCCTGAAGGGCGAAGAGTGCGCGGCCACGGTAACCGAAGGTCTGTTCGGATCGGTCGGCGTCGCCACAGAAAACCAGGCAGACCGGTGCGTCCGAGATAAAGGCCTGGTGGTTCGCTGCCTTGCTCAGGGCCTGGCGAAGGTCGGGATTGAGTACGACGATGATACGGTAGGACTGCAGGTCCCCTGCGGAGGGGGCCGCCGCCGCCATCTCGAGCAACGCGTGCAGCTTTCCCGGCTCTACCGGCATGTCCTTCTGGTAATGGCGTATCGAGTGTCGATGTCGAACGGTCTCGAAAAAATCCCACATGTGTCTTTCCCGTGTTCATGGAACCTGTCGGACGATGGATGTACTGCCGTGATCCGGGCCCGCTGACCGGTGACTCGTCAGAACAGACGCTTGAAGAATCCCTCGCGTTTGCGTTTAGTGTCCCGCGCCAGTTCCGGGTAGTTTGCCTGAAGGACCTCCATGGTGTCCTGTTCCGCTTCGTCGAGACCCAGCTCGCGATACGCCTGGACCATGATGACGAGGGCGTCCGGGACCGACTGCGCCCCCTGATAGTTCTCGATGAGGATCTTGCCGCGATTCGCCGCTGCGATGTAGGCGCCACGGCGCATGTAGTAATCCGCGATCTGCAACTCGTGCTCCGCCAGTTCGTTGCGCAGAAAAACCATGCGGTTGCGTGAATCCGCAGCGTATTGACTGGCCGGATAGTTCTTCACGATGTGTCCGAAGTCTTCGAACGCGTCGTGCAACGGTACGGGATCCTTGGTCCCGGGGTCGCGGCCGATGAACGGTGTCAGAAAGGTCCTGCCGCGATTGAAATTCGCCAGCCCCTTGAGATAGTACGCGTAATCGATATTGGGGTTTTGCGGGTGCAGCTTGATAAAGCGATCCGCCGCCGCGATGGCCGAATCCGACTCCTGCGCCTTGTAATAGGCGTAGGCCGTTTCGAGCTGGGCCTGCTGGGCGAAGCGGCCGAACGGGTAACGCGCCTCCAGCGTCTCGAACAGATTGATTGCGTTTTTGTAGTTACCATCATCCAGTTCGCTCTTCGCCTCGGTATAGAGCTTGCCCGCGGACCAGCCCTTGGTGGGGTCGGATTCCTTCCACAGGTCCTTCAGGGTCGAGCAGCCCGTGAGCAGTAATATCAGGGCGGCGAGCACGACCAGAGGTCGCAGCCGTGTCGCGGCGCCGTGTTGCAGGCGGGATTTCGAGGACGAGTGATGCATGCGCGCCGACCGGAGCATTTGAGCCGGATTCTATTATTATGGTTTTCGCTATGGATTTCATTCTGTCAGACCAAATTTTCATGACAGCAGGCCGCCGGGGTGGGTAAAAGGTGATGAATGAGGACGAGGCGGGCGCGGTGACCGGGAACTCTGCGGGAGACGATGGCGCGCGGGATATCGATACGCGCCTTCCCCCGGAGGCGGCCGGGTTACGCCTCGATACCGCACTCGCGAATCTCTACCCGGAGTATTCGCGCAGCCGGCTTCAACGCTGGATCAGGGATGGGCGCGTGCGTCTGGACGGCGCCGTGCCGAGACCACGGGAGCGGGTGGCCGGGGGGGAGTCGCTGTCGATTCGCGTCGAACCGGAACGTGAGGTCAGGCATGCCGCAGAGCCGATCGGTCTGGAAATCGTCTATGAGGACGGGGAGATCATTGTGCTCGACAAACCGGCCGGCCGCGTTGTCCATCCCGGCGCCGGTAATCCGTCCGGGACGCTGCTCAACGCCTTGCTGCATCATGCGCCCGAGCTTGAGGGAGTGCCTCGGGCCGGTATCGTGCATCGTCTGGACAGGGACACGAGCGGATTGATGGTTGTCGCGAGAACCCTCCCGGCACACACGGCGCTCGTGTCGCAGTTGCAGGCGCGCTCGGTCAGGCGCGAATACCTTGCCCTGGTGCGCGGTGCGCTCGTCTCCGGTGGTACCGTGGAGGGCGACATCGGTCGTCACCCGACGCAACGCACGCGCATGGCGGTGGTGCTCCGGGGCAAACCGGCGATCACACACTACCGGATTGCGCGACGATTTCACGCCCATACCCTGCTCGATGTGCGCCTGGAGACCGGCCGTACACACCAGATTCGCGTTCACATGGCGCACATCCGACACCCGGTGACCGGTGACCCGGTATACGGGGGGCGGATTGCCGTTCCGGCGGGGGCGTCGCCTGCACTGACCGAAGCGCTGCGTGCGTTTCGACGCCAGGCGCTGCATGCGGCCACGCTGGGGCTCATTCACCCGCGCACCGCAGTGCAGATGGAATGGACGGTACCCATGCCCGCGGACATGCGTTCGCTTGTCGAACGGCTCGGGGAGGATAGGGACGGGAGGGAGGCGTGACCGGCTGGATCGAACCCGACTGGCCGGCCCCGACCACGGTGCGTGCCGTTTTCACCACGCGGCAGGGGGGCGTGAGCAAGGGACCCTACGCGTCGATGAACCTCGGTGATCATGTGGGGGATGATCCGGGGGCGGTGGCAAGGAACCGATATCGACTCGGCGAGTCACTCGGCCTGCCGACGCGCCCGGTCTGGCTCTCCCAGGTCCATGGGACACATGTGATCGACGCCGACGCTGTCTCGGGAAAGCCCGGGGAAGGGGACGCGGCGCTCGCCGGTGCGTCCGATACGGTTTGTGCGGTGATGAGCGCGGACTGCCTTCCGGTGTTGTTCTGCGACCGTGGCGGAAAGCGTGTGGCAGCCGCCCACGCGGGTTGGCGTGGTCTCAGTGCCGGCGTCCTTGAGACGACCGTAGCGGCGATGTCCGTCTCCCCGGATGATGTCCTGGCGTGGATGGGGCCTGCCATCGGGCCTGATGCCTTCGAGGTTGGCGAGGATGTCGTCCGGGCATTCGTCGAAGACGACGCGGGATGTGAGACGGCGTTCACCCGGCAGGGTTCGCGCTGGATGGCGGACATCTATGCCCTGGCCCGCCGCAGGTTGCGACGGTTGGGGGTTCGGGCGGTCCACGGGGGAGGCTGGTGCACCTTTTCCGAACCGGAGCGCTTTTTCTCCTATCGGCGAGACGGAATCACGGGTCGCATGGCCGCCCTGATCTGGCTGCGAGCCGCGCCGGGACAGGGCGCCATCGGGGTGGCCCCGCTACCTGACGCTTGAAAAAGGCCGCGGCAGTCGCCATTGATTCGATAATCAGATTCGGCGATTGCCGGAAAAGAACATACCAGATCGCGCGGGATTTTCGTCCGTATTCAAGGCGTGGTAACAGGCGCATAGTCGAACTATGTCACTGTTACCATCACACAGAAGACGGACGAAAAGACAAGCAAGATGATATTTTCTTTGACAGAAATCGCCTTACTACCTTCCGGGGGAAACCGAGATGCGAATGGACAAACTGACGAGCAAATTCCAGATGGCGCTGCAGGATGCGCAGTCACTGGCGGTGGGCCGTGACAATCAGTTCATCGAGCCGTTGCACCTGATGATCGCGCTACTGGATCAGCAAGGCGGCTCTGTGCGTCACCTGCTGACCCAGGCGGACGTCAACGTCAACATACTGAGATCAGGGCTCGGTGAGGCGCTGGACCGCTTGCCCCAGGTGCAGGGCACGCCGGGCGAGGTGCACCTGTCCAACGATCTGGGCAATCTCCTCAACGTCACCGACAAGCTGGCGCAGCAGCGGGGTGACCAGTTCATCTCCTCGGAACTGTTCGTGCTGGCGGCCGTCGAGGACAAGGGTCAGTTGGGCAACCTGCTGCGCCAGGCCGGGGCGAGCAAGGGTGCAATCGACAAGGCGATCGAGTCGGTGCGCGGTGGCGAGGCGGTCAATGACCCCAACGCCGAGGAGCAGAGACAGGCCCTGGAGAAATACACCGTCGATCTGACCGAGCGCGCCGAGCAGGGCAAGCTGGATCCGGTCATCGGCCGGGACGACGAGATCCGCCGTTCCATCCAGGTGCTGGGGCGAAGGACAAAGAACAACCCGGTCCTCATCGGAGAGCCCGGCGTCGGCAAGACGGCCATCGTCGAGGGCCTGGCACAACGCATTATCAAGGGCGAGGTGCCGGAAGGCCTCAAGGGCAAGCGTGTCCTGTCCCTGGACATGGGCGCGCTGATCGCGGGGGCCAAGTTCCGCGGCGAATTCGAGGAGCGTCTCAAGGCGGTACTCAACGATCTCGCCAAGCAGGAAGGGCAGATCATCCTGTTTATCGACGAGATCCATACCATGGTCGGTGCCGGCAAGGCCGAGGGCGCCATGGACGCGGGCAACATGCTCAAACCGGCCCTGGCGCGAGGTGAGTTGCACTGCGTCGGCGCCACGACCCTGGACGAATACCGGCAGAACATCGAGAAGGACGCCGCGCTGGAGCGGCGATTCCAGAAGGTGCTGGTGGAAGAGCCCTCGGTAGAGGACACCATCGCCATCCTGAGGGGGCTCAAGGAGCGCTACGAGGTGCATCATGGCGTCGAGATCACCGACCCCGCGATTGTTTCGGCGGCCACCCTGTCGCACCGCTATATCACCGACCGGCAGTTGCCGGACAAGGCCATCGACCTGGTCGACGAGGCGGCCTCGCGCATCCGCATGGAGATCGACTCCAAGCCCGAGTCCATGGACAAGCTCGACCGCCGCCTGATTCAGCTGAAGATCGAACGCGAGGCCATGAAAAAGGATACCGATGAGGCCTCGAAGCGGCGTCTGGAGGCGCTCGACGAAGAGATCGCCCGGCTCGAGAAGGAATACTCCGACCTCGAGGAGATCTGGAAGGCGGAAAAGTCGGCCCTGCAGGGCACGACACACATCAAGGAAGAGCTGGAGCGGGCTCGACTGGAACTGGAGACGGCGCACCGTGCCGGGGACCTCGCGCGTATGTCGGAAATCCAGTACGGGCGCATTCCCGAACTGGAGCGGCAACTCGCGACGGTCTCCGAGGCCGAGCAGCATGAAGCCACGCTGGTGCGCAACAAGGTGACGGACGAGGAAATCGCCGAGGTGGTCTCGCACTGGACCGGGATCCCGGTCTCCAAGATGCTGGAGGGCGAACGCGAAAAACTGCTGCGCATGGAAGATGCCATCAAGACGCGTGTGGTCGGGCAGGACGAGGCGGTCTCTGCGGTGTCCAATGCCATTCGGCGCTCACGGGCCGGCCTCGCCGACCCCAATCGGCCAAACGGTTCGTTCCTCTTCCTCGGACCCACCGGTGTCGGCAAGACGGAGCTGACCAAGGCGCTGGCGGCATTTCTGTTCGACACCGAGGAGGCCATGATCCGGATCGACATGTCTGAATTCATGGAGAAGCACTCGGTTGCGCGACTCATCGGGGCGCCTCCCGGGTACGTCGGGTACGAGGAGGGGGGCTACCTGACCGAGGCGGTGCGCCGCAAACCTTACTCCGTGATCCTACTGGACGAGGTCGAGAAGGCCCATCCCGACGTGTTCAACGTCCTCCTGCAGGTGCTCGATGACGGGCGCCTCACGGACGGGCACGGTCGGACCGTCGATTTTCGTAACACGGTCATCGTAATGACGTCCAATCTGGGCTCACAGGTCATTCAGGAGATGGCCGGTGAGGAACACTACGACGAGATGAAGTCCGCCGTGATGGAGATCGTCGGCCAGCATTTCAGGCCGGAATTCATCAATCGAGTCGACGAGGCGGTCGTGTTTCACTCCCTGGGGCGGGAGCAGATCCGCGCGATCACGGGGATACAGATCGGGTATCTCGGCAAGAGACTGGCCGAACGGGACATTCAGCTGGAGGTAACGGACACGGCGCTCGATCTGCTGGGCGAGGCGGGATTCGACCCCGTATACGGCGCGCGGCCCCTGAGGCGCGCGATCCAGCAGCAGCTGGAAAATCCGCTGGCCCAGGACATCCTCGCAGGGAAATACGGACCGGGAGACACCGTTCGGGTCAACGCCGAAGGTGGCAGGCTCGCATTCGTCGGGGCGGCGCAGGCCGCGGCCTGAGTTTAGGCGATTTCTGTCAAATGACATACCATCTTGCTTGTCTTTTCATCCGTCCTCTGTGTTGCGACAACCGTTGCATAGCTCGACTATGCGCCTGTTGTCGCGCCTTGATGACGAACGCAAATCCGGCGCAATCTGGTATGTCATTTTCCGGCAATCGCCTAACACCGCCGGAGTCTCCTCCGGCGGTGTGACGGGATCAACCTTCGGTGTTCAGTTTCGAGACAGACCATTCGTGCCGAGGACCCTGCCCGTCTGGCCGCGATTAATCCGGCCCGTATGACTGGTAGGGGGATGACTGCTGATAGCCGCCCACTCCGGACCCCTGCTGCGGCATGTAGGGCTGGGTCTCACCCGGGTAAGGTTGTCCTGCCGGCGGATATGGCTCGGAGCCCTGGGGGGACCACGTCTGTCCCGCAGGGTTGTAAGGCTGTGCCGACTGGGGGTACGGGGGCACCGCCGGCTGGCTCGATTCCAGTTGGTGGATCCGCTCCTCCAGTTCCTTTATGCGCGCAGCGGACGGATCTTCCGCCGGTGCGGCGGCGCCATATCCCTGCTGATACCCACCCGCCGGCGGGGCACCGTATCCTTGCTGGTAGCCTCCTGCGGGCGGAGCGCCGTATCCGTAGGCCGGTGGTGCCCCGTACCCCGGGGCCCAGTAACCGGGCGAACCGTAGGGAGCACCGTATCCCGATCCGTAGTAGTCATCATCGCGGTTTCCCCCGCCGAACCAGCGTGAGGGATTCATCATGTTCATCGGACCGAAGCTGGCGGCACCGACCGTTTCGACCAAACTGTTCCCGCCGGAACCCGCGCCTACCAACACGATGAGTGAAAATGCCGCTGATCTCTTCACTGTTCCCTCTCCTCTATCGCCCATGTGAAAGCCACTCGGGCCGAGCGGCTCGTCCGCCCTGATCGAAATTCGGGGTACCTCTGCGCGCAGGAGCGACGCTCAATCCCGCGTCGTATTCTACCGGCATCGTCCCAGTGTTCATTCTAGGACATCTACGGAAACGTGGCGGCACCGTGCCGAAAGCACGGTGCAAACGGATCGTGAGACGGGGTTGGCAATACCGGCCACGGTTTCGCGTTTTTTTCTCGGAAGCCTAGTGAGACGAGTCACACGGACCGGATTCCGGTCCGCGATCATCCGATTGCGATTGAGCGGTGCCCTGCTACTTCGCGGAAACCCCGGGGCCGTCGATTTCCGATGCGTCGCAGGTGTTCAGCTTCAGGAACCAGAAACCGACGCCGATATACGTCAGGGTCGAGAAGAACAGGATCGGCAGGTTGATCGCAGGGTTCTGGTTGACCCAGGAAATGATGCCCCCGCTGTCCAGCAGGAAGAGCACGACGACGGCGATGGACATCGCGAGCCAGATAGACAGGGATACACATCGGAAAGCGATGTTTTTGTCACACTGGCGTTTGATACAGGCGTACATTTTCATTCGTAAATTCTCCTGGATCGGGAAATCGAAAACCGATTGCCTGTCGATCCTCACTGTTTTGGGAACGGGTGATCAACCTCTTCCCGCGCTACGTTCCAGCGAGCCGGAATCTCGTCCATGGCTGGCGAATGAGTCGTTATGGGACAGTCAATTTTTACGGGGCTTGACCTACTTTCAGGGCGCGGGCCCGGACAACACCTTGCCCCCTTTGGAACCCGGGTGAGCCCTCTTTCTGTGAACCTACACTACCTTCGCTACAATCACAAGGGTACGAATTGGCCGTGGGAGGCCCGACACGCGCATGCACGAATCCGATGGAAAAGCTTCCGGGACCGCACTCGAATCGGTGCCGGACAGTAGGCGGTTCGGCTGGCTACAGGTGGTGGTGTTCGTCAGCGTCGCGGTCATCATCTCGGTCGGGATCACCCTCTGGGTGCTCCGCTCAGGGGTGTTCCAGTCCGAGTTTCGCCCGGTAGCGCTGAATGCAATCGAGCAGCAGACGCTGGCGGAGAAACTGGATCGCCTGCAGGACGCGACCGAGCGTCGAAAAGCCGGGGTTTTACCTGCGGACACGGGTGCGCCGCTGAAACCGGAACCCTACGCCGAGGCAGGGGCGCTGCGGCAGGTCACATTCAGTGAGCGCGAACTGAACGCCATGCTGGCGCGAAACACGGACCTGTCCCGGCGGGTGGCGATCGATCTATCCGACGACCTGATCAGCGCCAGGATTCTTCTGCCGATGGAGGAGGACTTCCCTGTTCTCGGTGGAAAGACGCTGCGGGTACGTGCCGGGGCGGAATTTGCCTATTCCGACGATCGGGCGGTCGTAAAGCTTCGCGGGGTCTCGGTCATGGGGGTGCCTCTACCCAATGCCTGGCTCGGAGGCCTGAAGCATATTGATCTGGTCCGGGAGTTCGGGACCGACCCGGGATTCTGGAAATCTTTTTCGGACGGGATCGAGGATGTCAGGGTCGGCGAGGGGTCCCTGATGGTGAGGTTGAAGGAGTGACACGCCGCCAGACAGAAAGTGCCGCGCCTCGGGCAGCGTGGAGCAGCGCGAAGGCACGTCTTGCCTCGGGCTCACCTCGCGTTGGTTCGACATGCGCGAGATATTTCGAACCATACCGGGAGTCGAGATGAAGATCCGCTTCCACCACATTCTGATTCTTCTTGCGATGGTCGCCGTGGTGCTGCTGGCCTGGACGGTCTGGTGGATCAAGGATGGCGTGCGGGTCACCTATCAGTCGGATGTGGGTGAGGCGCTGGAGACGGTGTCGTACGCCGCGGTGCAGGCGATGGACAACTGGCTGGCCCAGCACAAGGCGGCCGTAAAGATCTGGGCGGACACGCCGGAGGTCAGACAGTTGACCACGGAGTTGCTCGAGATCCCCCGTGACCGGGACGTCCCGGCGCATGCCGGTACCCTGGAGCGTTTGCACGCCTGGCTATCTCCACTGCAGGCCATGAGCGGTAACACGGGCTATCTTGTCGTCGCTCCCGACGGTGTCATCCTTGCCTCCAACCGGAACAGCGATGTCGGGCGGCGGGACCTGTTGCCGCGAAAGATCGATCTTGTGCGCAGGCTCAGGGACTCCGGGGTCGCCGTGAGCATGCCCGAGAAGACTTACGGCCCGGTCACCGTTGCGACGCAGCCCGACGACCCGACGATGTATTTCGGCGCCCCGGTTCTCGACGAACTGGGCCAGTTCCTGGCGGCGCTGGTCCTTCGTGTCGACCCGGCGAAGGGATTCACCGACAGCCTGCGTGTGGGTTATATCGGCGTGACCGGGGAAAGCTATGCCTTCAACCGGCAGGCCCGCTTGATCAGCGACAGCCGTTTCTCCGAGGAGTTGTACGAGATCGGGCTGCTGGACCCGGGAGAACCCGCGATCCTTAACATCGAATTGCGTGACCCCGGTGTCGACCTGACCGCGGGTGCGCAAAGTCATCTGCCCATCGGGGAGCAACCGCTGACCTTCATGGCCGCCAGCGCCATCGAGGGGAAAGCCGGGATCAACCTGGACGGCTATCGGGACTATCGCGGCGTCAACGTGGTCGGTACCTGGGTCTTTGATTCGGAACTCGGCATCGGGATCGCCACGGAGGTGAATGTCGGCGAGGTGTACAAGTCGCTGTTTGCGATCGAGACCGTCATCTCCGTACTCACCGTCCTTTCGGTGCTGTTACTCAGCGGGCTCGCCGCCCTGCTCGCCGTCAACGAAAGGCGTCGGCAGGCGCAGAAGGCCCTGTCCGAGAGCGAGTCCCGCGTGAGACTGCTGCTGGATTCGGTCGCCGACGGGGTCTTCGGTGTGGACCCGGACGGGATCTGCACGTTTGTCAATTCCTCCGCCCTGCGCCTTCTGGGATGCGGGAAGGCGTCGGAACTCGTCGGTAAGAAGATCGGCGACATCATTAT
>JAYENI010000075.1:0-13765 GCA_034722015.1 Pseudomonadota bacterium
GGGGCCGTGAACGAGATCATCCGCTTCCTTTCCGGAGTCACCGTGAGGCCGCCGGCGGCGATATCTCCCCGACCCTCGATCAACCCGGGGATCAGTTCCTCGAAAGGCACGGTAATGAAGACGACCTGGCGTCGCTTGTCGGCCGGCACCTTGCCGCGGTTCAGGAAATCCTCGAAGGCCTGCATCATTTCGTACTCCAGGCCCTGCTGCCTCCCGTCGGAGACGAAGTAGTTGGTATCGCTGTAGCTCACCAGCACGCGTATGGCGCGCTTTTTCGCGGCGATCGGGTCCTCGACGGAGCGGACCGTCGCCGACTCGGTGTCGAGGAGCAGCGAGGTAGGGTGTTCCGGCGCCACGGCGAACGCCGTCGCCGTCAGCGAGAGCAGGAGCGCTACGCCTTGCGTCGCCAGTGGGAACATCGCGGTACGTTCGGTCATGGGCCGTCGCCGGTTCGCGGGGATGCCGGGATCGTAGCAGGGGCGGTACAAGGACGGGAACAGGGAATTGGTCTGTCTTCAGGCCTGGGCGCGCGTCTACCTTCCTTGTCGTCCAGAGAAATGGCCCAGGATATCCATCATCTGATGCGGCCGGATTTTCACTATAATCACGCTCATTTTAGGCGCAAAAAATCGGTACGAAATCCAAAGTGAAAATCCTACTCTATAATGAGCTGAATACGAAAAATATACCCAACTTCAAGAAAATAAAGGGGTTCCTTGAAGCCGACGACTTTCGCTCGGCACAGGTCAAGAAGGTCGGCGACAACCTGTACCGGGCCAGGCTCGACAAGAGCAACCGGCTGCTGTTCGCCATCCACCGGTATCGGGGCGAGCCCTACGCCCTGGTGCTGGAATGGATCAGACAGCACGCCTACGACAAGTCGCGTTTCCTCGGTTCCGGCGCGGTCATCGACGAGGAAAAGATTCCGGTGATCAAGTGCCTCGACGCGGTCGAGCCGGAACCGCTCATCTACGTCAATCCTCACCTCCATACCTTCAACCTGCTCGACAAGGTCATCTCCTTCGACGAGGCGCAGGCAAGTATCTACCGCCTGCAACCGCCGCTCATCGTCATCGGTTCGGCCGGCAGCGGCAAGACCGTCCTCACCCTGGAAAAGATGAAAGAGGCGA
Source organism: Pseudomonadota bacterium (assembly GCA_034722015.1). Lineage (GTDB taxonomy): Bacteria > Pseudomonadota > Gammaproteobacteria > JAJDOJ01 > JAJDOJ01 > JAJDOJ01. Next base: position 1,131 of record JAYENI010000075.1, read on the forward strand.
TCGGCGATGTGCTGTACGTCACCCGCTCTGCGTATCTGGTCCACAACTCGCGCGACCTCTATTACGCCCTCGGTTACGAGAACGAGGACCAGACGATCGATTTCCTTTCCTTTCAGGAGTATCTGGAGAGCATCCACGTCCCGCCGGGGCGGGAGCTGACGTTTCGCGAATTCGGCCAGTGGCACGGCCGGCAGCGGGTCGCCAGGGAACTGCGCGACGCCCATCAGCTGTTCGAGGAATTCAAGGGCGTGTTGACCGGCCCCGCCACCGATGCCCCCTACCTGAGTCGCGAGGAGTACCTGGGCCTGGGGATCAAGCAGTCGATCTTTTCCACCGGGGAGCGTGAAAAGGTATACGACCTGTTCGGCAGATACCGGGCCCACATGGTCGAGCAGGGTTGTTACGACGCCAACATCCTCAGTTACGAGTACATGGAACGGGTCGTGCCGGGCTACGACTTCGTGGTGGTGGACGAGGTCCAGGACCTCACCAACATCCAGCTGCAGCTCGTCCTCAAGTCGTTGCGCGAGCCGCACGGCTTCGTCCTGTGTGGCGACTCCAACCAGATCGTACACCCCAATTTCTTTTCCTGGTCCAAGCTGAAGAGCTACTTCTACCGCCAGGAAGGAGAAGCCGCCCCGGCCGAACTGATCCGCATCCTCGATACCAACTACCGCAACTCTCCCGAGGTCACCGAGGTTGCCAACCGGGTGCTCAAGATCAAGAATGCCCGCTTCGGCTCCATCGACAAGGAGAGCAACTACCTGGTCAGGAGCAATGCCCACAACCGGGGCGTGGTGGTCCTGCTGCGGGACGACGCGGCCGTCAAGCGGGAGATCGACCGCAAGACCCGTACCTCCACCCGTTTCGCGATCATCGTCATGCACCCGGAGCAGAAGGCCCTCGTCAAACAGCACTTCGGCACCCCCCTGGTGTTCTCCATCCAGGAGGCCAAGGGCCTGGAATACGAGAATGTCGTCCTCTACAACTTCACCTCCAACGACGCGCAGCGGTTCCGCGAGATCGCCAGGGGGGTGGCGCACGAAGACCTGCTGGGTGACGAGCTGGCTTACGCGCGGGCCAGGGACAAGGGCGACAAGTCGCTGGAGATCTACAAATTCCACATCAACGCCTTGTACGTGGCCATCACCCGCGCGGTGAAAAACATCTACCTGATCGAAGGGAATCCCGAGCAACCCCTGTTCGACCTGCTGGGGCTGCAGCTCGCGGAGCGGGGACTCAAGCTGGAAGAATACGGCTCCAGCCTGGAGGAGTGGCGAGCCGAGGCGCGCAGGCTGGAGCTGCAGGGCAAACAGGAGCAGGCCGACGAAATCCGTAGCCAGATACTCAGGCAGAAGGCCGTGCCGTGGCAGATACTGCAGGGCGATGCCCTGGAGGCGCTGCAGGAGCGGGCCGTGACTCGCGGCGACAAGAAGGCAAAACTGCTGCTGTTCGAATATGCCCTGGTCTATCGCGACCAGAACCGTCTCAACGCCCTGATCAAGGCCGGTTTCGCCCACGCGAGGAGTCCGGAGAAGGGGCTTCGGCCGCTCAACAGAAAGCACTACCTTCCCTATGAGCTGAAGCACCCCGGGGCGGTGCTGCGCGAATGCGACAAATACGGCGCCGACTTTCGTAATCCGTTCAACCAAACGCCGCTGATGATCGCCAGCCGGCTCGGCAATGCCACCCTGGTAGAGGAACTGATTGCACGCGAGGCCGATACCGGGCTGGTGAACAACGTCGGTCTCAACGCCTTTCGAATCGCCCTGGAGCAGGCGTGCGGCGACCCGAAGTATGCGAAGAACAAGCTGACGGCCATCTATCAGCGCCTGGAGCCCGACAGCACGTCTATCCAGGTGGATGGGCGTCTGGTCAAGCTGGACAACCACCTGATGGAATTTCTCATGCTCAATCTGACCATGGTGTTGTCCTTTACCCGTCTGGCCCGCAAGGTGATCCACACGGGAGGTGCGTTCGAGAGCGCCGACTTCGTCGAGACCCTCGCCGAATTCCCGGACAGTGTAGTGCCCGAGCGGCGCAAGAAGCGGGCCTACATCTCCAGCATCCTTGCCAAGAACGAGGTCAGCCGGGACGATCGGTACAACCGCAAGCTGTTCTACCGCATCAAGCGCGGTCACTACATCATCAACCCCAACCTCAGTGTCCGCGTGGAGGGCGAATGGCGCAACATCTACACGCTGCTGCCGTTGGAGTTGATCGCCTACCGGCATATCGAAAACGACAGCGGCTGGCGTAGCTACAATGTCAACGAGTATGTTCAGGATCGGCTGACGGAATTCCGGGAACACGTGAAGCAATTGATCAAGCGGTGAGGACCCGCAACCCATGCATCATCGAAGAGATCCGCATCATGACGATGTTTCCGCACCTCGATGCGACAACCGTTCACGGTAAACGGTCTACCGTCTTTGGTAGGCAGGAACGGAGGGAAGGATTCCATTACATGGAGCGACCATGCAACCGTTGCCGCAACGCCGAAGACGGGCGAAAAGACGAGCAGGCTGGTACGAGCAGGGATGGAGGGATGGGGTCAGGTCTCGCATTGAAACATGTAGCCAACCGAGATATATTCGGGCGCATGGCCAGACCGTTGCGCATTGAATTCGCCGGTGCCCTCTACCACGTTACTTCCCGGGGTGATCGGCAAGAGGCGATCTATGAAGACGACGAAGACCGCGAGGTGTTTCTTCGTACGCTGGCGGAGGTGGTCGAACGGTTCAACTGGCTCTGTCACGCCTATTGCCAGATGACGAACCACTACCATTTGGTGGTGGAAACCCCGCACGGCAATCTCTCGAAGGGCATGCGGCAGCTCAACGGGGTCTACACGCAGGCATCGAATCGACGGCACCGGCGGGTGGGGCATCTGTTTCAGGGGCGCTTCAAGGGGATTCTGGTGGACAAGGACAACTATCTCCTGGAACTCACCAGGTACGTGGTACTGAACCCGGTCAGGGCGGGAATGGTTGAACATCCCGTCGACTGGCCCTGGAGTAGCTACCGCGCGATGGTGGGTGCTGCCCCGGTTCCAGGTTGGCTGGCAACCGATGGTCTGCTTGCGCAATTCGGCAGGCGGCGTGCTGAGGCGCGTCGGCGTTATCGACAGTTCGTCGCCGAAGGCGGCGCAAGCATCTGGTCAGGACTGCGCCAGCAGATTTATCTCGGTGATGAGACGTTCATCACGCGGATGCAGAATAAAGCCCCAGTGCAGACCGACCGAGTGAATATCCCACGGGCCCAGCGTAGAAAGCCCGCGCCGTCTCTGAAGGTGATTGCCGCCGAACACCGCGAGCGCAATGCTGCCATCGTTGCGGCTTATGCCACTGGCGCCTACAGCTACCGCGAGATTGCCGATCAATTCGGCCTGCACCCGGCGACGGTAGGACGAGTGATCCGCAGCCAAATGCTATAATGCGAGACCTGTCCCCAATATGCTCTAATATGCTCTAATATGCTCTAATATGCTCTAATATGCTCTGAAAACCGTGGTCTGTCCCCTATTTGGTCCGTATGGGCTGAACTGCATCAAGAAGAATTAATGGCCGATTGGGAGTTGGTGATGAATGGTGAGGAGCCATTTAAGATTCAGCCGCTTCAATAGGAGGTAAGACTATGTATCCTTCAGTAAAAAATGTTATCCCTGCTGAGGACTACATACTTTCTATCGACTTTGACAATGGCGAATATGGCACGTTGGATATGAAACCATTTCTGGATTTTGGTGTTTTTCAGCGGCTAAAAGATCGCAGTGCGTTCAAGCGGGTACGAGTAACCTTCGACACTATAGAATGGGACTCGGGAATCGATCTAGACCCTGAATTTGTTTATGACAAGTGCCAACGAATGAGCGCACAACAACGCGCTGTAGCCGTCACAAAAAAACCGCGCGGCTGAGCGTTGGCGCCATCGGCCCGAACTATTGATCGGTGAGGCGGTTAACCCCTGCGAGGCCCCTTTAATTATCAAAAATGCTAGAACCATATTAATTGTGATTATTCAACGAATGGATTAACAGAAAGAATGCCGTACATGGTGCGGCGAACTAACGTGGAGAGACAATGGATCCCGAGAAAATAATGGATGGTGTTTCAAAAGAAATAATTACTACATTAAAAGCAATGGAAAAAGCAAAAACAGCTGAAGAAAGGCTGATGTACAGTAAAACTGTAAGAAACTTATGCAGTTCGCTTGGGGTATTTCTGAATTTAATGAGTGAGATGTATCAATTGACGGATGGAGATGATGATGGGCCAATTCCATTTTAATACCCGAAGTATCACATAATCGGATAGCCGGGGGGCCTAGGGCAGGCAGTCGTCCACCCCTTCGCCGAGGGCCTTGCAGGAATTGGGATCGGTGGTTTCGTCGCACAGGGTGCTGTAGTAATTGCAGAGGCTGTGACTCCCGGGGATGTCCGCGGAGTCGCCGAAGGTGATCGGCCTGCGGTTGCGGACGTGGTCATAGCTCAGGGTCACCGGCCGGTTGTTCTCGTCGAGTACCACGACGGTGTTCGGGGGCAGGTTGGGGACCGTGTCGTTCGTGTTCACGGTGCGCCAGCTCGTTTCCACCAGGCCTTCGTGGCGCCGGCTGAACTCCGGGTTCCCGACACGGGGTGAGGCGAAGTTGTAGAGGACGGGGACGAATCCGGTCCGTTCCCTGAGGTCCGGACCTGTCAGGGTCGCCAGGGCCCCGCCGAGGCTGTGGCCGGCCAGCGTAACCGTGGCATTGGGGAACTGCGTCTTCGCGGCGGTCACGCTCGTGGCGACGGCATCGCGGAGCGATGCGTAGATGTCCGTGAATCCCTGGTGAGTCATGCCGCCGCCGGAGACGTAGGGGTAGTCCACCTGTTTGAACTGCGCGTTGCTGATCCAGTCCGAGATCGTCTGGCTACCGCGAAAAACCACGTAGATCCGGCCGTTCCCCGTCGCCGAAAAACCGATTGGCAGCGTCGCCCCGGGGCCGGCGGATTCACCGCTGAATCGCCTGTCGGAGAAGAACTGGTCGGTCAGGGTCCACGGCGCCGGGAGCGTGAACGTGCGGTTGGCCCGGAAGTCGTCGAGTTGCTGGTACGCGTACAGGCCCAGACGCGCGGCTTCGACCGCCGTCGCGATCTCGTAGGGGGCTCCCGAGGGTTCTCCACCGCCCTCGTCATCGCCATTGAAGATGTCTCCGGCGTCACAACCGTTGAACAGCACCACGGCAAATGCCATCAGAAAGGGTCTGCCGAGCTCGGGGATTCGAGAAATTTTCCGGATCATGACTCTGTTACTGCCTTGTGCGTGCGGCCGGTGTTCCGGGCGCGGGGTAATCTAGACGGCTCCGCCTGTAAGGTTACCCTACAGGAATCGCCCTCGAAGTCGCAAACCGGGTAGCACAATGATTGCGGCATCTGCCAGGGAAACTGCTGGGACAGGGTTTTGATGATTCAGCGGGGGACAACTGATTCGGTAAGTTTCGCCAGTCCGTCGAAGTCGAACCCTTCCGCGAGCCGGTCGATCTCGTCGGCGATCCTTGACAATTCCGGCAGCCGACGAAGATCCGAGGCGATCTCGTGCAGGATCGACACGTCGCCGATGTCGACGGCGTCGCGGATCCTTTGCGCCTGGTCCGCGGGTAGCGTGGTGACGTTGCCCCCGGAGTCGGGCGGCGGTGACTCCGGTTCTCCCAGCGCCCGCAGGGTTTCGATCGCCGTGGACAGCGAGCGTTTCAGCTGGTCGATCAGCGCCTGGAGATCATTCGACGGGGTTGCGCCGTGCGTGGTTTGCCGATCCAGCGCCCATTCGAGTTTGCCGCTGGTGTCGAGCAAACCGGGTATCGCAAGGTTCCCCGCGACGCCCTTGAGTTCGTGAGCGATGTCGCAGACGCGTTTCCAGTCGCGATCACCGGCCGCGGCGTCGATGTCGTCGGTGGTGTCACGGTTGGCGGCCGCGAACTCTCTCAGCAACCTTCGGTAGAGCTTCTCGTTTCCCCTCAGGCGATTGAGCGCGTCGGGGACGTCGAATCCCGGCAGGTTGACGACGAAGTTCTTGTCGTCCCGGGTTTCGAGTGGCCCGGCGCGCGGGATGCGAAGTGCTCCGGGGCGGGGCCGGACCCAGCGGGCGAGTGCGGCAAACAGACGCTCGTGATCAATGGGTTTGCTCACGTAGTCATTCGTCCCCGCGCGCAGGCATTTTTCCCGATCGCCGGCCATTGCGTGGGCCGTCATGGCAATGATGGGGAGATCACCGAACCGTGCGTCCGAACGGATCCTTCGAGTCGCCTCGTAGCCGTCCATCTCGGGCATCTGCATGTCCATGAGGACCGCGTCGTAGTTCCCGGTCTCTACCGCGTTCACCGCTTCCAGGCCGTCAGTCGCTACGTCCGTATCCATCCCAGCGTCGCTCAACATCGAGATGACCAGGGCGCGGTTGATCTCGTTGTCCTCGGCCAGCAGCACGCGCGCGCCCGCGAGTCGCTCGTTCAGTACGAGTTCCCTGGTGATCAGCGGGGGCCTGGCCGTGTCGTCCGATCGTTTCGAGTCGAACACCCGCTGTAGCGTGTCGAACAATCCGGACTGTTGTACCGGCTTGGTCAGGAAGGCGTCGATACCAATCTCGGCCGACGCGCGCCGTTCGTCTTCCCGGCCGAACGCCGTGACCATGACGATGGGAATGTCCCGCAACTCCGGTGTCTCGCGGATGCGACGCGCGGTCTCCAGACCGTCCATACCCGGCATCCTCCAGTCCATGATCACGACCTCGCAAGGCCCGCCTTCCTTCCCGGCGGCCCCCTGGAGCTTCGTCAGCGCCTGTTCTCCCGACGAGACGGCTGCCACCTCGAATCCGAATGTCGACATCGAGGTCTTGAGAACCTCCCGGTTCGTGGCATTGTCATCGACCACGAGCGCCCTGAGTCCGCGCAGGTCGCCGGCCAGCCGCCAGGCCGGCTCGGCACCTTCGTCCTGACGGGGGAGACTGAGTTCGAAACGAAAGGTCGAGCCCTTGCCCGGTTCGCTCTCCACACTGATCGCTCCGCCCATCAATTCAATCAGCTGCTTGCAGATGGACAGACCCAGACCCGTCCCGCCGTATTTGCGTGTCGTGGAACCGTCTGTTTGTGTAAACGAACTGAACAGGCGGTCCATGTGTTCCGCCGCGATACCGATGCCCGAATCGTGTACCTCGAACCGTAGCGTCGCCCGGGTGGCATTCACTTCGATCGGGGACACCATGACCGAGATTTCTCCACGATCGGTGAATTTGATCGCGTTGCCGACGAGATTGACCAGCACCTGGCGCAGTCGCAGCGGGTCCCCGACCAACGCGCTCGGCGTGGCGGGGTCGCGGTATACGATCAGTTCGATCCCCTTGCCCTCGGCCTGGTCGGCGAACAGGTCCGCGAGCGCCTCGAGAACTTCCTGGAGCTGGAACCCGGTCTGCTCGATCTCCAGGCGTCCCGCGTCGATCTTGGAGAAGTCCAGGATGTCGTCGATGAGCGTCAGCAGCGATTGTGCCGAGGCCTCGATCTTGTTCAGGTAATCGCGCTGACGGGTGTTCAGTTCAGTCTTGAGCGCCAGTGCGGTGAATCCGATGACGCCATTCATCGGGGTGCGGATCTCGTGAGACATGTTCGCCAGAAACTGTGAACGGGCCTCGCGACCGGCCTCGGCCGCTTCCTTTGCGTCACGCAGCTGACGTTCCATGCGTTTGCGGCTGGTGATGTCGTCCATCACGGCCACGAAGTGGCTGACCTCGCCCGTCTGCAGGGTGATCGGGAATATCTCGACAAGTTCCCAGAGTTCCTCTCCCTGCGCGGTCCTGCCGCTGACCTCACGGCGCCATTCACCGTGCCGCGCGACCTGATCCCAGAAGTCCGTACCAGGCTCCATCTCCTCGAGACCCAGCGGTCGCACCTCGGTGAGACATCGGCCGATCACCGCTTCCGGCGGGCAACCGGTGCTTCGTGTAAAGCACGGATTGACGTACTCGACCTCCCCCTTCGCGTTCATCAACGCCACCGCGGCCGGACTCTGTTCGATCGCGTGGCTGAGCGTCCTGATGCGTTCGTCCGCCAGCATGCGCTGGTAGCGTCCCCTGGCCCAGGAGAGGAAAACAAGCGCCAGGACGAGGCACGAGAAGAATACCGCCGCACCCAGGGTCAGGCGTTTCCAGACCGGAAACCACGCCGACGTGACTTTCATCAGGACCAGTGTCCAGCTGCCGAGGGGATCATTCCAGTGGACCGGCGTCGCGGCGACGATGAAACGCTCGGCCGGGGTGCGATACACGGGGTGTGGGACGGAGAACGGAAGCGAGCGCGGTGATTCGTCCGAGAAGATACGGCCGAACTGCCGCCCGGCCCGCACGGCCTCGGCTCTCGCCGGGGTCACTGCGCCTTCCATCCGGTACATCCACTCCGGCCGGTTGCTTGCATACACGACCCCTTGTGGCGAAACCAGAGCCGCGGGGTCCTGCCAGGTGTCCAGCAACCGGTCCACGGCCCGGAGTCCTTTCTTGATGACGACCACACCGATGATTTCGGATGCCACGGAGGTGTCGCGGTAGACCGGCGCGGCGAAATACAGGCCGCGTGCTCCCGAGGTGATACCGACCGCGGCATAGACGTTTCCCTTACCGGCGATGGCCTCGCGGTAGTATTGCCGGTAGTTCAGGTCCTTGCCGGTGCTGGTGGCCCCGGTCTCGGTGAAGTAGGCGACGATGACACCTTCGGCGTTCATGACGAAGGCGTTCTCCGCCTCGAAGTCGGTGACGATGATTCTCAGGGTGTCCATCACCCGCGGGTCGTCACGCGGCGCTTCGCCCAGCGCTACATGCTTGATTGCGCCGTTGGTGATACCGAGCAGCGTCGCCGCACCCATGGCCTTTCCGTCGACGGTTTCGTGACTGAGCTGCACCTCGTATCGACCGAGGCTCTGGTGCAGCGACTCACGCTTGCCCTGTTCGATCCCGGCGCGCACTGCCCAGACGATTGCCACGGCGGCCAGCGCCGCGGCGATGATCGCGAAGCCGATGACCAGGCGGGCGTGCCTGATGACGAAGCGGACGAGGGGTTCCACTCAGAATACCGGTGTTTCGACTGCCAGTCGGCATACAGGAGGCCGAAAGGCGGTGCCGCATGCCGGGGCCGGCACAGGGACAGGATTGAGGCGGGGACAGATCAGTCGGCGTCGCACGTGCTCACAGATCGCGCCGAACAGGACCGGCCGTTGTTCCAGGTAGCGCCGGCGAGCCGCGCGCCGGAGAAGTTGGCGCCGGACAGCGTCGCGCCGTGCAGGTTCACGTCCTCGAGGTTCGCGCCGGCGAGGTTCGCATCGACAAGGTTGGCGCCCTCGAGATCGGCTCCCGACAGATTGACCTGCTCCAGGCGGGCATACTGCAGATTGGCGCCCTTGAAGTCGACGCCGCGCTTGTCGCAACCCCGCCAGTCTACACCCGGTGCGGGGGTGTCCGTACAGGCCGCACCGGCGGTGTTCGCCAACAGCCCAACAGACAGGATGCCCGCAGCACACAGGAGGCCAGGCAGACGGAGCGAGGTTCGCCGGTTGTCGTTTCTCATCGGGTCTCTCCCTTCGTTCGACAGCGACGCAGGATGTGTTCCAGCGTGACTGGAGGTCTGTTTTTCACGGTTTCCGCACAGGCCCTGAACGCCAGGTGCCGGTTGCGGCGCCACGGCGCCTGGCCGCGTCCCGTCTAGTCGATTCTAGCAGGACGTCGGGAAAGTCCCAGGTCAGTGCACGGGAAGCCGAACCGGTACGGGTCTCGCAGGGTCTGATTGGCCGGTATTGCAGGGTGATCCGCAAAGGGATCGATTTGCCCGTGCGCGTTCAGACTGCCGGGTTCCCGGCAAGTCGGCGCAGAACTCGCGACGCTATTCAATGCGCCGCTACAGGCGCCATCGTGCACTTGGATAGAGCACTGATGAAGCGGCGCTCGGGGTTACGTCACACACCACCGCTGTAAACGGTTTCGTAGTACGTCTTCTCCAGTTCCTGCTTGTGCTTGGCTTCCTCGTTGGCAAGGAATTCGAACAGGTCGTGGATGGGACCGGGGGCGGTCTCCTCGGCGAGTTCCCGGTAGTGCTTCATCGCCGCGTCCTCGCGACTCAAGGCATATTGCAGTACCGTCTGGTCGTCGGGATTTTCACCAATTTCAGGTATCTGGACGAAGTCCGAGAACTTGTGATCCTCGGTCGGGACCCTGATCTCGTCGCACAGATACTGCTCGATGTCCGGGCGATCGGCCAGTGCGCCAAACATCTCGTAGTGGCCCTGTTCCTCTTCCGCGAGTTCCTCGACCAGGTAGCGGATTCGCTTGCTGACCTTCGGCGCAAGGGCGGCGTAGAAGTCCCAGGCGGACTTCTCGAACGACGTCGCGACCTCCAGAATCTCCCTGATCGTTTTCGTGGAGCGCAACCTGTCCATGCCGCTTGTCTGGCCTTCTTCGTTCATATCACACCCCTGAACAAAATAATGTTGAATGCTGAATGTTAAATTTTGAACTGATGAGTTCACTTCGGTCACACTTTTTGTAGGTGGGATCGGTCCCCAGATCAGAGTAGCGTGAGCACAGCGAACACCGCAATTCAACATTCACAATTCAACATTCAACATTGCATTTATGCTGTTCGCGACACGGTGTCCGTCGGCAACCGCGTGGACCACGTCGGGGCCGGTCACGATGTCCCCCGCGGCCCACAACCAGGGCTCGGAGGTCTGGCCGCCGTCGTCGGTCTGAAGCCGACCGCGTCGCCACGCCAGGCGCTCGGTCAGCTCGTCGCCGAGCACCGATATGTCGCCCATCTGGCCGATCGCCTCGACCACCATCTCCGCTTCGTGAAACAGCTCGTCGTCCTCATTGTACTTCGGAGCGAATCGCCCGTTTTCGTCAAAGATCGATTCGACCTTCAGGGTTTTCAGTCCCTTGATGCGACCGTCCTCGATTACGATCTCGCGTGGCCCCCGGGCATCGTGGATGGTCACGCCCTCCTCGGTTGATTCCCTGATCTCGACCGGGTCGGCGAGGAAGTCCTCCAGCGCTTCCAGTGCGGTCAGGGTGACATCGGACTCTCCGTGGATTTTCAACTGCAATCGTGCCGTGCTGCGAGCGATATCCATTGCCGTATTGCCACCCCCGATGATGACCACCGAACGGGGCACCTCGTACGGCTCCGGAAACGCTTTCCCTTCCTCCAGCCGGATCAGTCGCAGCAGATCGATGGCGCCCTGCACCTGTTCGTGGTCCGATCCCGGGACCCGGGTCGAACGCGAGAGGTGCAGTCCGATGGCAACGATTACCGCGTCGAAGTCGTGCTCGAGATCGGCCATCGGGATATCGGTACCGATACGCGTGTTGTAGCGCACCTCGACGCCCAGCGAGGTGATCACATCGACGTCCTCGTCGATGCGCTCGTACGGCAGGCGATAGGCCGGGATGCCGTAGCGGGTCATGCCGCCGGGGGCGGGCAGGGCCTCGAATACCGTCACGGCATGGCCCTGCCTGGCGAGGTCGTAAGCGGCGGTGAGACCGGCCGGACCGGCGCCGATGATGGCGACCGACTTGCCAGTGGGCGTGCTGGCGCGGCCGCGATGGGCGATACGCTTGATCGTCTCGTGATCGAGACGGTCCAACGCGTAGCGTTTGAGCCAGCGTATCGAGACCGGGTCCCCTCGACGACCGACCGAGCAGGCGGTCTCGCACCGACGGGTGCAGACACGGCCACACACGTGTGAGAACGGGTTGGTGCGGTAGATCTGCTCGACGGCGTCTTCGAAATTGCCCTCCCAGATCGCGCGGATGTACTCCGGTGCATTCATGTGTGTCGGACAGGAGTCGTGACACATACCGCACTGTACACAGCGCGAGGCCTCGATGATGGCCTGCTGGTCGTCGAAGCCATGGACCATCTCATCGAACGACCGCAGGCGCTCGTCCGGCTCCATTTCGGCCATCGGCTGGCGCTCGAGATCGACCAGGTCGCTGTCGGTGCTCTTGGCCCAGCCCTTCTCGAAGTGCTTCTTATGAATGCCGTTCGGGTCGGGAAGGATGAAGTAGCTGTCCAGCTCGGCCTCGGTGCAGGTGTGAATGTATTCGCGGGTCAGCGACAGTGACGCAGTCGGGCAGATATCCACGCACAGCCCGCACCAGCAGCAGCGTCCGTAGTCGATCGCGGGACGCTCGTTGCGCACCCCCTTGACCTCGTCGTGAGGCAGATCGGGGATACGCACCATCGTGATCGCCGCGTTGTCGCAGACCTTCTGGCAGGTCGAGCAGCCGATACACTTCTCCCAGTCGTTGACGTGGAAGCCACGATAGGTCGGCGATGCGTCACGATGCCCGATCGGCTCGGTGATCGGCTTGCGGGTGAAGAAAGACAGCGTCTTGACGGGGTTGAGGATGCTGCCCTTTGAATTGTAATCGACGATCATGATAATGGGGAATTGTTAATGGTTAATGGTTAATGGTGGTGTTCGCTGCGCTCACGTGCTTTTGACTAGAGTCGCGTTTGTGGGTATCGAGAATTCTGTGATGTTTTTACAATGGCTGTGAGCAATCGCTTTAGCTCAAGGCAGTCCTTTTCAATCGAGGTTGCTACTCCCGGGGTCAGGTAGCCGG
>JAYENI010000076.1:0-13597 GCA_034722015.1 Pseudomonadota bacterium
TATAGTTATCGAGATAACTATATATTGCTAGATTTGACCCCCTCTCAGGGCAACCGTCCGTACACGACGATGTGGCGGTCGGTGATGCGCGTCACCTGCAACACGTCCTGCAGACCGGATTCCCGAAGCTGCGCGTCGATCTCCTTCGGCGTAAACGCGGCGAGCAGGGAATGGAAGAAATCGTGCCGCAAAATATCGGGTTCCCCCTCCGTATAGCGTTCCACCAGTTCGCGTGCGGAATCTTCGTTCTCCGGACGTGTCAGATCGGCGACGAATACGCGCGCACCAGCCGCGCCAGCGCGCCGGACGGTCGACCACAGAACCCCGGGATCGTGCAGATGGTGAAGCAGACTGTTGGAGATGACCGTGTCGTAGCGGCCGTCTGCGAGCCGTTCCGAAGGCAGTCGCTCGTGGATCAGGTCGATGCGCCCGGCAAGACCGGTTGCCTCGCGTAAAGTGCGCGCGTGATCCAGCATGGCTTCAGCCCCATCCACGGCGTCGATCCGTGCGCCGGGGCACAGTCTGGCGATCCGCACCGAGATGTCCCCAGTACCACATCCCAGATCAAGCACCCGGCGGGCCGCTGCGCCATCCGGAAACAACCTGGGATAGTGATCCATGATCTCGCTGTGGGCCGAATCGAAATCGGCGCGCGCATAGGCCAGGGCCTGTTGCGGCTCGTCCATCAGTTCCGGTTCCGGGATGCGCTCCATCACGTCCGAACCCGATTGCGACGGCCCGAAGGCGGGTGGCTCAGCAGATTCTTTTCCATGCGCAGGGTTTCTTCAGTCCCCGGGAAGGGTCTGTTCGCCACGCATCAGGTCTTCGAGGGTCTCGCGCTCACGAATGAGATGAACATCGGACCCGTCGACCAGAACCTCCGCCGGTCGCGGGCGGCTATTGTAGTTGCTCGCCATGCTGAATCCGTAGGCGCCGGCGGAGCGCACCGCCAGCAGGTCCCCGGCAAGCGGGCTCAGGGAGCGCTGCCTGCCGAGAAAGTCGCCGGTCTCGCATACCGGTCCGACGACATCGTAGGTGCGGGCAGGGACTTCGTCACGGCGCTCGACGGGTACGATTTCCTGCCAGGCATCGTACAGAGAGGGGCGCATCAGATCGTTCATCGCGGCGTCCACCACGGCGAAATCGCGTGCCTCGGTGTGCTTCAGGTACTCGATGCGCGTAACGAGGATCCCGGCATTGCCCATGATGGCCCGTCCCGGCTCCAGGATGATCTCGTAGCCGGTGTCGCGCACCACCTCCAGCGCGGCGGCGGCATAGTCCCGGGGCAGGGGCGGGTCCTCGTCGCGGTAACGGATACCGAGTCCGCCACCGAGGTCCAGGTGGTGGATCGGAATCCCGTCCGAATTCAACTCCCCGGCCAACCCGCGCACCCGTCTCAGGGCGTCGATAAACGGTCCCAGGTCCGTCAGCTGCGACCCGATGTGGCAGTCGATACCGGTCACATCGATATGGGTCATGGCGGTGGCGTGGCGATAAATCTCGCGCGCGACACTGATGTCGATGCCGAACTTGTTCTCGCGCAGCCCGGTGGAGATGTAGGGGTGCGTGCGGGCATCGACATCCGGATTGACGCGCAGGGAGACCGGCGCCATCGTGCCCATACCCGAGGCGATCTCCTGGATCAGATCCAGTTCCTGTATCGACTCCACGTTGAAGCAGCGGATCCCCGCCGAGAGCGCGCGCCGGATCTCGTCCGGCCGCTTGCCGACACCCGAGAACACGACCTTTTCCGGATCGCCCCCGGCGCGCAGCACTCGCTCCAGTTCGCCCACCGACACAATGTCGAAGCCGCTCCCCAGACGCGCCAGCACATCCAGGACAGCGATATTCGAGTTGGCCTTGACGGCGTAACAGACCAGATGAGGGTGATCGTCCAGCGCAGCATCGAATGCCCGCCAGTGACGCTCCATGGTGGCGCGCGAGTAGACGTAGCACGGTGTCCCGAATTGCGCGGCAATCTCCGCTACCGGGACGCCCTCCGCGTAGAGGCGTCCGTCCCTTTCGTTGAAATGATCCATCGTCGTGAAAGGTCAGGGCTTCCTGCGTGGTTCCTCGGCGGGATCGGGCAGGTAGAGCGCCCCGGTCTGGCCGCAAGCGGACAGGACGATCACGCAGCACAGGGCGCAGAGCAGCACAGCAAGTGTTCGCGGTCGGATAGCTGGCATCATGGCAGGGTTATGGTCCGGTTGCCGCCGGATCGAAGGGTTGCTGGCAATCAACAAAGTATACCCGTCGCGGACAGGTTTTCACGAGAAAGTGTGCGTCATATTCGTTTCGTGGCAAGGCGCGATGACGCGTAATAGTCGCTCTATTGCAAGGAATCGCAACGCCGCCACGGGACAAAGAGGGCGTACAATTTCCGGGGAAACCTGTTCGTGACGGGTATGTAACGAGTCACGCGACGGCACGGTAACTTGTGGGTGGGCCGACTATCCAAAATACGAACAGCCGCCGGCGTTCTGCAGGTCAATCGAGACCCAATACGATACGCCAGTACGCTATCATCAAGCCCAAATGGTAAAGGCGATTACCGGAAAATGACATACCAGATTACGCCGGCTTTTCGTTCGTCATCAAGGCGCGACAACAGGCGCATAGTCGAACTATGTCACTGTTTTTGCAACACAGAGGACGGACGAAAAGACAAGCAAGATGGTATGTCATTTGACAGAAATTGCCTTAATTGGGTCGAGACCATTGGCCGATATCGCCTCTTCGTCGGGCGGCCACCCCCATCCCGGCCTTCCCCCTCAAGGGGGAAGGAGGAACAGATTGAACACACCATTACTGCCCTGCGTCGAGGTGCAAACCGCCGTGTCTCCGGTCGCCTCGGTGATCTGGCTCCACGGTCTGGGCGCGGACGGGCACGACTTCGAGCCGATCGTCCCCGCACTCGATCTGCCGCCGGCGCTGCCGTTGCGGTTTGTCTTTCCCCATGCGCCGGTGAGACCCGTGGCCCTGAACGCGGGCATGCGCATGCGGGCCTGGTTCGACATCTACGGACTGACACCCGACTCGCGCCTGGATGAGCAGGGGATCCGCGAGTCCAGCGCGGAGATCGCCCGCCTGGTCGCCAGGGAAAACGAATACGGTGTGCCGCCGCAACGCGTCGTGCTGGCGGGTTTCTCCCAGGGTGGCGCCGTCGCGCTGCACACGGGTCTGTGCGCCGCGCAACCGCCGGCCGCGATGATGGGCCTTTCCACCTTCCTGCCGCTTTCCGAATCGCTCACCGCGGAATACCGCCCGGACGCCGGCGACATGCCGGTCTTCATGGCGCACGGCAAACGGGATGAAGTCGTCCCGTACCAATGGGGCGAAAAATCGATGAGTTACTTAAAATCAATGGGCTACGAAGTCGAATGGCATACCTACACGGCTGGACACGGGGTCGGCCCCGAGGAGATCCGCGACATCCGGGCCTGGCTGATGACGGTCCTTCTGGCCGGGTGAGGATGAAAGCGGGCCGTTTTGGGACTAAGCTCAGTTGGTTATGAACGCGATCAAGGTCTGCCTGACGACGGAGCTCCGGCCGTCGAGCGGGTGCGTGCCCGCCGAGCCCCTCTGGAAGCGAGCGCCGACACGGGACGATCTCGGGCGGCCGCTGAGCGATTTCATGATGCTCATTCCCAGCCTGTCGAAGCGACCGGACCGTGAAATCCGCAACACACTGCGCACGATCGAGCAGGTGCTCCTCGCTTACGGCAATGCGGTGGTGTTCGCCGATATGAACCTCAAGCTCAATACCCTGTGGGTCACCGTGCGGCCGATCCCCGGCATCTGTCTGGAGCTGCCCGCCGCCATCAAGACACAGGTGCCGGAGGCCCTGCTGGTGGCGCAGAAACAGGATTAACGGTAAGGAA
Source organism: Pseudomonadota bacterium (assembly GCA_034722015.1). Classification (GTDB taxonomy): domain Bacteria; phylum Pseudomonadota; class Gammaproteobacteria; order JAJDOJ01; family JAJDOJ01; genus JAJDOJ01. The sequence goes on from JAYENI010000076.1 coordinate 3,882, forward strand.
TCGGTGGACCGCGTGCCGCTTGTCCACCCTACGTATTTGATTTCACTAGAAAACTCTGGTGTAGGGTGGACAAGTGCAACGCAGTCCACCAAACGCAGCCCCACCGGCAGGGAATACGCAACTACCTTGCTCTCAAGCGTCCAGGCGCCCACGTGCGGCGCTGACCTGGGCGAGCACCTGTGCCGGGGCCGTTCCCCCGGCAAGGTCGCGCGAGGCGACCGAACCCTCGAGCGTCATCACCGCAAAGACATCCTCCCCGATACGATCAGACACCACACGCAGGGTGTCGAGTGGAAGTTCGTCCAGGGGCTTTTCCTGCTCGATCGCCACCTGCACGACACGCCCGACGATCTCGTGCGCGTCGCGAAACGCGACACCCTTGCGCACCAGATAGTCGGCCAGGTCGGTGGCGGTGGAATAGCCCTGCAGGGCCGCGTCCCGCATGCGGTCGGTGTTCACACGCAGGGCGGGCATCATGTCGGCGTAGGCGCGCAGGCAGTCCCAGACCGTATCGACCGTGTCGAACAGTGGCTCCTTGTCCTCCTGATTGTCCTTGTTGTAGGCCAGCGGCTGGCCCTTCATCAGGGTCAGCAGGGTCACCAGGTTACCGTTGACCCGGCCCGTCTTGCCACGCACCAGCTCGGGCACGTCGGGATTTTTTTTCTGCGGCATGATCGAGGAACCCGTGCAGAACCGGTCGGGTAATTCGACAAAGTCGAACTGGGCGGACATCCAGAGCACCAGCTCCTCGGAGAAACGCGACAGGTGCGTCATCAGGATCGCAGCCGCGGCGCAGAACTCGATCGCGAAGTCACGGTCGGAGACCGCGTCCAGCGAATTGCGCGTCGGCCGGTCGAATCCGAGTTGCTCCGCGGTGAAGTCGCGGTCCAGCGGATAACCCGTTCCGGCGAGCGCCGCCGCCCCCAGGGGCATCACGTTCACTCGCGAGCGGCAGTCGGCGAGCCGCTCGCGATCGCGGTCAAGCATCTCGAACCAGGCCATCATGTGATGCCCGAAAGTCACCGGCTGGGCAACCTGCAGGTGCGTGGAACCCGGCATGATGGTGTCGGACTCGCGCTCGGCGATGTCCAGCAGCGCCCGCTGCAGCCTCAGGACCTGAGCGTCGATGTCATCGATGCGGGACCTGAGATAGAGACGGATGTCGGTTGCGACCTGATCGTTGCGCGAGCGACCCGTATGGAGTTTCTTGCCCGCCTCCCCGATACGCTCGACGAGCCGCGCCTCGATGTTCATGTGAACGTCTTCCAGGGCCTCGGACCAGACGAACTCGTTTCGCTCGATCTCCTGCTCGATGGAGGTCAGTCCCTTTTCGATCTCGCCGCACTCGGCTTCGGTGATGACACCGATCCGGGCGAGCATTCGCGCATGCGCAAGCGAGCCCGCGATATCCTCGGCATACAGGCGCCGGTCAAAGCCGACCGACGCGGTAAAGGCCTCCACGAATGCGTCCGTGGGCTCGCTGAAACGTCCTCCCCAGGGTTTGTCCGGTCCCTTGCCCATATACCTGTCTCCCCGGGTCCGGCGTGGCTCGTTCCCTGCCCGCGGTTGGCCCCGTTAAAAAAAATGGACTACATGTTACGCTTAGCTGAGAGATTGTATAAAAAACACCGACAACCCCGTCGGGGAAAAGAGCGCGCAGTCTTCAGAACCAGGGGTGGATTGCATCACGTGAACGCCAGCAGCGAAACGGCGCGGAACCCGGAACCGTCACAGACGTTTCTGCCGGACTTCTGCGACACCCGTGTCATCATGCGCGTCATCTTCATGAGCGAGATGCTCGCGATCATCCTGTCGCTGTCGGCCTGGGTATCGGGGCGTGGCTTCTGGGCAAGCCTCGGCATGACATCCATGTTCGTTCAATGGGTGGCGCTGGGCAACGTGCTGTTTCTGTGCCTTACGCGCACCTGGATGCGAAACAGGACTACGCGAACGGTAGTGTCGACCAGCTACCTGACCATTCTGCTGGTCACCGTTCTGGTGTCCCTCGGCGCGCTGTCCCTGACGCCCGGTGCCACAGGAACCGGGAATGACTCCCTGATCTTCGTCCTCGGCAACGTCGGGATCAGCGCCATCGTCTCGGCGGTGGCGCTGCGCTACTTCTATGTACAGCATCAGTGGAAGTCGAACATCGAGGCAGAGGCACGGTCCCGGATACAGGCGCTGCAGGCCCGGATCAGGCCTCATTTTCTGTTCAACAGCATGAACACCATCGCGGCCCTGACGCGCACTGACCCGGTGCTGGCCGAGAAGGCGGTCGAGGACCTTGCCGACCTGTTCAGGGCGTCGCTGGGGCAGAGAGAGCGCGTCCCCCTGAGCGAGGAACTGAAGTTTACCCGCGGCTATATCAACATCGAGCAGCTGCGGCTCGGCGATCGCCTCAAGGTCGACTGGGAGATCGACGAAGCCGTGCCGGAATCACTCGAGGTTCCCGCCCTGGTGTTGCAGCCCCTGATGGAGAACGCGATCTACCACGGGATCGAACCCCAGACCACCGGCGGCACGGTATCCATATCCATATCGCGAAACGGCGATATGGTAGAGTTTCTGATCACGAACCCGCTGCCGACCACGCTCAGCCGATACAAGCGCACCGGCAACAAGATGGCGCAGGAGAACATCCGCCAGCGCCTGCGACTTGCTTACGGTGAGCCGTCGATTCCAAGGATGGAGAAGACCGAGACGCAGTACTCCGTGAGCTTCGCGATACCCCTGGAGAGCGAAACATGAAGGTACTTATCGTCGATGACGAGCCACCCGCCCGTTCCCGTCTGAACAATATGCTGGCCGACCGGGATGGCGTTACGGTGGTCGGGGAGGCGGCCAACGGACTCGAGACCGTCGAGATGGTACAGAAGACGCGACCGGACGTGGTCCTGATGGACATCCGCATGCCCGGCATGGACGGTCTGGAGGCGGCGCGCTACCTCTCGCAGATGGAAGAACCCCCGGCCATCATTTTCACCACCGCCTACAGCGAACACGCGCTCGAGGCATTCGACGCGCACGCGGTCGCCTACCTGGTGAAACCGATCCGGCAGGAGCATCTCAACGCGGCGCTGGAGAAGACGCGAAAACTGACCAAGGCGCAACTGTCGACCCTCTCGAGGGTGACCGAGGAGACCGGCAGGACCCATATCTGCGCGAGGATCCGGGGCAACCTGGAACTGTTTCCCGTCGAAGACATCGTCTACTTCCAGGCCGACCAGAAATACGTCACGGTGCGTCACGTCAACGGAGAGGTGCTGATCGAGGACGCGCTGAAGAATCTCGAGCAGGAGTTTGCCCCGAAACTGGTGCGTATCCACCGTAATGCCCTGGTCAACACCGCCTACGTCGCGGGCATGGACAAGGATGGCCCCTCCCGGTTCCTGGTCAAGTTCAACAAGATCGACGACAAGCTCGAGATCAGCCGTCGTCATGTTGCCGAGGTGCGGCGCCTGCTGCGCGGTTAAGGACCATTCGCATCGCTCGTCGCAGACCGGGTGTCATGCCTGGCCTGATGCCGCGTGACGTCGAAACATCGCACCCGCCGCCTCTCGGCCTCGGCTGAAGACCGGCCGGGACCGGGATGTCGCACAGGAAAGAATGAAAGTCCAGACTTATGAGCGAAGACACGATACGCATCGCGACCCGCAAGAGCGCCCTGGCCCTCTGGCAGGCCGAGGAGGTCGCCGGACGCCTGCGCAAGGCCCATCCCGGCCTACGGACGGAGCTGGTTCGCATGAGCACCCAGGGAGACCGGGTCCTCGACAGCCCGCTGGCAAAAATCGGTGGCAAGGGTCTGTTCGTCAAGGAGCTGGAGCAGGGCCTGCTGGGTGACACCGCGGACATCGCGGTGCACTCGATGAAGGACGTGCCCGTCGACATCCCCGACGGACTCGAGGTGCCGGTGATACTCGCCCGCGAGGACCCCAGGGACGCGTTCGTTGCCACCTCCGCCGATGCCCTCGACGCACTGCCCTCGGGGGCCAGAATCGGCACCTCCAGCCTGAGACGCCAGTGCCAGATCCGTGCGGCGTTTCCGCACCTGAAGATCGGGGACCTGCGCGGCAACGTGAATACGCGGCTTGCGAAGCTGGACGCCGGAGAGTACGACGCCATCGTCCTTGCCGCGGCGGGCCTAAAGCGCCTGGGGATGGAGGCGCGCATCACGCGCTGCCTGAGCGTCGAGCAAAGCCTCCCCGCGATCGGTCAAGGCGCGATCGGCATCGAGTGTCGCAGTGGCGACGCGCGAATTCTGTCCCTGATTTCACCCCTGCACGACGCGCCGACGGCGATCTGCGTGCGCGCCGAGCGCGCCGTCAATGCCCGGCTGGCCGGCGGATGCCAGGTACCGCTGGCGGGCTTTGCCGAGCTGGAGGGCAACGAACTGCACCTGAGGGCCCTGGTCGGATTTCCCGACGGCAGCGGGGTCTATTGCGCCGAGGCGCGTGGCACGGCAACGGATGCCGATCGCATCGGCCTGGCAGTCGCCGAGGACCTGCTCACCAAGGGCGCCGGGGAGGTCCTGGACCGGCTCGGGATCGATCACAGTCCGAAGGACTGACCGGGCCCTGAATCGATGGCCGCGACCTCACCGATCCTCGATCTGGCCGGATTGCGCGTACTCGTCACCCGGCCTGAGGCGCAGGCCGACTCACTCTGCAAAGGCATCATCCAATCCGGAGGCATCCCGGTAAGATTTCCGGTGATCGAGATCCGTTTCATCGAGCCCGAACCGGGATTCACGACGAGCCTCCGGGACATGGGCCCGAGGGACCGGGTCATCCTGGTCAGCGCCAACGCCGTCATCGGCCTGTCACTCGCCTGCCGACGGCTCGGTGTCGAACTGCCACGAAAATCGCGAATCGCGGCGATTGGCCCGGCCACGGCCCGTGCGCTGAACGAGATCGGGCTTCCCGCCACGCTGATCCCCGAGCAGGGCTTCACCAGCGAGGCCCTCCTGGCCATGAACGAATTGCACGAGGTTCGGGGCGAGCCGATCCTTATCGTCCGTGGCACGGGTGGACGCTCGACGCTGGGCAGGACACTGGCGGATCGGGGTGCGCAGGTGTCTTACCTCGCGGTCTACCGCCGCCAAAGACCGCAAACGCCATCGACCGTGGTCCTGGAGGCAATGGATCGGGGTGAGATCGACCTGCTCACCTGTACCAGTGGCGAGGCCCTCGACAACCTCGTGGACCTGACCCGGAGTATTCCCTCCCCAATCGTACAACGCGTTCCGCTCGTGGTCGGGGGCCATCGTGTCGCCGGACTGGCGACGGGCAGGGGTTTTCGGCAAGTCATCACCGCATCCGATCCGAGTGATGCCGCGCTGCTCGATGCGATGCGGCGCTGGAGCCGCGGTCGGGTGATGCGCTGCGGCCGTTGAGGGTCACGATTCAGCGTTGACTACGGGGCATGACGGCACTGAGAAATTTGTTCCGCAAGACACGCTTGGTGCCGGCAACATTTCCTGCACAAACACCTCATCGCCGTGACTCGATGCCCAATTCGAGGCCTGCTGAATCGTTACCGCTGGGGTAGACAATGCCATCTGCCCATCAGCGGGTGTCGACAGCAGGGATGCGGTCATCAAGCCCACAAGGATGTGTTTGCGGCGTCCCACCGATGGGCAGATGGCGTCGTCCGTGAATTTGCCCCGAGGTTCGGGAAAGGCGAGTCAGTCCAGTCCCAGTTCCGGCCAGAGCGCGTCGATGCGCTGCCTGATCGCCTTGTCCATGACGATCGGCCGACCCCACTCCCGGTGCGTCTCCCCCGGCCACTTGTTGGTCGCATCGAAACCGATCTTCGAACCGAGCCCGGAGACCGGCGAGGCAAAGTCGAGGTAGTCGATCGGTGTATGGTCAATCAGGGTCACGTCACGGACCGGGTCCATACGCGTCGTCATCGCCCAGATGACGTCCCGCCAGTCCCGGGTATCGATGTCGCTGTCCACCACGATGACGAACTTGGTGTACATGAACTGGCGCAGGAAGGACCAGACACCCATCATGACGCGCTTGGCGTGCCCCGCGTACTGTTTCTCGATGCTTACCACGGCCACCCGGTAGGAACATCCCTCCGGTGGCAGGTAGAAATCGGTGATCTCCGGATACTGCTTCTGCAGCAGCGGCACGAATACCTCATTGAGTGCCACACCCAGGATGGCCGGCTCGTCCGGCGGGCGTCCCGTATAGGTGCTGTGGTAGATCGGGTCCTCCCGGTGGGTGATGCAATCGATGGTCAGAACGGGAAAGGTCTCGACCTCGTTGTAATACCCCGTGTGGTCGCCGAAGGGACCCTCGGGTGCGGTATCGTTCGGGTGTATGAATCCCTCCAGCACGATCTCGGACGTGGCCGGGACCTGCAGGTCACTGGTCCGGCACTTGACCAGCTCCGTCCTCGCGCCGCGCAGTAAACCCGCGAAGGCGTGCTCCGATAGGGTATCTGGTATCGGTGTGACGGCGGCGAGCGTGGTCGCTGGGTCCGCACCGAGGGCGACAGCGACGGGAAAAGGTTCCCCGGGCCGGGCCTCGGTCCAGTCACGAAAATCCAGCGCCCCGCCCCGGTGGGCAAGCCACCTCATGATGACCCGGTTACGATCGATGACCTGCTGGCGATAGATGCCCATGTTCTGCCGGTCGCGCTGTGGACCCCGGGTGATCACCAGTCCCCAGGTCAGCAGGGGACCCGCGTCTTCCGGCCAGCAGGTCTGTACGGGTAACCGCCCCAGGTCGACCTCCTCCCCCTCCAGGACATTCTCCTGACAGACCGCCTTGCGCACGGTGCGGGGCGCCATGTCCAGCACCTTGCGGAACACCGGCAGGCTTTTCCACGCGTCCTTCAGTCCGCCGGGCGGCTCCGGTTGCTTGAGAAAAGCCAGCAAGCGACCGACCTCACGCAAGGCCTCGACCGTGTCTTCTCCCATGGCGAGCGCCACACGCCTGGGAGTACCGAAAAGGTTGCCGAGCAGCGGTACCGTTGCCCCGGAGGGCCGCTCGAACAGCAGTGCGGGCCCACCGCGCTTTAAGGTGCGATCGCAGATCTCGGTGATTTCCAGGCGGGGATCGACCTCCACTCCGACACGCTTAAGCTCTCCAATTCCCTCAAGATAGGCGATAAATTCGCGAAGATCGCGATATTTCATGCATTTTCTCCAAATTCGACCAGTACCGGGGCATGATCGGACGGCCGCTCGTGTCGCCGAGGTCCAATGTCGATCCGGCAGGCCCGGCAGCAGCGCGCCAGCGCGCGCGACACCAGAATCAGGTCGATCCTGAGACCCGCATTCCGGCGAAAGGCCCCGGTACGATAATTCCACCAGCTGAATGATCCCGGTACCTGTTCGAAAAGCCGAAACGCGTCCAGCAGGCCGGTTTCCAGGATCGCGGTCAGTGCGGCGCGCTCCGCGGGACTGCACAGGATCTGCCCGCGCCAGGCGTGAGGGTCGTGAACATCGCGATCTTCAGGCGCGATATTGAAATCTCCCAGCACCACCAGACACTCATGTTCGCGCGCCTGCACCTCCAGGTAGTCGCGCACCCGCCGCAGCCACTCCAGCTTGTGGGCGTATTTGTCCGATCCGACCGTGGAACCGTTGACCACATAGAGATTCACGACACGCACCCCGTTGACAGTGGCCGCGATCACCCTGCGATCCGGATCATCGAGCCCGGGAATGTCGGTCGCCACGTCCCCTGCCGGGCGCCTGCTGAGCAGCGCCACCCCGTTGTAGGTCTTTTGTCCGCTGAAGACCGCGCGATAGCCCGCCGTCTCGATCGTCTCGAGGGGAAACTGCCCGTCGGTGACCTTGGTCTCCTGCAGGGCGAGAATACCGGGCCGGTAGCGCTCGAGCCATTCGATGACCTGTGGCAGGCGGACACGCAGTGAATTGACGTTCCACGTGGCGACCGTCAGTTCGTTACAGCTTTCCATGTCGTGCGTGTCCGGGGAAGAATCAATGTCAGGCAGAGGTGACGTCGTGCGGCCGACGACGTTTACGGGTGCATAAACGACCCCGTCACGGTGCGGCAAGTCGCACACCGAGCGCCCAGGCGGCCAGGACGAAAACCACCAGGAATGTTGCCGTGCCCAGCGCGCCCAGGACGCGATACCGCCTCACCAGCCCAAACTCGGGTTCCGAAGACAGCAGGTATGGCCGCCCGGTGTCGCCCGGTTTTTTCATCACGTGCGTCACGGGGACGTCCTTTCGACGCACCCGTTCGTTCAGCACTTGCTGCCGGGCGGCCTTGCGCGCCTGTTCCCACTCGTCGATATCGACCTTGCCGTCGGCGTCGGTATCGAACGAGCGCATTCGTTCGGGGTCACGCTTCCATGCCCTCAGGGTGGCAGTGAGCTCTTCGTTGGCATCCACCTGATGCCCCGTCCCCTGAGTGTGAAACGCGCCGAGGGCATAGACGGTCTCGCCGGGCAGCAGCAAGGATTCCGTGTAGCGGTACGTCTCCATACCCATCGAAAACAAACCGCCGAGGAGCACGTCCAGGGTGCTGTCGTGTTTGTCGGGACCGAATTCCGGCCAGGGACTGTTGCCGGTCCAGTGCCGCGTGTGGGTGGTGGTCACGTCCGCCCCTTCCGGGTCGACGATACATTGCCCGGTCCCGTCCCGAAGGCCGAATATCCCGTCACTCTGCCCGCTGTGAAGGGACCGCCACCCCAGCCTGCGTTCTCTCCTCGAGGCCGACACGGGTCGTTCCTGGACGTTGAACCGGTACCAGAGGCATTGACGTCGCGAGAGCGGTGCGAGGATCGGATGCCCGTCCAGCGCCTCGCCAATTCCCACTATCTCCACGTAGCCCTGGTGGGCGGAGCGTATCCGGGACGTCGGAATGTTCTGGATCGTCCGGGCACGCCGCAGAAAGTGGAATGCGGCATAGAGTGCCGCCAGCAACACGATGACCGCCAGACTCTCAGCCAGCCAGAAAACGCCTTCGGTCGCCGAGATGATTTCCGAGCGCACCTGCGCCTCACCCGTAACCGGTCCCGGATCTTTCGGTCAACCGAACAGGGCCTTCAGGTTGACGTCGCGCTTCTGCTCTTCGGTGAACTCCAGCAGCTCGAAGGGCGGGAAAGAGAACAGCTTCGCTACCACGATGTCCGGGAACTGCTCGATTCGCACGTTGTTGACGTTCACGCTTTCATTGTAGTACTCGCGCCGGTCGGCGATCGCGTTTTCCAGACCGCTGATACGTGTCTGCAAATGCTGGAAATGCTCGTTGGCCGTCAACGCGGGATAGGCCTCCGCCACGGCGAACAGATTGCCGAGCCCCACGCGCAGCATGCCCTCCGCCTCGCCCAGCGCGCCGATGTCCTGGTTCTTCTGTGCGTTGAATACCTGCGAGCGCGCCTCCATGACCTTCGTCAGCGTGTCCTGTTCGAACTTCATGTATTGCCGGCAGACCTCGACCAGCTTGGGGAGCTCGTCGTGGCGCTGCTTTAGCAGAACGTCGATATTGGACCACGCCTTGGCGACGGCATGCTTGAGACTCACCAGATTGTTGTAGGTGAAGACGATGTAAAAGACTGCCAGGATCAAAAGCGCCAAGATGACATAGGCCGCGATTTCCAAGGTCTCCCCCCCTTTCTTTTCGGAACGCCTCCCGCGGTGACGTGCGCCGGGTGGCTGTTATGTCATATCGGCCGCTTCGGCACGGCTTTCAGCCCGGGATGGTATCCCGGGTCTTCGAATAGGGCGA
>JAYENI010000077.1:0-2774 GCA_034722015.1 Pseudomonadota bacterium
CAAGGAAAAGTTCGTTTCCGGCAAGTGGCCTGTCGAGCTGGAGGCGAACGGCGGCGGTGCCAATCTCAGGCTCAAGGGAGTGATCGCGCCAGATATCGACGGCTCGCATCTCGAATATTCCCTGGCTGGTAAACATCTGGGCGGACTGGCTTCCTGGATCCCGGTATCGCCCAAAGCCACGGAGTCCTACCAACTGAGCGGAGAGGTGTACGCCCAGGGCGCAGACATCCGGATCCGTATCGAGCCTGGCCGGATCGGCGGTATGCGTTTCACGGGAGAAGCGGGAATCCGGCAGGAGAATGGAAAACCGGTGTCGCGGTTGGCGATCGATGCGGGGGTCGTGGATCCCCGTGAAATCGAGGCGTTACTGCCTGAAGGGGATAGTCAGGCAAATACACCCAAAGTAAAAAAGCGCTACGCCATCGATGTCCCGATCCTGCCCAGGGGCATCGAGATTTTCGATTCGGATATCAGACTCGCCATCGATCGGCTGGAAACTCACCCGGTCGCCTTCACCGATGTCGCGATCTCCGCCAGATTTCGGGAGGGCTTCGTCGAAGGCGCGCCGATTCGGGCCGTCGTGGCGGGAAAGACGCTGGAAGGTAGCTATGGCGTCGATCTTCGTGGGGACGTTCCCGCGATCGACCTGGATGTGCGGTCACGGCAGGTGGATCTTGGATCCCTGCTGGAGCAGTTGGGATTATTCGACGGTCTCGAGATGACGGCCGGGCAATTCAGGCTCGTCCTGAGACTGGCGGGAAGGAGCGCTCGAGAGATGATGGAACGTTCCGAGTTCTCCGCGACTATACGGGAGGGTCTGTGGCGGGTCCGTGACGCCAATACCGGCGGCATCCTGACGATCGCTATCTACGAGGGAACGATCGCGGCGAGCCGGGACGATCCGATGGCGATTACCCTCGACGGTAACCTGGACAAGCTGCCCTTGCGGATGGTCCTGACAACCGACTCCCTCGCCAGCTTCGGGCGACCAAAGAAACGTTTATCACTGGACGCCGGGATCGAGTTTCCCAACCTGAGGCTCGATCTCGAGGGTATCGCCCCCCTGCCCGTGCGCCGGGACAATCTCAGCCTGGGCGTATCGGTCGTCGGAAGGCGACTCAGTGACGTCAATGATTTCCTGGACGTCTCCCTCCCGCCGTGGGGGCCGTACAGGATGACCGGTACCTTTGGTGCCCGGCCCTCGGGTTACTACCTCGATGCCCTGGAGGTCGCAATCGGCAGCAGTACACTCGGCGGAAAGCTGGAACTGCTGACCAACAGGAAACCTCCACGTCTGGATGTCGATCTTGAGGCCGGGAGCATACAGCTGGATGACTTCGATACCGGTGCCTGGTCACCGTTGACCGAGGAGGACGAGACAGAAACCAGCCGAAACACAGGACCGCCAAGATCTGGTAGCGGAGGGAAGGACCGGGCCATGCTGTCACCGCAGGTCATGCACATGCTCGAGGGGCAGGTAGACATCCGGGTCAATGAGGTACTGTCGGGGCTTGACCGGCTGGGCAACGGCAGCCTGGAAGCGACGCTGGAAAACGGTCGATTTTCAGTCGATCCGCTGATGCTTTCCGTTCCGGGCGGCCAGGTGGATCTGGCATTTTCCCTGAAGCCGACTTCGGTCGACGTCGCCCTGGATGCAAGGGCGAAGATTGACCGGTTCGACTACGGATATCTGGCGCGTCGGATTGACCCGGATTCACGCGCCGCCGGCCTGATCAGCGTCGATGTTGACCTGCAGACGCGCGGCCCCCGGCTGGCGGACGTCATGGAAGGGGCGTACGGGCACATCGACTTCGCCATCTGGCCGAAGGACATGAACGCGGAGATCTTCGATCTTTGGGCCACGAACCTGCTCATCGCCGTGCTCCCGTCACTCGACACGGGTGACGGGTCGAAGGTGAATTGCGTGGTCGCGTTGTTCGGAATCGAAGACGGAATCATGCGCCCGGACTCGCTGTTCATCGACACTACCCGTGTACAGGCCACGGCGGATGGAGTTATCGATTTCAAGAATCACACGATCAATTTTCTGGCCGCACCCCAACCCAAGCGGCCTCACCTGTTCAGCGCCCAGACACCGATCCAGGTCGAGGGCAAGTTTTCGGATTTTTCATACGGTGTCTCACCCGGTTCCCTGTTGGGAACGACCATCCGCATGGTGACCAGTCCGGTTGTGGTGCCGCTCAAATGGGTGTTCGTGGAAAGGGCGCCTGCGGACGGCGACGCGGCCTGCGGCGCAGCGTGGAGAGACACCGGGAGCGCAAGCGCCGAAACAGACGGGAAGTAGTAAGGGTCGCCCTGCGACACGTTCAACCGATCACTGCGCCCGTACAGTTCGTCGGCGTGAGCGCAGTAAGGCGATTGCCGGAAAATGACATACCAGATTGCGCCGGATTTTGGTTCGTCTTCAAGGCGCGGTAACGGGCGCATAGTCGAACTATTCAACCGTTACCGCAACGCGGAAGACGGGCGAAAAAACAAGCAAGATGGTATGTGATTTGACAGAAATCACCTAAGCATCGCCCAGGTGCAAGGCAGGGGTGAAATCCGCAAACGGAGTATGGTGGGCCCGGTGGGACTCGAACCTACGACCACGGGAATATGAGTCTTTTCAGAATGCCTGCCGGCAGTGGGTCAAGCTGAGACATACGGGGATGACCGTGGCGAAGGGGTAGCCGTCTTCAAGGTGAACTATTTGTCCTTTAAGAAAAGATCCGCTATCCTTAAAGAAAAGGTCTTTCTTAAAGGATGGCCCC
>JAYENI010000078.1:0-13446 GCA_034722015.1 Pseudomonadota bacterium
TGGTATGCCATTTTCCGGCAATCGCCTAAAACCACGGTATCTGGAAGGACGAAAAATGACTGAATATCAAACCCTTCGCGAGGCCCTGACATATGAACCCGTGCCGTCGCGTTTCGGCACCAGCGGTGTACGCGCGCTGGTCAGCGACCTGACAGACCTTGAGGTTTACTGCCTGACGCTGGGTACCCTGCGGTATCTGGAGCAGGCCGGGACCTTGCGTTGTGACAACCGCGAAGACATGCCAATCCCGGTGGCGGGGGACCTTCGCCCCTCGAGTGAGCGCCTGCTGGGCGCCACGCTGCGCGCGATCAGGGACAAGGGTTTCAAGGCCGTCTACTGCGGGCGCATTCCGACTCCGGCGCTGACCTATTTCGGTCTTGAAGGGCGGACCGCGAGCTTCGTCGTGACCGGCAGTCATATCCCCGCCAATCGAAACGGACAGAAGGCCAACCGGTGCGACGGCGAGGTTCTGAAATCCGATGAGGCGGGGATCGTCGCCGCCGTGGAGGCCGCGCGCGGGGAGCAGTACGCAAGAGATTTCGCGAGTTCCGCTTTCGATGCTGCAGGTATGCTGAAGCCGGGGTTCAGGATCGAGGTCCCTGTGGTTGACGACGGCGCCCGTTCTGCCTATCTGTCGCGTTACCGCGCGGTTTTTCCGGAACATGCCCTCAAGGGAATGCGCATCGTGTTCTTTCAGTACAGCGCCGTCGGGCGTGACCTTTTTCCCGTGATCCTGGAGCGGGCGGGGGCGGAGGTGATCCGGGCCGGGCGCAGTGATGAGTTCGTGCCGATCGATACCGAGGCAATCTCCGATAGTCATCTGGCGATGCTCGAATTCCTCGTATTGGAGGCCCGTTCAACGCACGGGCACGTCGACGCCATCGTCTCGACCGACGGTGACAGCGACCGGCCGCTGGTGGTCGGGGTCGAGGACACGCCGGACGGGGGCGTGTCGCTGAGGTTCTTTCCGGGCGACCTGCTCGGCATCCTCGTGGCGGACTACCTCAGGGCGGATGCCGCGTCAGTACCGATCAGTGCGAATCCCGCCGTCGCTGCGTTCTTCTCGGAGAAGGGTATCGAGGTCCGCAAGACCCGGATCGGTTCGCCCTTCGTGATCGAGTCGATGCAGGCCTCCATTGCGGAAGGAAAGGGGCGTGTGGTGTCATGGGAGGCCAACGGGGGTTTTCTCGTCGGCACTGATCTGACGATGGGCGACGCCGTTCTGAAGGCGTTGCCGACGCGCGACGCGGCGTTGCCGATCCTGTGTGTGCTGCATACCGCGGCGAAGCGGGGGGGGACACTTCACCAGGTCTTTGACGCGTTACCCGGCTGGTACGGCAAGGCAGACCTGCTCGACGACTTCCCTCGGGAGATCAGCCAGGCGATCATCGCCCGTTACCACCCGGAGACCGAAAACGTGCAATGGGTGGACTTCGGAAAAGATCGCGTCACCCTGCGCGACATCGACGAGAAGGTCGTCGGTGAGCGGAAAAGCGACTCGCCCGGATCGGTCCTCTACCAGAAATGGAAATGTGAACTCGAGGCCCTGTTCACCACCGCCCTGGGTTTCGGAGAACTGACACGCCTGAACGTCCAGGACGGCATCCGCTGTTACTTCGCCAACGGTGACATCGCTCATATCCGCCCGTCCGGCAATGCCCCGCAACTGCGCATCTACGCACACGCCCGCTCACAGGAACGCGCCGAGGAGATCGCGCGCATGGGAGTGGCCGAACCCGACGGGATACTGAGGTCGGCACAGGCGTTTATGGAGAACCTCTAGAAAGTACGTTAGGCGATTGCCGGAAAATGACATACCAGATTGCGCCGGATTTTGTTGGCAAGTACCCAGAAAGTGTGAGAAAGCTGAACTACTCTGTGATCACTTGTCCTCTCATTCACGAGGCGCATCCGTGCACGGAACAAGGTCCGATACCTGGACTGGACAGGGACGGGAGATACCGGCATGTCTCAACCTGACTCCAGAAGACGTATTGCAGGACTTCAAACCATCGGAGATTGGCCGATGAAAGCCACTTCTGCCCCCAATTCAACCGATCGTCGGAATTGGACGCAATGACTCGAGGCGGATCGGGACAATCATTGAAATTCGAAGGGGAACCGAATTGAAGGCAATCACCTTTATTCTGGCCGGGGCACTGGTGGCATCGGTCTATGCGGCGAACGAGCTGGATCGCAAGATGGCGGCGTTTGAAGTCGCGGCGTCCCTCTTGTGCGACAAGACACGGGGCGAAGAACAGTACCAGGCATGCGTCGGCATCGTCGCCGAAGAAATGGATATGGACGCGGTTGATCTTGTTGCCTTCGAGCGGGCGCACGGCGACGATAACGGCGTGCCTGACGCTTAGGCGAGTTGGCGCCGGCGTTCCTGCCGGCAACACGTCCTCCACAAACACCTATTGCCGTACTCAGTGCCAGATAGATGGCCTGTTGCATCGCGATTTTTGCGATAGACCTACGATTCCGGAGTTCCCATGGGGTCATAGGGCAGGGGTTCGATTCGTGCCGCGGGGCCGTCCGGTTCACCGATGTGCAGGTCTTGTTCCCCGATGTCGTCAAGCCGCAGGACGGCCAGGGCCTCCACTTTGTCCGCCACGCCGGGGGCAGCATCGACAATGGTTCCCATCGCGGCGTTTTCCCGTTTCGTGCTGTAGACATCCTGACCCGGCTCGGGTTCGGTCCCGGAATCAATCGACAATCGAAACATGCGGCGCTTGAGTTTGCCAAGGTAGCGTGTGCGGGCGACGATCTCCTGGCCCGGGTAGCAGCCCTTGCTGAAGCTTAGTGCGTCGACGAGGTCCATGTTCACCATTTGCGGGACGAACTGTTCGCTCGACGAGGGATACACGGTCGGCAGACCGGCCTGGATTTCACGCAGTCGCCATGCATCCTCAGTGGCCTCTGTGATCTGGGACGACAGTTGCCCCTTCAAATCCTCGATGTCGTCGGTCGCGCCATAGATCTCGAAGCGCGAGCCGTTATTCTCGGGGATACCCAGGAAGATCAGGGTTCCGTTGCTTGCAACTTCGCCCGGCGCGGGCGCGGATTTCAGGCCGGTCGCCCCGGCAAGAAGCGCTGGTGAACCCGTTCCCCACAAGCCGATTCCACCGACGGTGTCCGAGGCGTCCTCGATCGTTACATTGGAACGCAGCACAAACATGCGCAGGCGCTTGATGACGGGTTCAAGCAATTCGATGGGCATGCGCATCACCCACACCCCTTCGTGGACGAATAGCCGGAATACCGCCAGGAGTCTTCCCTTGGGGTTGCACCAGCCATTGAGTTGATGGCGGGTCTCATCGATCTGGGCAACGTCGTTGCAGAACTGGGTTTGCAGAAAATCCCGGGCGTCGGGTCCGGAGACCCGGATCAGGCCCTGGAACGAGAGATCGACTAGTTTGCACATACCCACTGGCGCTCCGCTGGTGAAGGGATTTCTTCGTACATTGACCGTCGCGGCGCAAAATCGTTTGCGGGAACGCGTGGGTTGTCGCGGATTTCCTGTATGCCGGTGACCTGTCGCCGCAACTGGGGATGCGACCGAATCGTCGATCCGGTTACGCGGCTGGATACCGTTTGCGCTGCTTCGATCCCCGGAATCATAGGCAAACCCGCCAGGTTTGTCAGCCGTCGTGGTGTACGGGGACGGGTATTGTACGGTCATCGCCGGGGGCTGCGCCGGGGCGGACCAGTGGAGGCAATGCTGCAACAGCTTGCCAGCGTGACTTGGAGATGCCCATAATCGACGTCTCGATCCCGCGCGTCGCAGGAACTGTTCCGGCGCTGTACCCACTGACCCGGATTGCGGTGTGACAGGGTCATTGACGCATTGGGAATTTTCGCTGTTTCACCAGGGTTTGTAATTTTACGAGGTCTGTTCGACGGTACGCCGGGCGCATCCTCGTTGCCGAGACTGAAATGTCGACCCCCAGTAAAAGACCCCTGTCACCCCATCTGCAGATCTACCGGTTGCCGATCACCGCCGTTCTGTCCATCTCGCATCGATTCTCCGGTGTGGCTCTCGTGGTCGGTATGATGTTTCTCGCCTGGGCCCTGGTGGCCGCCGCCATGGGGCCGACGTCCTGGGCAACGGTGCGGGCCCTTGTGGTGTCGTGGCCGGGTGTGGTGTTGTTGTTCGTCTGGACCTGGGTCCTGTTTTTTCATTTCTGCAACGGCGTGCGGCATCTGCTCTGGGATCTGGGATATGGTTTCAGCCTCGAGAACGCGGGCAATTACGGGTGGAGCGTCATAGCCGCCTCCGTGGCGCTCACGGTTGTGACCTGGGTGCTGGCGGCGGGCGGGGCATGAGTCGGATCAGGTCATCGGGAACCGCCGGGCGGGGTGCCCCGCACTGGTGGATGCAGCGGCTGAGTGCACTTGTCCTGGCCCCCGTGGTTCTCTGGCTGGTACTCTCGCTCGCAACCATCGCTACGCTGGATCACGCTACGGTGACGACCTGGATCGCGTCACCCACGAACGCCATGCTGCTGGCCGCGCTGGTGCTCGTCGTCTGTTTTCACATGGCACTGGGGCTTCAGGTCATCATCGAGGATTACGTTCACGTTCCCCGGGCTGCCGCCATGGGTATCCTGGCCGTCAGGGCTGGAAGTGGCCTGGTGGCGGTCGTGTCCATCGGCGCCGTCCTGAAAATCGCCATGGGGGCGGACTGAATGCCTGATACCTATGGTGTCGTCGAGCACTTCCACGACGTGGTGGTCGTGGGCGCGGGAGGCGCGGGCCTGAGGACGATCCTGGGCCTGGTGGAATCGGGTCTTTCGACCGCATGCATCACGAAGGTCTTTCCCACGCGCAGTCACACCGTGGCCGCACAGGGCGGGATCAGCGCAGCGCTGGGCAACATGGGTGAGGACGACTGGCGCTGGCACATGTACGACACCGTCAAGGGCTCCGACTGGCTCGGCGACCAGGATGCGATCGAGTATCTTTGCAGCGAAGGACCCTCGGCGGTCATTGAACTCGAGCGCTACGGTGTGCCGTTTTCGCGAACCGAGGACGGCAGGATCTACCAGCGCGCCTTCGGCGGCATGACCACACATCAGGGGAAAGGGATTGCGCAGCGTACCTGTGCCGCGGCCGACCACACCGGCCACGCGATTCTCCATACCCTTTACCAGCAGTCCCTTCGACTAGAAGCGGAATTTTTCATCGAATATTTCGCGATCGACCTGATCATGGACGAGGACGGAGTCTGCCGGGGCGTCAATGCGTGGGAACTGGAAACCGGCAGGCTGCACCGTTTCCGCGCACACCAGGTCGTTCTGGCCACGGGGGGATACGGACGGACTTACGCGTCCTGCACCTCGGCGCACACCTGTACCGGAGACGGAAACGCCATGGTGCTGCGTGCGGGTCTGCCGCTCCAGGACATGGAGTTCATCCAGTTCCACCCCTCCGGGATCTACGGCGTCGGGATCCTGATCACGGAGGGCGCCCGGGGGGAGGGAGGGTATCTCACCAACTCCGAGGGTGAACGGTTCATGCCGCGGTACGCGCCCGGTGCGGGGGACCTTGCCTCGCGTGATGTCGTGAGTCGCGCCATCACCGTGGAGATCAACGAGGGGCGCGGCGTCGGAAAGGAGAAGGACCATGCCCTGTTGCACATGCAACATCTCGATCCCGGGCTGATCGACGAGCGTCTGCCCGGGATCGCGGAACTCTGCCGTATCTTCGCCGGTGTGGATATCACCCGGGAGCCGGTCCCGGTCGTGCCGACCGTGCACTACAACATGGGTGGGATCCCGACGAACATCCATGCCGAGGTCGTAACGCTCCGGGACGGGGACCCCGATGCCGTCGTGCCAGGCCTGATGGCCGTGGGGGAGGCCGCCTGCGTGTCGGTACACGGGGCCAATCGACTGGGTTCGAACAGCCTTCTGGACCTGATCGTGTTCGGCCGCGCCGCGGCACGGCGCTGTGCCGAGACGATATCCCCCGGGGCGCCGCACAAGCCATTGACGGTGGAGTTCGCAGATGCGGGAATCGAGCGATTCGACCGTATTCGACACGGAAACGGGGGTACGCCGACAGCGGACCTGCGCGACAGGATGCAAAAGACCATGCAGCGTTACGCCTCGGTCTTTCGGTGCGCCGACCTGCTCGATGAGGGGTATGACCGGCTGCGCGAACTCCGTCGGGAACTCGACGATCTACGGATCTCGGACCGGTCCCTGATCTGGAACACGGACCTGGTGGAGTCCCTGGAACTGGGCAATCTGATGGCGCAGGCGCTGGCTGCGATCGCCTCGGCTCGCGCTCGAAAGGAAAGCCGCGGTGCCCAGGCACGTGAAGACTACCCGGACCGAAACGACGAAGAGTGGCTCAAGCACTCGCTGGCATGGGTCGATGGAAGCGAGGTGAGGCTCGGGTATCGCCCGGTTCACCTTGAGACGTTGACCGACGCGGTGGAACCCATCCCCCCAAAGGAACGTGTGTACTGATTGAACGGTCTATTCAATCGGGTTTCTGTTTGTCAGCGGGGATGGTTGATGCTACCAATTGGAGAATAGCAGCGTGTGCGGCATCGTTACGACCGGTTGTCACATTGGCCCGCCCTCTTCGGCGAGCCGTTCCGGGGAGATCGCCTGAATGGCGAAGTTCACCCTTCATGCAGATTCGGTCGTCAGGACAGGCCGCACCTGGCGCGCTGTCGGTGACGCCGGGCGGATCCGTCGGTTTGTCGTCTATCGCTACGACCCGGAAACGGCGGACAATCCTCGCACGGACACCTTCGAGGTGGATCTGGACCATTGCGGTCCGATGGTCCTGGACGGCCTGATCAAGATCAAGAACGAGATCGATCCCACGCTGACCTTCCGCAGGTCCTGTCGCGAGGGCATCTGCGGGTCCTGCGCCATGAACATCAATGGCCGAAACACGCTGGCGTGCACGAAGAACCTCGACGACCTGAGCGGTGATGTGAGAATTTATCCCCTGCCGCACATGCAGGTCGTCAAGGACCTGGTTCCGGACCTGAGTCGACTCTATACCCAGTACGCCTCAATCAAGCCCTGGATCCAGGCCGCGGAGGACGAGCACCCGGATTCGGAGCGGCTGCAGTCACCGGCTGACCGGGCGAAACTCAAGGGATACGAGGAGTGCATCCTGTGTGCCTGCTGCTCCACCAGTTGTCCCAGCTACTGGTGGAACGGCGACAGGTATCTGGGCCCGGCGATCCTGTTGCAGGCCTGGCGCTGGATCGTGGACAGCAGGGACGCGGCGACAGACGAGCGTCTGGCGGCGCTTGACGACTCGTTCAAGTTATATCGTTGCCACACGATCATGAATTGCACGAATGCCTGCCCCAAGGACCTCAATCCGGCGAAGGCGATCTCCGGAATCAAGCGCATGATCGCCCGGCGAGGATTGTGACGGGGCCGGACCGACAGGACCGACCGGACCGACCCCTGGCATGGAGGTGTCGGCGCGGGACGCTGGAACTGGACACCTTGATGATGCGGTATCTCAGACACAGGTATCCGGCCGCTCCGACCGGGGAACGCGATGCCTTCGCCAGATTGGCTGATTTCCCTGATCC
The DNA here is from genome assembly GCA_034722015.1 of Pseudomonadota bacterium. Classification (GTDB taxonomy): domain Bacteria; phylum Pseudomonadota; class Gammaproteobacteria; order JAJDOJ01; family JAJDOJ01; genus JAJDOJ01. Next base: position 7,577 of record JAYENI010000078.1, read on the forward strand.
CGTGCTGTTCGATTTACTGATCCGCCGGGTCGAGTCCGACGAACAGGAGATAGCCCATGTCGTCGAGCGGATCCTGGCCGGTCCTTGTCCTTCACCCTGAACCGTCGCGCATCCTGGCAGCGCTGCTCGTCGCCGTGCACCTCGCGGCGCTGCTGGCGGTACTCGCCATGGGGTTTCCCTGGCCGGTCACGGCCCTGTCCTGCGCCGGGCTCGGCGCGAATCTGGTCATGACCCTGCGGCGATATGTACTTTTCAGGGTGCGGACCGGAATACGGGGCGCACGCTGGAATCCCGATGGTAGCTGGGCGGTCTGGGGTGGCGATGGCCTCCCGCGCGAGGCCATCCTTCACTCCGGCAGTATGGCGACCAGGCAGGTCTCGGTGCTGAATTTCAAATGCCCGGGGGCACGCACCGAATCCCTGGTCCTGCTCCGCGATGCGGTCGAGACGCAGACGATGCGACGTCTGGTGGCGAGATTCAGGCTTGCCGGGAGTCACAAGCGGTGAGCTTCGATATCCTTTTCATATTGTCGGCATCGGTGTCGTAATGGTGACCGGCCACGGGTTCAGGGACCACTTCTCGCATGATCCGTCGCGCTACTCGCGTTTCCGGCCCGGCTATCCGGCCCGGCTGTTTCGCTTTCTATCCGGCCTCTGCAGTGGTCACGAACGCGCCTGGGATTGTGCCACGGGAAACGGGCAGGCTGCGCTCGCAATGGCTAAATTCTTCACCAGGGTCGTGGCCACGGACGGGAGCGAGGCCCAGATTGCGCACGCCTTCCGGCACCCATCGATAGCGTATCGGGTTGCGAGGGCGGAGTCCGCGCCGATCGCGGACCGCACCATCGACCTGGTCACGGTCGCGCAGGCCGCACACTGGTTCGATCAGGACGCTTTCCATGCCGAGGTCAGACGCGTGGCTTGCGATGGCGCCGTTCTGGCCCTGTGGGGATACGGTCTCGCCACAATATCCCCTCGTGTCGATGCCGTTGTGGGCCATTTCTACCGGGATATCGTCGGTCCATTCTGGCCCCCGGAACGCAGATACCTGGATTCGGGATATCAAAGCCTGTCATTTCCCTTTTCGGAGGTAGAGACCCCTTCTTTGCATATGAGGCAGGAGTGGACGCTTGACCGGTTACTGGGATATCTCTCCACCTGGTCGGCGGTACACGGGTATCGTGAAGAAATCGGAGCCGATCCCCTGGCCCGCGTGGCGAAGGACTTGCGTGATGCATGGGGAGACGCCGAAATCGCGAGGCCCGTCGCCTGGCCGCTGTTTCTCAGGGTTGGCCGAATCCAGTCAGAAACGTCGACGCGCGGTGGCCGATTCTAGCGCTGATCTTGTTGCCGTCCCAGCCTCGCGTGCAGGGACCTGGCGAACTGCGACGCGAGACGTACGGGCCGTACCAGGAAGTACAGGAGGGACAATGAAGACGGCAAGCGGATGTAATCGCGGTCGAAGCGGTTGGGCGCGAACACCAGGTTGAGCCGTTCGGCAACGCGCCGGGAGCGTTTGCAGAGGAGTGCCGTTGATCGCCGCTTTTTTTATAGCGTACCAGTCTGATGCCGCGGCACCCGGGATACGTGTCTTCAGCAACGGTGAAACCACGACGCGGATAGGGACCCGTATCGCGGGATTCGAAGTGTTTACCGCAGACCTGCAGGAAAGTGTCATACTGCTACGGGAAACGATGCGCCGGGTCATCAGGGAACGATCGTGACGTCATGACCGGGTGAGCGATCTGCCTCGACGCCGGTCAGTTTGCCGGCGCGAAACGGGTCGGTTTCGATCAACCCTCTCGTCGTGGCGCCAGCAGCTTGGCGACCAGGGCCGTCCACCCCGTCTGGTGGGAGGCGCCGCAGCCACGGCCTGTATCACCGTGAAAGTACTCGTGAAACAGCAGGTAGTCCCGAAAGTGGGGGTCTGACTGAAGTTTTTCGTATTCTCCGAAAACCGGGCGTTTCCCGTGCTCGTCCCTGAGGAACAGGCGGCACAGACGTCTGCCGATTTCCCCGGCAACCTCGTCGATAGAAAGGAATTTCCCGGAGCCCGACGGGCACTCGATGCGAAACTCGTCCCCGTAGTAGTAGTGAAATTTCTGCAAGGACTCAATCAGCAGGAAATTCACCGGGAACCATACGGGTCCGCGCCAGTTGGAGTTGCCGCCGAACAGGGTGGTGGTCGATTCGCCCGGTTGGTAGTCCAGTTCGAGCTGGCCTCCGTCCAGGCGGAATACCAGAGGGTTGTCGCGGTGGTGGCGGGACAGGGAACGGACCCCGAACTCCGAAAGGAACTCGGTTTCGTCGAGTACCCGCTCCAGCACGCATTTCATTCGATGCCCCCTCAGCAACGCCAGAAGTCGACGCTCCGCGTGTCCAGGTTCCTTCCAGCGTGAAATCAGGCGACATTCGTCGGGTCGGTGTTCCAGGTACCATTCCAGCCGCTTTTCGAATTCGGGTAGCCGCTTCCAGACTTCGGGTTCAATCGTTTCAACGGCGAACAGGGGAATGATGCCTACCATGGAGCGGGCCCGTATCGGCTCAACCCGGCCATCCGGCAGGTGAATGTTCGAGTAGAAAAACCGGTCCTGATCGTCCCACAATCCTGAGCCGGATGCCGAGTCGTCGTTGATCGCGCTGGCGATGCCCAGAAAATGTTCGAAGAACTTGATGGCGATGTCCTGATACGAGGGGTTGTGCATCGCCAGTTCCAGGGCGATGCGCATCATGTTGAGGCAATACATCGCCATCCAGCTCGTCGCATCTGTCTGATCAAGCCGTCCGCCTCCGGGCAACGGGGCGCTGCGATCGAACGCGCCGATGTTGTCGAGTCCGAGAAACCCGCCGTTGAACAGATTTCTCCCGTCACTGTCCTTGCGATTCACCCACCAGGTGAAGTTGATGAGCAGTTTGTGGAATACCCTTTCTAGGAACCGAAGGTCACCGGAGTCGCCGCGTTGTTTCCGGTCGATCGTAAAGACCCTCCAGCTTGACCAGGCGTGTACGGGCGGGTTGGCGTCACTCAGGGCCCACTCGTAGGCAGGCAGCTCGCCGTCCCGGTCCATGTACCACTCGCGGGTGAGCAGCAACAACTGCGATTTGGCGAATTCCGCATCGACCAGCGCCAGGGAAATACAGTGAAATGAGAGGTCCCAGGTGGCGAACCAGGGAAACTCCCACTTGTCGGGCATGGAAATGATTTCCGCGGCATGGAGATGGGCCCACTGATGGTTGCGTCCGTGACGACGCCCTGTGGGTGGGGCCGGTTGGGTCGGGTCGCCTTCCAGCCACCGATAGACGTGATAGTGATAGTACTGCTTGCTCCAGATCAGTCCGGCCAGGGCCTGCCGCTGTACCAGGCGCGATTCGGGGTCCTCGATGGTATGTTGCAGCGCAGCGTAGAACTCGTTCGCCTCGTCGCGTCGCCGATCGAGAATGGGGCTGAAATCCCCAAACGGGTCGTCGTCAACCTGGTTTGAGAGTCGCATCCGCAATTCGATGGATGAGTGTGCCGGAATGGTATGGCGGTAATGTGCAGCGGCCTTCGTGCCGGTGTGCAGTGGATTGACGACGGTCTCGCGGTCATTGACGATGTAGCCGTGGAAGGCGTCCTTGAAGTACCCGTGCGTGTCGGTAGCACTGGTCGCGCCGAAAAGTCGAGAGGTGTTCGTCTCGTTCTCGCAATACAGGAGTTCTGGGTCACCCTCCGCGTACCATCGATAGGATCCCAGCGTTTGATGCTCGGCGACAACGCAGCCGTCACCCTGTTTGAGCGTTGGCCTTGCCTCGCCGCATTTCCATGACCAGGTATTCCGAAACCACAACTGCGGGATCAGGTGTAGGATCGACGCTTCCGGTCCCCGGTTGTGTGCAGATATGCGAATCAGAATGTCGTCGGGAGCCGCCTTTGCGAATTCCACGAAGACGTCGAAATAGCGGTCGTCATCAAAGATACCCGTATCGAGGATCTCGTATTCCGGCATCTGAACGTCGCGAACCAGGTTTTCCCGGGTCAGCATGTCGTAGGGGAATTCACGCTGGGGATACTTGTAAAGCATCTTCAGCCAGGAATGCGTCGGTGTGGCGTCCAGATAGTAGTAAAGCTCCTTGACGTCCTCTCCGTGGTTTCCCCCGGTATTATTGAGACCAAACAGTCGCTCCTTCAGAATCGGGTCGCGTCCGTTCCACATCGCAAGCCCGAAGCAGAGCTGCTGGTGCTGGTCACTGAAACCCGCGATTCCGTCTTCGCCCCAACGATAGGTGCGGCTGCGGGCGTGATCGTGGGGTAGATAGTCCCAGGCGGTGCCATCTGGACTGTAGTCCTCGCGCACCGTTCCCCATTGGCGTTCGCTCAGGTACGGGCCCCACATTTTCCAGGGCCTCTGGCGTGACTTGTCCTCCTCGAGTCGTCTGTTTTCTGGATTATTCGCTGACATTCCGGTTCTCCGATCTAGCCCCCATCGCTCACCGATTCGGCGCATCGACCTGACTTGATCAGGTTTATAGTGATTTTATGGTGCTGATGCGCTTGATCTGGCGACGACGTTGCGAGTGCAGTGAATTTTCTCGCTGACTGACCCGTCTTGTCGCTGTTTACGGTACTTTCTCCAGCTTTTAATACCGCGTTACACATAGACCAACCCTCAGCGTTTGCCGATCGTTGCGGTGATGATGACGGGAGAGACTGAAGAGACTATCCAGACGGTGCCCAAGGTGGCTGGCGGTGTAGATTCGCCAGGATCTGCGTAAACCTGCTAGTTGCATAAATTATCCGTTTGAGAGCGTTTTGGCCCTATAAAAAGCGGGATTTTCTAGACAAAACGGCGTGTAGCTTAAGTTCACCCCGGGTGAGGTTAAGCCGCGCATAAGAATAGCGCCGAGATTCCAGGAAACGGACTGCGCTACGTGCAAGACCAGGGCGCAGCGAAAATAAAAAGTGGCCTCCGGATTGGTACAATTATCGTCGACAAAAACGAAATACCAACCGAGGCGGAGACCACTGACATGAAACATAGCAAGGCTGATGTTCGAGGTAAAGCCAGGACCGCTTTGGATGTTCGATTCGAGCCACAGAACCTGACTTCGTACTCTGGCCTTATTCTCTTTCAACACTTTTTCTATCTGATCGGCATCAAGGAGAGACTGTGGGGATGTTTTCGCCACCTGAAGGTAAGCGCGATCTACAGCCATCACGTGATCAAGATGCTGTTGATCGTGCATCTGATCATTGGGCACCGCAGGCTGCGAGACGTGGAATACTATCGCGATGACGAGACGGTCAAACGTGTGCTTGGCCTGAAGCGCTTGCCGGATGTGTCCACCATCAGCCGCTCGCTTGGCGCCAGATGCTATTAATCTGCGATCTCGGATCTCTAGTTGCCAACTCAATCGAAAAATCTTTCCTTCCCAAGCACGCCAAACCCTCGTACTGCGACAGGATCAGCAGCAAAGTAGTCCTGAATCGAGCGCCCGGCCAAATGATTGGCAAGCGCAAGGAAAGACATCGCCTGATCGAGAACCAGGTATTTATAACTCGCTGCGCCGGATTCCGGGTCGAAGGCGTCATATAAACCAAAGTCGCCATAGACGTCGTACTTGTCGATCATGGCCCTCAGGTTGGCGACGGCAATATCAGGCGAGATACCCAGGGCAAGCAGCGTGGCGTGCGGTGTCACAATACCGGCTTCGTAACCCCGAGCGCCTAGCACCCTGACCCCAAACTCGGAGTATCCGTCATTCGATACGGTGGAACTCGGCGACAGACCCCAGACGGGGTAACCAAGGACTTCTCTGGCATACCGCACCTGCACATCCAAGTGCCGTCTGTCGTTTTCACCCAGGCTTCGGGGTGCATACTTGGGTTCATCG
>JAYENI010000079.1:0-2742 GCA_034722015.1 Pseudomonadota bacterium
CTCGCCGGTAGCCGAATTGTATGTCACGTCGGGGAGTTTAGCCTGGAAATCATTCTTGGTATCCGGACCCGTGTCGCTGATTTGTACGAAATCGGAGACCGGGGTTCCCTCGGCGTCGAGGACGCGCCCGAACACCTCGAAGGCGTTGCCTTCGGTCTCCGGAAACCGATCCCCAAACCAGACAACGAGATATTGGTTATTGTCGGGGTTGTAGGCGATGGCGGGGTTGGCGTCGTCTTCCTCGGCAACACCAGCATCCCGGCTGATCGGGATATTGTCTCCGACGAAGGGGGCGTCCTGGGGGGCCGCGCCGACAACGCCGGACGCGATCAGGAGCGCGGCGAGGGCTGAGGAGGAGAGTGTCTTTGGGAACATCATTGCGTGATCTCCGTTTAAGGGGTTTGGCCGATCCGGAAGGCTGGATTCGACTGTGTGTCTTGGACTTAAAGCTGTCCGCTATCGGATTGGCGAGGGAATATTTAAGTTCCATTATCGAATCTGATGAGTGGATTACGTTGCTCTATCGCACAAAATTCGCGAGAGGCGCACAACGCGTCAGGCCCTGAGCGAGCACAAAGACACCCTTCAGCCCGTGCGATACACGGCCCGAGTGGTTGTCATGTTCCTGGCGATGCTGCGTCGGCCGATCGACCGAGCGTCTTGCTGGCGGGATATCAGATGATACCGGGAAGGGTTCCTGCTGAACCACACACCCCGAATCAAACACGCCATGCGCACAGCCTGCCGGCCTGGCCGGCCGGGAAAACACATACTGTTTAACCCCGCGCCGTCTACCGCTCCCCTGCTAAAAACGTCAGGATCTCATGTCCCTTTGACGGGCGATTATCACGAAGCCGGCAGTCGGGGTCAACCTGCTTGCAATCCCGGCCCAAAGTGCCCGAGCCGCTTCGAAAACTGGATTCTTCGGCGAATACGTTCCTCGGTTCGGGGTCTGGAGACGATCCGGAAACCCTGAACTATCCATCACAATCTAGTCGCCCTCCCATTCGGCATTGAGTAACGGCAATGGGGTGTTCGTGGAGGAAGTGTTGCCGGCATGGAGGCCGGCAGCAAGCTTACAGGGACGTATTTACAGCGTCTTCCGGAACAAATACCCCATTGCCGTTACGACCCGACGCTGAATCGTCACCGACCATCCTGCGTATCGTCGTTTCCGTCCCATTCGAACCGGTCCACCTGGCTTCCTTCGGCATCCATCCTGACACAGGCCATCGCAGCGGACGCGGTCCAGTCGCCGAAGCGCTTTTCGCCCGTTAGGTCGGACACCAAAAGAACATCCCGCGATCCATCTTGGCCATGAATTTCGACGGCCCGGCCCGTTGACCCGGTCACTTCGACCCAGTCAACCCCGACTTCCTGGACCCCGCTTCCACGCGCCAATGGATACAGAACGGTCACGAGTACCGCTGCACCCGAAGACGATGTCTCGAAAATCAGGGTGTCGGCGGCTTGCTTGTGATGATGGTCGGGTGAATACCATCCCTGGACGGGATCGTGTTCTCCGTTGACCACCTTCGAGTTCGTCGCCTCCCCGCCGAGGTGCAACAGGGCGAGCCCCGCACCGGTCGCGCCGGACTCGAAGATGGCCTGGCCCGGCGCCGGAACACGTATCCGCACCTCCGGCGGCGCATGAAACAGCACTTGGTAGTCATGCGGTTGCGCCGCGGTGAGGACGTCGAAAATCACCCAGTAATCCGGCTTGACGAATACGACGGTCCGCTCATGGGTGACATCATGTTCAATCATGGCGCCTTGTGGCCTTTTGATTTCGAATTCTCCATAGCCGGAATCGTATGCCGCCCGGACAAGGTCATACCTTTCGTGGCTTTTCCAGATGGCATCTCCACCCTGACTCAATGCGTGCGCCAGGTTCGCCGGGTCCCATCGCCGTACCTGGCTCAGGCCGTCGACGAGTACGGTATTGTGTCCCTGGGAACCGACAAAATAGTTTCTGAAGGGATCGGTCCTTTCGTACGTATAGGAACCCGTATCCACGATCAGCGGGGTCGCAAATGCGGAGACCTCGATGCTCAGCTTGTCCTCGTGGCCATGCGGGCCTCCATACCGGCCCGCGTCGAATAGCAGATAGTGCCCCTTGCCATCCCAGCCATCCCGCATGACGTGCAGCCCGGCATTGCGAAACCCGATCGATGCCTGGTCCGGTCGGCTTCCCGATCTCCCTCCCGTTGCCAGGTAGACGACGTCTTCCCGACCCAGTTTTTCCCCCAGCGCCGCCAGTCTGTCCGCCTGCCAAAGGATGAAACCGTCGTTGATTTGCGGCAGTGTTCCGTCAGGTCGCAGCATGCAGGCAAGAAAAAGGCACATCCTGCCCAGCCAGTCCTGCAGATTGTCGCGAGGCAGACTCAGCCCGAACCGCTTCAACAGGTCGTAGGTCTTCTCGAACTCGTCGATCACCAGCCACTGGTAACCGGTGGACAGTTCGACATGCGAGCCATCGTCATTCACCTGCTTCCGCAGTTCTTCGTTCAGGGTCGACAACGCGGCCTCACGCCAGTCCGCCGCGCCCCGGATCTCCGGAAACACCGAACAGGCCGTCGCGAGACCGTTCTGTTCCCTGAGCAAATGGTTTCCAGTGGCGCGATTCGACGACGATACGAAGCTGCTGATGCTGCGTTCGATCCGCGATCACATGCAGTTCCTGTCGCTATTTCGCACCACTGGAAACCATTTGCTCAGGGAACAGAACGGTCTCGCGACGGC
>JAYENI010000080.1:0-2737 GCA_034722015.1 Pseudomonadota bacterium
TCACCGGCCGTCAGCATCGCCGCGTTCTGCTCGACGGTCTTCATGCCGATTCCGCGTACCTGGGCCAGATCGTAGACGCTACCGAATTCCCCGTGCGCATCGCGCCAGGCGACGATGGACGCGGCCTTGGCCGGGCCAATGCCCTTGATGGTCGTCAGGGTTTCCGCATCCGCGGTATTGATGTCCACGGGTTGCGCGAGAGCGACCGAGGCGAATGCGAGGGAGACTGCGAGAATGGTGGATTTGATGAAGTTCATGTTGACCTCCTTGTCTGTGGTCAGTGGTTAAGGAGGTTCATATGCTAGAGGTCGACCGCGTTTGCCTCAGTGAAGTTTTTTACAAACAGGGCGTGTGAATTCTCGCATCCGGCAGTGAATGCGGAATGGACGAACGGCGCCGGGATGGTCATCTACGAAGGGTTTATTCCCCTGTACGCGCAATCCGGGGTTCACGAAAACCCAAGACCCCGGAGCCGACTGTTAGAACACCAGGTGCCCAACAGGTCCTCAGAAGGGGATGTCGTCCTCAAAATCGTCGGGGGGCGCGGAGACGGTGGCCGGTTTCGGCGCCGCGGGCGCCTGGGGGGGCTGGGCCGCCGGCGGCGCCGGCCGGGAGACCGCGGGCGCTGTCGCCGGTGCGTCGTATGCCGCCGTCCCACCCCCGCGACTGTCGAGCATTTGCATGTCGTTGGCGACGATTTCGGTCGTGTAGCGATCCTGACCGTCCTGCCCCTGCCACTTACGGGTCTGCAGGCGTCCCTCGATGAAGACCTTGGCCCCCTTGCGCAGGTATTCGCCTGCGATTTCACCCAATTTTCCGAAAAGCACCACGCGATGCCACTCGGTGCGTTCCTGCTGTTCCCCGCTCTGTTTGTCGCGCCAGTTGTCCGTGGTGGCGAGACGCAGATTCGCCACCGCCGAGCCGCTGGGTGAATAGCGCACCTCCGGATCCGCACCCAGATTGCCGATCAGGATAACCTTGTTGATGCCTCTGGCCATTCTCTCCCCTCTTCTTTCTCGTGCCCCGTGTCTTCGCTGGGACTTCGCGCCAGCCCTTTCCCCGCATCGCCGATCAGCCTGATGCGCGGGATTCGACGTAATGTCATCGCCCCTCGCCTTACCGGTCCGGGCCCCTCAGTCTGAGGACGAATCGTATGTTATCAATTAATCAGACAGGCGATACGGCAATTTCCCGCAGCTGCCGCTCGTCGAGTTCGTGCCGGTCCACCTTGAGGTAGGCCACCCCGTCCTCGGGAATCACAACCGCCTCGGCCACCCCGGCGATCCCGTGAAGCCGCTCGGCCATGTCCCGTGCCCGAGCGCTGTCGAGCGCACCGATATTGAGGATATAGCTGCTCAGATATCGGGGGTTGCGCATCGTCGACGCCACGGCGAGCCACACGACGATGCACACCGAACCGCCGGCGAATACCGCCGTCGCACCCCCGGATTGCGTCAACGCCCCGCCCAGCGCCCCGCCGGCGAATGCCCCGAGAAACTGGCTGGTGGAATAGACGCCCATGGATGATCCCTTGATATCGGGGGGTGCCGTCTTCGATACGAGCGACGGCAGGCTGGCCTCCAGGAGGTTGAACGCCGCGAAAAACCCGAGCAGGGAAAAGGTCACGCCGACCAGCGAACCGGCGGTGTAGACAAAAGAGCCCTCGGAAAGTGCCAGTAACGCGATCGCACCGACCATCACGCGTTTCAGCACCCGTTTCTTCTCTCCGATGATGATAAAGGGCAGCATCAGCAGAAACGAAACGAACATGACCGGCAGGTAGAGTATCCAGTGCCGTGAGGCTTCCAGACCCGCCTGGTCCCTCAGTAACAGCGGCAACACCACGAAGTTGGCCGTGAGTACGAGATGCAGGACAAACACCCCCAGGTCCAGGCGCAGCAGCTGCGAATCGCCCAGCACGGTCTTCAGCGCGGACACCACGAACCCGGTGTCGCGCCGGCGACCTGACCTGACCGGCCGGGGCACCACAAAGGCGACGATCCCCATGGCGACGATGGACATCAGGGCCGTCAGCCAGAAGATGCCGTGGACCCCGATGCGCTGGTTCAGCATGGGGCCGGCGATCAAGGCCAAGGCAAAAGACATGCCGATACTCATGCCGATCATGGCCATGACCTTGGTGCGATGCTCCTCGCGGGTCAGGTCAGCGGCCAGTGCCATGACGGCGGCCGCAATCGCGCCGGAACCCTGCAACGCGCGTCCGAGTATGACGCCGTGAATGGTATCGGACATGGCCGCCACGACGCTGCCAACGGTGAACAGGACGAGGCCCCCGAGGATCACCGGCTTGCGGCCGATGTGATCTGACAAGGTACCGAGGGGAATCTGGAAGATGGCCTGAGTCAGCCCGTAGATACCGATGGCCAGCCCCACCAGGAGTGGCGTTACGCCGGCGAGCTGTTCGGAATAGAGCGCGAACACCGGCAGGATCATGAACAGCCCCAGCATTCGCACGGCGTACACGCTTGCCAGCGACAGGGTCGCCCTGCGTTCCAGCGCGGTCATTCCCGCATGTTCGTTGACGTCCACGATGTCGATGCTTTGCCCGTGATAAAACAAACGGCGTATATTACCAAGTTTGCCCGACAGCAGGGAGGGCCGCGGAAGCGGGTTGGCAGTGTCACACCACCAGAACCACCAGCAGGGCGCTTCAATGGCACCGCGAAGAACCGGCGGGTCGCGCCGGGTGGAAGCGCATATTCCCCGGGGCCGGAGA
>JAYENI010000081.1:0-71846 GCA_034722015.1 Pseudomonadota bacterium
TGCGTTCCGCGAACGCCCTCTGTTCGGCAGAATGATAGTAGATCGCCGAGCGGTACTGGCTCCCGCTGTCGCAGAACGCAGCAGGCAGGAAGTGCCCGAGACCGTGCTGGGCGAGCGGAAAATCTACACCGAGATTGTGGCGGCCTCGACGTTCTATCCCGCCGAGGAATACCATCAGGACTACTACATCAAGAATCCGGTACGGTACAAGTATTACCGGTATTCTTGCGGTCGCGACCAGCGCCTCGAGGAATTGTGGGGTGATGCGGAGGCCGAGAAATCGAAAAGTTCTGGTAAGGAATCCAGTAACCTATGGCATCAATGGATATCCAGGTTGACGAGGTTTGTGGCTGGGTAGGGCGCGGTTCAACCCTCACTGTATCCCAGGTCCCGGTGGTAGCGCGACAGCGACGTCTCGTTGGATAGAGCACTAGCCCCGTTCATTGGGCTACCGTTGGTTTGAACCCCTTTTATCCTTCTCCCTCGGGGGGAAAGCGCATCAAGCCGTGGTTTCGCCCGCGTCGGCTGTTGTGGGACCGCGACAGGGCACATCGAAATAGGCGTCCTGTTCCGCGCGCAGGCTGTCGCAAAGACGCCCGGCGGGGACCTCCAGGTCTTCGTAGCGCAGGATCTCGTCTTTCGCCACGTTTCGCTTCAGGCGGCAGCCTTCGGCGAGACTCATGGGGATAAACCCGGCCGGCCCGGATACCGATACGTTCTCGCACAGGCCGTAGGTGTGGAACCCGCCGATCCCGTCGAGGTCGGTGCCCTCGGCAAGATCGGTCTTGGCGGCCGTGATCACTTCGACGACCTGTCCCCCGAGGGGTGAGGTCGCCGCATCGTGGAACAGCGCCGCACGGGCAACCGTCAGCGGTGTCTCCAGGTGCGGGAAGTGGTAGGGGATGTAGAAGACGTAGAGCGGTCCGTCCCCCATTTTCAGGTACTGCAGGTACTGCTGCTTGATCGGATTTTCGTTGTAGCCAAGCACGAACACGCCGGGACCGGGCTCGGCGCCGAGGATGAAATCGACGATCCCGCCACCCATCAACTGCTCCATGGGAAACAGTTCCTTCGCCTCGGTCACGTGATCACATCGCGGCCCGTGCATGCCCCGCGCTCCCACGCCGAAACCGGTCGCGTTCGCCACCACCGCCATCTCCATAGACACCTTGGTGCCGTCCGCGAACGAGGTGATCATCTTTGGTTTCTGTTTCACCGCGTCGGCGAACGCCTTCTGCGTCTCGGGTGTCCGGTAGTGGTCCTGCAGGCCCTTGATGTTTCCGGCGAGGACCGGCTGGTATCCGATCTGTTTCACCCATCGATACAGGTTCATCACCACGCCAGGCTGGTCGCCGTCGACGTTGGTGATCACCACACCCGCCTGGTCCGCCTTGACCTTCAGGATGGGACCGGCCACTGCGTCGAGTTCGGCATTCATCAGAATCACGTGCTTGCCGAACTCGATGGCCCTCAGGACGACGTGCGCGCCAAACTCGATCTCGCCCGTGGCCTCCACGATCGCATCGATGCCCTCTGCCTCGCACAACAGCATCGGATCGTCGGTGATCGCAGGCCGGCCTGCGCGAATCGCATCCTCGAGTTCCGCCACGCTGTCCGGCCGCGCGAGATCTTCAACACCCGCCTGTGTGTAGGCCTGTTCGGCCTGCGAGATCGTGCGGTTCGACATCGCGACCAGGCGCATGCCACGGCGGAATGCGGTCATGATCTGCAACGCCGTACCGCGTCCCATGTATCCGGCCCCGATGATGGCGACCCGGATGGGTCTACCTTCGTCCTCGCGCCTTTCCAGTGCGGTGTCGACGATAATCATCCTGATTTCCTCTCTTCGGATCTCTTCATTGGCATGATACTTAGATTACCTTGGGGAACGTTGAGCTACATCCCGATCCCTTCGTAACGTGCCACGCTGTCCCTGGGCAGCATACGCCGTCCGTCGATCAATAGTGGCTGCGAGTCTTCGCCTTCGAGTAACCCGGGCAGACGTGCGAATTCGGGCCAGCGCGTAACCAGCACGACGACATCGACATTCTCGATGGTTTCTTCCAGCGTGGGGTAGTACTGCAGCGCGCTGTCCGGGAACAGTTTCCGGGCCTCGTCCTCGGCGACGGGGTCGAATGCCCTGATGTCGCAGCCCTCTTCGATCAAGCGGTTCACCAGGGGGATGGCGGGGGACTCGCGCATATCGTCGGTTCCCGCCTTGAAGGCAAGACCGAGTACCGCCACCTTCAGACCCCTCAGGGTGTCGAAATGCTTGTGCAGCAGTTCCAGTAACTTGAGGGGCTGTATTTCGTTAATCCGGATCACCGCTTCCAGGAGGTCCATGGGCGTGTCCGCTGCCCTGCCGTGGGCGATCAGCGCCTTGACGTCCTTGGGGAAACAGCTTCCACCGAAGCCACAACCCGCTTCCAGATAAGAAGTGATATCAGGCACCACCCGCGAGCCGTCCGGCAGGATCGGAGTGAGGCGCTTGTCCAGGTGAAATCCCCTCTGTACGTCGACGACGTCGATCCCGCCCAGGCTCGCGCAGAGATTTCCAATCTCGTTGGAAAACGAAATCAGCGTCGCCAGCATTGAATTGGCGGCGTACTTGATCATCTCCGCGGTTTTCGGAGACGCGAACAGCTTGTCGACACCCTCGAATACCGCGTACAAATCGCCCATGCGCTTGTGGGTGCGCTCGTCGATGCCGCCGAGTACGATGCGGTCGGGCTCCATAAAATCCGGGATCGCGGCGCCCTCGCGAAGGAACTCGGGATTCATGCCGACGCCAAAATCCCGTCCGGCGTGTTTGCCGGATGCCCTTTCGAGTTCGGGAAGGACGATTTCCTCTGTGGTTCCCGGGACCACGGTGCTCTTGACGACCACGACGTAATAGCCGTCGTAGTCAGCCAGCACCTCCCCGATTTCCCGCGCCGCGGCACGGATGTAGCTGATGTCGATCGCGCTGCCGTCGAATGGTGTGCCGACCGCGATCAGGGCCAGGTCGGTCTCGAGAATTGCGGCCCGCAGATCCGTGGTCGCGCTCATGCGCTTGCCTATGTTCGCATGCAGGAGCGCGTCCAGGCCGTCTTCATAGATCGGCGATTTGCCCCGGTTGATGCTTGCGACCTTGTCCTCGTCCTTGTCGACGCAGGTGACCTGGTGTCCCTTCTCGGCGAGGCACACACCCGAGACGAGCCCGACGTAGCCGGTGCCGATAACTGCGACTTTCATCACAAATCCTCCGCATCCTGATTGTCCGCGTACCAGAGCAGTGAACGAGTCAGACCCTCGTCGAGTTCGATCCGCGGTTCGTAGCCGAGTTCGGTACGCGCCTTGTCGATCACCGGGCAGCGGCGGTTCGGGTTGTCGGTCAGGTAATCCGCGTCGCTGCTTACCGCAAACTTTAATTTTCCCGTGTAGTCGAAAAGGCCTCTTGCCCGCTCGACAACGGATTCAGCAAGCTGACGGATGGATATCTCGGGCTGATCCTTTCCGATGTTATAGGACTCGCCGTTACGACCGCGCAGCAGGACCTTGTAGTAACCGGTAATCGCGTCGGTAATGTAGCAGAAGGTGCGCGTCGGCGATCCGTCCGAATACAGGACAATGTCGCGGCCGGCCAGGACGTCGCGTGCGAAGTCGGGCAGGGCGCGGCGATCGGTGATCTTCAACCCCGGTCCGTAGTTGTTGAACGGGCGGGCGATCCGCACCGGCGCACCGTACTGCTGTGCGAAATTGACGCACAGCGTCTCGCCGTAACGCTTGGACTCGTCGTAGCAGGCGCGCGGGCCGGTACAGGAAACATTGCCGCGATAGGTCTCAGGGGTCGGGATAGACTCGGGGGCCGGGTCGCCATAGATCTCGCTGGTCGAGTAGAACAATATGCCCTCGACCGGGTCGCCGGCCTCTTTCCGCGCCACGCAGTGGTCCAGCAGATACCGCAGGCCGTCGATGTTGGCGTCCATGGTCTCGATCGGGTGGAGCCGGTAATAGGTCGGGGAGGCAATCGTCGCGGCATGGATGATGTACTGACATTCGGCCACGGAGTCGGGCAACGGTTCCCTGACGTCATGCTTGACAATGGTCAGCGCGGGATCGTCGCGCAGGGCCTCGAGCCAGTCGGGAATGCCACGCGAGAAGTTGTCGTAGACGAGGACCTCGATCCGCTCGTTCTCAGGGAGGGAGCGGTTGGCGTAGAGCGGAGCCTGTACCAGGTAATATCCGAGGAATCCGGCGCCCCCGGTGATCAGGACTTTCCTGCCGTACAGATTGGGCAGCTCGGTGGCGAGTCCGTCGCAGATGTTCTGCAAATCGCTGTCGAGTACTTCGTTGGCGTTATTCATTGACTTTCCAGTGCAGGACCGCCGACGCCTGTGCGACGTGCGGATGGCGAGTAAGAGGAATCCAAAGGCAGGACACGTCCCTGATGTGCCGGGCTCCCGATGTGCTGTGGTCGCCGGTAGCTATCCAGTGACGAAATCGCTGCGGGATTGTACTACAGGCCGGAATCAACACCATAGTGATGGGTTCGGGGAGCGGAACACGGCGCAAAGGCTACGAATGGTTCTCAGGTGACTGCGGGACGAGAGGCTGCCGCCGAAAAATGTCTCCGGGATGCCCTGTTTTGTCAGCCCCGAAGCCAAGTCGAGTGAAGGGCGCAGTTTCTGCCTGGAATGTGAGCGATTTAAAAAAACGATTCCCGCACAGGCCCCGGTGAGCCTGTTTTCCTCACTCCGGCGGCTTTTTCGCGCTCATCCGAACCGGGATTCGCTTCCCGTCCGGCCACCGGATCTGCACGTCGGCAGTGTAGCGATCAATGTCACTTTCGATACCCTGTATCTCGAAGGTCGCACCGCGGTAATAGTCCCTGAGGTACTGCGGATATTCCTCGTTCTGTTCGAGCAGCACGCGGTACTGCCTGAAGAGGTCGGCGTCGAGAAGCCCCTCGATGGTCGAGACGTCGCCTTCTGTCAAGGCCTTGAACAGGGGAGCGAAGACTTCTGCCTCGGCGTGGGCGTAGGCACCGGGGTCGTCGGTCCAAAGGTCCCCGGCAATGCCGGGCCATGTCAGCGTTGACAGGATCAGGGTCGCCACTGTGTAAACGGTGAGTATCTTCATGCGGCTACTGTGTCAGGGCATTGAACCAGAGGTCGGCCATCGAGCGATATCCTGCCCCGTTGGGGTGAATGTTGTCGGAATACTCACCCGAATGATTGATCTCGAAATAGGAGTAGAAGTCCGGGGGTGTCACGCTGACGGCATTTCCAGGTTCGCCCGCGAGTTCGTCCACGACTTCATTGTACTTCTGGATCAGTACGCTCCGGTCCCCGAGGTTCGGGTCCGGATACGGCATGGTATCGGTACTGTCACCGAGGGCGATGTTGACCTTCGCCAGTATCGCCTCCCTGCCGTCGGTGTTCACGAGGTCGATGATCTGCTGCATATTGTCCTTGTAGGTGCCCGGGTATCCGCCGTCACCGGGTGAAAGCCCGAGACCGCTGGGTACGGGCAGCCAGGGGCGTGCGTCGTTCATTCCGTACAGGATCAGCACACGGTCCGCATCTGGATTGGCACTGAGTACGCCGGGCAGGTCCTGGAGCCCACCCGAAGAGGTCTCCCCGCCGACTCCCCTGTTGATGATGCGGTGCGGATATCCCTTTGTCGGGGGGCTGCTCAGCAGATCGTTCAGGATCGGCGCGAAGCCCCCGCCGGTGACCCTGCCGTCCTGTGAAGTGTCGTCGCCCGGATCGTCGTCCCCGACACCCTCGGTGACGCTGTCGCCGATGGCGAGATAGGCATCTCCGATACCGACCTGGCTGACCTGGTCGTGTGTCTGGCTCCCGCTGACGGGCTCGCCGGTTTCGTCCACGACATCCGCGTCGATGACGTGCTCCGCAAGGGCAAGCCCGAACAGGGTGACCGACCAGGGGGCCGAGTACGCGAAAGCCTCGGAACCCCCGCCGGTTGGCCCGCCATCCGCCCTGATGCGGATACCCCAGCCCGAATGAGAGGCCGCTTCGAGACAGGTTTGGGTCGAAACGGCCAGGTTTGCCGACGTCTGGAAATGTCCGGCGACCGGAGAGTTGATGCTGACTGTTGGTGATGCGCCGCAGGCGCTTCCGCGCGGGCTCTCGGCCAGCCCGGAGCTGGGCGTGAAGGACGGGTCGGTGGTCAGCAGGATGCGGTCGACGTAGATGCCGGACTCGCGCATCCACAGATTGAGTGTGTGGGTCCCACTGCTGTTGACCTCGAGGCTGGCCCCGCTCCTGTCCTCCCAGACCCACGTCCCCTCCGGGTCAAAAGGCCCGATCCCGGCGGCACTGGGGATTTCCTGCCCATCGAGGCCGATGTGGACCGAGTCCGAGCTGCTCTTCGGGCCGTTCCCCAGCACCCAGACGTAGTGCGTGCCGGTTTGGGTGAAGTTGACTTCGAAATCGAGGCGCGGGCTGTTGGCGTTGTAGTTGGAGGTGACCTTGGCCGAGTCCTCCGGTGAAGCGAGCATGGAACCCTCGCCCTCGAAACCACCCGGGGAGGTCTTCAGGAGCCACTCGTGACCGCCCTGCGGCGTACCGGCGTCGAAGTGCTCGGCCTCGATCACCACCAGCCCGTCAGCGGCCTGCTCATAGGGGGTGGCCTGCGCCATCCCGGCCATCACTGCAAGGGCTATGGCTACGACGATCGAAGCGACTGACCAGGGTCGGTTGAACCCCCGCGCCCTGCGGCCCGAACTCATCGGCCCCGGCCTGTGAAGCAGGCCACTGTATACATCGACGAAACGCAAAATCTGAACAACTCCATTACAAATCGGTAGGGATTGCATCAAGTTAAGGACAGGGCCGATGGCTCGTCACAATCCCGTATACCCGGCATAGCGTAATCCCGGGGCCTGTTACCTGTCTACATCGGTTAGCCCTGACAGTCTTTGTGGCACATCACATTTTTGGCGGGCAGGGCGTGAAGATTTCGTCGATCCGCCGGTGATCGACCCTCGCCGTGAAAGCGTACCGGGAGGCGATGAAGGCGGCTGTGAAGGGGATCGTGAAGCTAACATGACGCCGTGATCCCCCGGTTGGTATCATTTGTCGAAGCAAGAAGGATTCCGGCCGGATCCGGCGATCCGGGGACGGCTGTCACGGTTTCCCTGTCCCCGAGCGGTCTCCACTCAGTGGATACCGACATCCCGGCCCAGTACTTTCCCGGCGATCTGCCCCGGACGCGCCATCTGGTGCGTGGTCGAGTAATCGGGCGAATTGCATCGCGTGGAAGCAGGTCCCCAGGAATGACAGATTGACATTACAGAACATGACAGATCACGAACAGCTCGTACTCCCCCCCTCGGGTCGGCCGCGGGCACGACACCGCGTTTCCCTGCGCCACTGGCTGGTAGCGATTGTGCTGTTACCGTTCATGGTTGGCGCGGCCCTGGCGCATTCCCCGCACGACGTCATCGACGCGCTGGCGCTATCCCCTCAATTCGAGCGGGATGGAACCGTTTTCATCGCCAGTTCGAGTCACCTTCTTCGGTCCCGGGACGGAGGTTACGAGTGGAACGAGCTATCCGGCGGACTGGACAATCAGACCTTCTTCTCAGCCATCGTTCCATCACCCGGCTTCGACTCGGACGGGACCGTCTACATCTCCACTTTCGGAGACGGGGTCTACAAATCGACCGATCGGGGAGACTCCTGGCAAAAGACGAATAACGGTTTGCCGGATGGCAATGTCACGGGGCTTGCCATCTCGCCGGGCTATTCGAGCGACGGTGTGGTTCTCGCCGTCGTCCAGGGCAGTGGTCTGTTTCGCTCCGGGAACGGTGGCGGGGACTGGAGGCGCGCGCTGACCGCCGGCGTGGAAGCGGTGGGGTTCGCACGGGGGGTGTCATCGAAACTGGCGGTTGCCGGGGACGCCGGGGGGCGCCTGTATCGTTCCACCGACAGTGGCGGGACCTGGGACGTCGTCGAAAGTGCCGCGCTGGACGGAGCGATCACAAGTATCGCAATCGCGGCAGGCACGTCCTCTTCTCCGGGTGAGGTGTTCGTCGGCACCGCGAGTGGGGCCCTCTACCGCAGCACGGATGCCGGTCAACGGTTTGAACGCCTGAAGAGGGCGTTTGGAGACCATAAGGCGCCCGTCGTCGCGGTCTCCGTATCACCGGACTATGCGAACGACCGGTCGGTGATCGTGTCGACCGGGGAAGAGGCCGCGTTCATCTCGATCGACGGCGGTGCCAACTGGAAAAAGTGGTCCGACGGCCTGACCACGGACCCCCAGGCCCATTCGGTCAAATACGACTCCCCGAGTTTCCGTGAAGCGGTCTTCTCGGGGGGGTATGTGCGGGACAGAACCATTTATCTTGCCGGTTTTGACGGTCTTTTCGTCTCGACTGACGCCGGGCAAAGCTGGAACCAGGCGGAGGTCATGCCGGTACGCCTGATCAAGGGCATTGCGACCGGGGATGCCGGCAAAGGCGTGAGTGTCGTCGGACTCGGGACCTATGGTGGCGGGGGATATTTTTCCCGGGACGGCGGCAATTCCTGGGTGGTCGGGAACCAGGGCCTGGCCAGGACGCGTCTTTCCAGCCTGACATTTTCCGACAGCTTTGCCGAGGACCGGACGATCTATTCCGGCGCCTACGGAAAGTTGCTGAAGTCTATTGACGGCGGCGAAAGCTGGACGGCCACCGGCCACGGAGAAGAGCAGGATCTTGGCTACGACACAAGACGGTTCGCCAGCAAGGTGTTGCGGAAACTCGGACTCGATTCCCTGCACGAGGCGTGGTTTGCCGGGCACAGCTTTCAGGACCCCTATCCGACTGTCGTCGCGATTGCGCCGGATGAAAAGACACTGTTCTTCGGGACCCGCTGGCACGGGATCTATCGTTCCGACGATGCCGGTGAGACTTCCGAGCCATTGTGGGACGCCGACGGACACGCAGTCACGGGGGTAACCCTGTCGCCTGATTTTGCAAATGACCGAACCGTGTTCGCAACTGTTCGGAAAATCGGAATCGTCAAATCGACGGACGGCGGCGAGTCCTGGGAGCCAATGAACGAAGGTCTCACTCCTGTTCTGGCATGGCGGGATCAGTCCGAGTCCCGTCGTTCGGCCATGGACGTGCGGCTGGCGTTGCCGGATGATTTCGACAAGACCGATTGGCTGGCGGCCGGGACCGAGGCGGGTCTCCATGTATCGCCGGACGGTGGCGAGACATGGACGAAATCGGGCGCTGCCGAGGTCTCCGGAAATATCGAGGCGATCGCGGTGTCGCCCGAATTCGCAAGCACCCGCACCCTTGTCATCAATGTCAAGGGTAAGGGCATCTACATCAGCAGGGATGCCGGCAATTCATTTGTCCGCCCGTCCGGGGGGCCGATCGACCGGATACGCTATCTGGCGTTCTCTCCGTTGTACGCGAGCGACGAAACGATTTATGCCGCGTCGGACGAGAACCTGTATCGGTCTACCGACGGGGGGGCCGGGTGGTCGGTGGTCTCGAGGCCCGCGCGGTACGAAAATATCAGGGAGCCGGTGCGCTTCACCGGGACCTGGAAACGGGAAAACGGCGGCGAGTTCAGCGGCCTGAGCAGCACATGGTCAGATACACCGGGTGACCGCGTCGAACTGCGGTTCGTTGGCACCGGAGCGACCTGGATCGGCGGGTCGGGAACCGGATATGGCAGGGCGGATGTCTACATCGACGGCGAGCGTGTGGAAACCGTGGATCTCTTCGGTGAAGAGGACGGGCTGGGGGAGGTATACCGCTACGAGGGACTGGACTACGGCCCGCATGTCATCGCGGTGGTCGTTGCAGACAAGCGGAATACGCACTCCGCGGGGAACCGCGTGTCGGTTGACGCCTTCGATATCGCGCCGTGACCCGTGTCCGGCGATGTACTGTGCAATCGAGGATTCGGTTTGATGTCTGAAACGAAACGAATCGCCAGGGTCTTCAACCGGTTGCTGGAGAGGGCCAGCCGGCTGAACTATGGACTGGCCAAAAGGCACTATTTTTCGAAGCAGGAAAAGGAATACCGGGGCCTTTCAAACCCGCCTCTGCTCGTCTATCAGATGGGAAAGGTCGGCTCGTCCACCGCCGTCGCGACCTTGAATACAGTGGACCTCGATGCGCCGATCTACCACGTACATTTCCTCTCACCGGATCTGGTGGAAAAATACGAGGCGAAGCGCAGGCCTTACCTCAGGACGCGGAAGGCCGGGGACCTCAAGCACATCTGGCAGTACCAGTTCATCCGCAAGCTTCTGAACGACCCGGGCCGTTCGGGCAAGTGGCGGGTGATCTCGCTGGTGCGAGACCCCGTCGCACGAAATCTGGCGACATTTTTCGAACACATCGAGGTCCAGGCGGAGGACGGCGATTGCTGGGACCTGAAATCATGGGAATACCAGTTTGAAACCCGGGTCTGCCGCGAGGATCAGGAACGACTGATCGAGCTGTTCTACGAGAAGTGCCGGCACGACACGCCGCTGGTGTACTTCGACCGGGAATTTCGCGATGTCCTTGGTTTCGATATCTTCGAAACGGGATTTCCCGTGAAGCGCGGGTACCAGATCACCCGACGTGACAACGCGGATTTTCTCGTGATCCGGCTGGAGGACCTGAACCGTTGCGCGACGCAGGCCTTCTCGGAGTTTCTGGGGGTCGACGGGCTGCGACTGGTCAACCGGAATGTCGGGGGAGGCAAGGAGTACGCGGAGATCTACGACCGGTTCAAGCGCATCATCAAGCTGCCGCCCGACTACCTCGACAGGATGTACGACTCGAAATTCGCGAGGCACTTTTACACCGAAGCAGAGATCGCAGAATTCAGGAAACGCTGGACCCGGTCCTGACCGACCTCCCAATCCTCGTTTGAGGAGAATAGTCGCCTCGTGTGACGAGAACGGACACGAAGTCCGGCCAGCGACGCTTTTCCGCAGCAGGCCTTCCATTCTCGGACAGGCCTAGAGCACTAGGTGTACGTGAGTGTGACGTCGGCTGCTTTCAGGTAGGCCGCTTCGCGTTCAAGCTCGAATTCCGTCAATGGGTGAGCCTCCAGCCAGCCCTTGGGGAACAACAGGTTGAGGCTTCCCTTTCCGGCCCTGGCCCGGATGCGTGGTGGTTGCGTATCGTCGCGACTACGGTGAAACAAAACGGCGAGTCGCAACAGTACACACAGCTTGATTGCCGGGCCATCACAGGGATTCGGCAAGGCGTCAAAGATGGTTCGTGGAAACTTGCGGCGATGACCGCGTACCAGCGCCGCGAGTATCCGCTGTTCCGAACCGGAAAACCCGGAAAGATCCGAATGTTCCAGCAGATATGCCCCATGCTTCTGGTACTGGCTGTGCGAGATCGCCAGCCCGGCTTCATGCAGGTGGGCGGCCCATGACAACATGTCGCCGAAATCGTCCCGGGACAAACCCCAGGGTTTCTCGACCTGTCCCAGCAAATGCAACGCGGTAGACTCCACGCGCGCTGCGTGCTCGGATTCCACGCCACAGCGCACCGATAGAGTCGTCACGGTGCGACCCCTGATGTCATCATGCCGGATACGGCCTACCAGGTCATAAAGGAGTCCTTCCCGCAGGGCCTCGTCCGAGACGCTCATCTGCTCGATACCCAATGCCTCGAAGACGCCGAACAGTACAGCGAATCCCCCCGGAATTACGGGTCTACGGTCTTCGCTGAGCCCCTCGAGTTTGAGGTTCTTCACCGAGCCGGCTTTAAGCAAACTTTCGCGCATCTGCCGCATCGAGTCCAGTGTGATACCCGCGTCGCTCCATCCGGCCGCCTGAACGATGTCGCGGATCGATCGAATCGTTCCCGAACTGCCCACCGCTGTGTTCCAGCCTGTGTTCCGATAGCTCACTTCAACAGGCCTGACCTCCAGCCGGGCGGCAAGCCGTGCCCTGTCCATGTTCTTGCTGCTGATGCGTCCATCTCCAAACCAGGCGCGACTCATACTGACACACCCCATATGCAGGCTTTCACGCTGAATGGGTTCGAATGCCTCACCGATGATCAGTTCTGTGCTGCCCCCCCCGATATCGATCACCAGTCTACGATCATCGCTCGCGGCCAGACCGTGCGACACCCCGAGGTATACCAGCCGCGCCTCTTCGCGACCCGTGACAATCTCGATGGGGTGTCCAAGCGCCTGTTCGGCCAACACCAGAAAGTTGCCTGAATCCTGCACCTGACGCAGCGTGTTGGTGCCGACTGCACGCACACTGCCATCGGGCATGGAGTGCAGGCGTTGCCCGAACCGCCCAAGACAAGCGAGTGCACGATCCTTTGCCTCGTCGGTGAGCGTCTTGTCCTCTTGCAATCCGGCGCCCAGCCGGACCATTTCCCTCAGACGATCGATGATCTGAAGCTGACCGTCGGTCACACGCGCGACGATCATATGAAAACTGTTGGATCCCAGGTCGATTGCAGCGACCAGTTCGGGCGGCTTTCTGAAGTACTTCGAGAATCCCAGCATATCGAATTTCCTCTATGTGACCGTGGGCGACTTCTGTCAAATGACATACCATCCTGCTTGTCTTTTCGTCCGTCCTCTATGTTGTGACAACAGTTGCATAGTTCGACTATGCGCCTGTCGTCGCGCCTTGATGACGAACGAAAATCCCGCGCGATCTGGTATGTCATTTTCCGGCAATCGCCTTGACTTCCTCGACCCGTTTGATTCCACTCCGGTTTAACACGATGCGAAAACGTTTGTACAGCTCGCCACGAGAGGTCAAATACCGGATCACCAGACTGATGTGGTACACCTTGCTACCTGCCCCCCTGTAATACCGGTCGCCATCCACCACGAAAACCGCCTTGTCGGGGTTATCCATCTTCCGGACGAACCTCGACATGCCCAGCCTCCAGATGTCCGTGATTCCGTCTATCGGTGTGTTCCGGTAAACCTGCTCGAAGTTTCGGGAAAATATCGTCATGGATTTCCGGTAGAGAAAAACCTTTTCGCCT
Organism: Pseudomonadota bacterium; assembly: GCA_034722015.1. Lineage (GTDB taxonomy): Bacteria > Pseudomonadota > Gammaproteobacteria > JAJDOJ01 > JAJDOJ01 > JAJDOJ01. The sequence continues at coordinate 12,983 of JAYENI010000081.1, forward strand.
AACTGGTCGTTATCGATTCGGGTGATCGGGTCGCGATTCCTGAGTCTGCGAATCTCCGGCTGCAGTTTACTGTCGGACATGAACTGGAAGGCCTCCCTGCTGACACCCAGCTGATTTCCGCGCGACCCACCGCATATCTTTACTTTATGGTCGAAGAATCGGCTCTGTACCTTCTTGTTGACATAAAGGCGGACCAGTTCCTTGATTCGATCCTTGAACATGTAACTGACCACGAGGGCGACAAAGAACGCCATGGTGAAATTTCCGTATGTCTGCTGGGTCAGAAAAGCCACCGTCGTTGCAAAAACCATCGCCAGTCCGGCCGCCAGGCTGTAGACCACCTGCTCGGTGATTCGACCCTCGGGGCGAACGCTCGTATCGAGAAACAGGATGCTTTCCATGAGCCTTTTCAGAACGCCGCGGCGATAAATAAACGCTTCATTGTCCGAGTCGGCAGTGGGTATTGACGGATAACCCTGTTCAATTCGGTACGTGACCTCTTCAGTGATGATATCGAGAAGCGCCTTTCTGTAGCCTCCAGGGTTGTCGTCAGAAAGTTTCCCGGTCTTTTCCAGAATGTCGAAAGTGAATTGTTCGACAGTTGTGCTGATGTATTCGTCGGCAAGCGCGTAGATGGAACGAATCCTGTCGTCGATCGAGGGCAGGGCAACCATTTCACGAAGACTTCTGAACCTTGGAAGGATCGTTTCCAGGTTGGGCAGGTAGTGTTCAACCAGATATTCCGCATCCGTTGAATTGCGCGCATTTGCTATCAGGTCGACATGGTCTCGTATGGAACTTTTAAGGATGCAGCAGAACAACTTGATCTGGTTTTCGCAATTCCTGATCGCCGCGTCTGACTTGTGATCGGTCAGGTCTTTAAGGGCGGTCTCCAGTGCGACAAACGGGCTGTCGACGGCAGAGGCGATGTCGCGTAGCAATACAGTCGGTAGCTTGAACCGGATATAGGTCTGAGTGTCCCTGTAGAACAGGTATTTCGGATAGGTATCCGGGTTGACGTCAAGGCTGTTGGGGACAAAGACAAACGCCTCGATCGCATAGGCTGTATGTTTCTGATCTTGCTCAAGCTTGTAATCCGACTTGATCTCGACCTGAAACTTTCCAGAGGTCCTTATGGTTTCTTCGATCATCGTCGACCCGCGGTGACTGTTGATTCATCGGTTGATGGTGCCGGATACTGCTGATACATGAGTGTGCCCTGTGTCGTGCCGTCGTTCGAGGTCAGTCCCCCGGTTCTTTCGCCGCGCTTTTCGCGACTGACGGTTTAGGTCCGGAAGCTCTCCGCTCGGGCTTCTCCGATTCCGCTTCGTTTCGTTGCCTCGCCTGTTTCAGATAGGCATTTACCGCAGGCTTCAGGGTCTGGAACCGGTATCCTTTCGCCAGCTTGCGTCGCTCGAGCGCCCAACCCTGATTGAAATAGTCCTCCAGGGTTCTTTTTACACGCGCGTAGAAAAGGGAAATGCCCTGTTCGGCCAGCTCGGCGCGCAGTGCGTCGAGTTTCATCAGACCCGTGGCGTCCAGAACATTGATGGCGCTGGCGTCGACGACGACCCATTCCACCGGGGTCTTGGCCCGGGCAATGATCGAGCGCACCCGGTCCCTGAAATAATCCGCGTTGTAGAAGACGATGTTGGCGTCGAACCGGTAGATAATCAGTCCCGGGATGGTGGTGGCCTGTGGGTAGTCGGCGATGTCGTGGAAGCCCTTCATGCCGGCAACGCGACCGAGGATGGCGTCGTGCGGCCTCGACCCGACCGTCAGCAACCAGACCAGCGACAGGGCCACGGCCAGCAGCACGCCGGGAAGCACCCCCAGAACGAGTACGCCCAGGGTGGTGGTGACCGACAGCAGCAGTTCGCGATAGCTCATGCGAAACAGGGACCGGAGACGGGACCAGTCGAACAGCCCGGCAGCGGAAACGACGATGACCGCGGCCAGTGTGACGTTTGGTATCCAGGCCAGCGGGCCGGTGAGGAAAAGCAGAACCAGCAGCATCGTCCCGCCCGCCACGATCCCCACAAGCTGGGTCTTGCCGCCCATGGCGCTATTGACCGCGGTTCGTGAGTCGGCGCCGGTCACGGGGAAGCCCTGGAGCAGCCCGGTGCCGAGGTTGCAGGCGCCGAAGGCGATCATCTCCTGATTGGCGTTGATGTCGTACCCGTTTCGCTGGGCAAAACTCTTTGCGGTCAGGATGCCGCTGGTGAAACTCACCAGCACGATGCCCGCCGCCGAACCCAGGATATGTTCGAACAGATCGAGGTCGAATCCGGGCAGGTGCACCGCGGGAATTCCCGCAGGCACGTTGCCCAGCAGGGCGATGCCGCGCTCCTCCAGCCCCAGTGTCGGCACGGCGGCGATACTGGCCGCTACCACCACGAATGCGCCCGGTATCCCCGGTGCGACGCGGCGCAGCACCACGAGCGCCAGGAGCACGCTGGCCCCGAGCACCAGCGTGGGAAGGTGAAACTGATCGACCCTTTCCGCGAACTCGATGAGTTTGGGAATGAATTCCGATGCGTCTCCCGAATATCCGAACAGCGTTTTCAGTTGACCCGCCAGGATCAGCAGCGCGATGCCGTTCAGGTATCCGGTGAGAATCGGCATGGACAGGAAGTTGGCGATGAACCCGAGTCGCGCGACACCACCGATGATATAAATCAACCCGGTCATCAGCGTCAGGACGACGAGCAACGCCATGTACTTGTCCGGGTCACCGGCGGCCAGTGGTCCGAGTGTCGCCGCGACGATGATACAGGTTGCCGCGTCAGGCCCGGTCATCAACTGGCGGGATGACCCGAACAGCGCATAGATGAACAGCGGAAAGATGGCGGAGTACATGCCGAAGACGGCCGGAACACCCGCAAGCTCGGCGTATGCGATACCCACGGGCAACGCGATGGCCGCGACGGAAAGGCCGGCGCCAACATCATTGGGCAGCCAGGATGCCCTGTACTCGAGCAGGGTTGCCAGCCCGGGGAAGAATCTACGGACCTGGTATTGGGCTTTTCGTCTGTTGTGGCTACTGACTTTCAATTGAGAACAAGCATCCTGGTTTTCGAGCAATACCGGAACGAGTTGCGGAACATTGAACGGCGGGACCCTGCCCGTCGGGCTTTGTCGTGTGTCACTGTGCCAGCGGAAGACTCAGTGTCGGCCACCATCCATGACATCGAGTATTGCTAGGGCGGATTTGGCGGCCTTCTCTATCTCCAGGGTGTCCTCCAGCCGTTTACCGTGGGGGTGGCTCTTCTCCAGCCGTTGCGCGTGCCTGGAGATACCGTGGAGCAGTTTGCTTAACTTTTTCTGCAACTCATCGGCCTGCGCCTGTCTGTCGCGCTGCGAATGTTCCAGTTCTTCCCAGGCCTCCGCTGCACGCATGGAGGATTTCCACCATTCCACGAGACGGGCCTTGTGATCCGCCATGATGTTGACCGACTGGGCCATGGCATTCACCTCATCGCGCCCCCCCGGGAGGGTGGGTATACGCTCTATGGGTTCTTCGAAAGCCAGTTGGTCCAGAAATCCGGCGATGCGCCATAAGGGGCGTGTGATGCTTAGTGTGATAATCACCGCCGATAGTATGCCCATCAGGGTTGCCAGACCTGCCAACCACAGCATGAACCGGACATTTGTCGTGGAGGCGTTACGAATGCGTTCGATGCTCTCCTGCATCGCCTGCTCGGCGTACAGGCCGTTTTTCTGCACCAGTCGGGTTACTTCAGCAACCGTGTCGCGCATCTCGCCTTGCAGTCGGTCGATTTCCCTGTTCTGGTCGACCAGGGCGAGAAAGTCACGGCGGTAGTCGCTGAGCAGGCCTTCGAACGCATCCTTGTCCACTTCGGAAACGTCACAAATGTCGAGCTGATTTTGAATCCGTACCAGTTCCTGCAGTGCCATGCCGACGTACTGCTGGTCACCGCGCAGCAGGTAGTCCTTCTCCCTTCTCCGCAGCTGCAGGACGTTGTTACCCAGGTGCGGGATGTAGTGGCTGGAGATCGAGGCCTCGATACGATCGGCGGCCTCGCTGAAGGGACCCGTGCCCCCCTGGACCTCATCCTGGACCAGGACCGCTTCCGAATAGGCGAGGAAGGCCTCCCGGTAGACCCCCGACTCCCACAACAGCGCCTGTTTCATTTCCGGTTCCAGGCCAGACGCATTAACCTGCGCCTCGAATGCACCGATCTGTCGCAATACCTCGTCGCGGTACAGTGCTTCCCGCCTGAGCCCCAGGTCCTTTTCCGCCTGCCGGATCTGCAGCAGTTTCAGGTACAGGTTACCGACCTTGAAGTGCTCGGCCCTGTCCTCCAGCACGTGCGCGGTGTCGCGGAATGCGCCCTGGAGACCGGAATTGTGGTCCAGCCCCTTGGTGCGCCAGGCCTCGGCGATCGCATCAAAAAGTTGCCGGTAGGTGCGCACCAGTTCGGAGATTCGTGCCGCGACCTCCGCGCCCTCGGTGTCAACTTGTGCCAGGGCCTCCGTCTCCGTCATAACGCCATGGAGAGATTCGGTCACCGCTGACGCAGTTTCCTCGTTTCGGTACAGGAGAAACTCCTTCTCGGCGCGGCGCGCCTCGAGCATCTGTTTCTCGATACGCAGGGCATGGCCCCATTTTTCCGCGAACACCGCCTCCAACCTCTCGTAGTCGGAGAGGGTGTGTTGCAGGGTCTGGTGGTATTGCCAGATAACGGCGAGAAACAGAAGGCCCACGAGGCCGAAACTGAGACCGATCTTTTCGCCGATGCGAAATTGCGAATAAAAATGTTTCATGGCCCGGGTCCGGTTCGCTATTGATTTCCGTTTCCATTGACAAAAGACAAGAGATTCTCCTGTCGGTAGCTTAGCGGGATCATCCGCCCCCGTACCCGGGTAAATACTCCGATCCAGGGTACGTTCGCACTAAAGACAATGTGGTGATTTTTTATGCCGCCAGCTTCGAGCCACCATGGGTGTTCCCGGTCCAGCGGGGAATGGCTGACGAAAAACGGTGTGCTCTCCGCGATACCCAGACCATCGCGAAAGTGTTTCACGTCGCCCCGTGTGTAGCCGGCCGGCAGGTTCCGCCGGCGGATCCGGTTGTGAGTCAGCTCCCTCACCAGGCCGGGGTGCCGGTAGATGTTGATCAGCATGTCCAGAGTGAAACGCGTCTTTACCGGTGCGGCGTGGCAGGCCACGAAGTCCTCGGTCAGGACGAGATAGGGTAGCCGCTGGTAGAAGCGGCGCATCTCCGCCAGATAGGCTTCCCCCCGGCGGCCGCGCAAGGTGGACTCCCACATCAGGCACTGGGCCACGCCGAACTTGAACACACTGTCGGAAAAGCTGTCGTGGTTGCCCCGGACGTAGAACAGCCGCTGGGGGAAGCGCTGCTTCAGGCGCAGTATCAGGTCCATCATCAGCAGCGAGTCCTCCATTTCGTCCAGTTGGCCATCCATTTCCGAATGCACGGCATCGCCCAGTATGATCAGGGCGGCATCACCGTTCTCAAGCGCTTCGAGAAACCCGTTGTGACTGAGCAGGGTCAGGAGATTGTCCACCTGGGCGTGCAGATCGCCGACGATCACGGGGGTCAGCTCCCCGGGCAGGCGCAGCACGCCCCCCGGCGTGCCCCGGTCATCCAGCTGGCGATAGACCTCCGTTTCCAGGATCGCGTTCACCGCGCGCAAGCTGTCGAGCGCCTCTTCTGCGGCCAGCGGTTGAACAGGTCCACCAAAGAATTTGCGGATCCTGTGCAGCTTTTCGAGTCGCCAGCCTTTGACTTTCTCGATGGTATCCGCCCGGGACACGGGACTGAGTTCGATCTCGGCATCGGACACCAGTGCCTTGAAGACCAGGGCGTCACCGTCGTGGGTGATGCTAAGCCTGCGCAGGTCCATGGTCTCGCGGTAGTTGAAGATGGCCGTTTGCAGTCTGTCGTGTTTTCCGATGACGATGGAGTCTCCGGGCTTTTCCAGGCGTAAAAAGCCGTTGATCCCCTTAAGGCACTGGTCAGGGGTGGTCAGCAGAAAAGACGTTTGCTCTTCTATCGGAGGTCCTTGCAGGGGCAGTTCCGGGCAAACCAGCAGCTCGGTTCCGGCCCGCAGCAGGTTCACCCGAATGGGGGCGCGGTGGTGGATCACACGAACCCGGCCCCTGCCCAGATGGTAGGGCTCGCGCAAACTGATCGCGGTCTGCCCTTCGGTGGGGGCGAACCGTGATTTCAGTCGTCCGAATATGCCCTTCTCTGTCATTTCAACCGGGTTGGAGACATTCAGCCGCGGGATCCCTGGAAGCGCGTCAGCCCGCCGTCCAGTCCCTCTCTTATATACAAGAGTATTCCATGGTGATGCAGATAACTGGCCGCGTTCCAAAGTGTATCCAGCTGCCTTTCAATCAATTCCCGATCGAAATGCTCGTCGACGCGATGGGTTTTTCTGCGTGCCCGCAGCCGGCGCTGTTCGCACAACGGTTTGGCCGGGGGCAGTATGAACTCGAAGACATATTTCCGGCGCCAGTCCCTGGACAGGACATGATGTTTTGGGGGAGGTATGGAAATTCGGGCGATATCCAGTTGCGGCGTTTCCTGGGCCTGTTCCCATTCCCTGTCGAACACCGCCAGGGACTCCGGGTAATCAACGAAGGGAAATCCCAGGTGCACTTCCCGTGGACGCAGCGCCAGCATGCGTGAGGCCCACCAGCGTTTCAGGGCGAAATCCACGTAGCCCTCTTCCGGCCAACCGCCGATTTGCCGGACCAGCGTGGACTTGCCGGATCCTGGCGGACCGGTGATGAGGAGTTGATGGATCTTCACGTCGGCGGGAAAGGCCATCCCCCGGAAGGTCTGCAGATTGGTGATCGTTTCGGTCTCGAAAGAACTCATCGATTCAATCCATGCGCACCCTAGGACTGCCACGGTCATCAAAGCGTAACATTTAAACGGTACGTTGATCTGCGGGGGTTTCTGCCTGCAGATTGAATAAACAAACGATGCAGCCGGGAAGTTCTGAACCGTACCGACAACAGGGTGTGTTCCTGCTATGCTGCTTATTGATTACAGGATAGGGGCTCCTCCTCGATCCGCACTCCTTCTAGACCCCCCTGCCGGGAACGGGCGGACGATGAAACTGACTGACTGTCACGGTATTTCCTATCCGGCCAAGATGAAATTTGGAAGCTGGATCGTGGCGGGCCCGCCAGGATCCGGAAAGTCCTGGCTCATCGACCGGATCGGCGGCTACCCCGGAGAGGTCGGCATCGACATCTCCCAGGACAAATGGTGGACCGTTGAACCGCTGACCCACAGGCCCCGGGAGCTCCATTTCGCTTTCCCGTTCAAAGGACTCAAAGACGCCCTGTCGGTGTATGACGAACCCTGGCGGGGGCGCAGCGAGTTTCCCGAGCTGGATTTCGATCGCATACGCATTCCGAAGAAGAAGAAGTTTGTCCTGGCCCCCAACTGGCGCGCCCGTTTCGTATTCGATTTTATCCTTCCCCCCCCGACCTGGCTTTTCGAGAATCGGAAGAGGCGCCTGTCTTCGGGTGACGTTCGCCTGGTCGACATGGGATTGACGCAGGAGTGGATCGCCTGGCAGGTGCATATCCATTGGCAGGTCGCCTGGTTCTTCCACCAGTCTGGCCTGCAGGTGATGCTGCGGCCTTTCAATACCGCGCGCCCCTACTCCTTTCCGGTGCTCAGGAAGGTCTTGAAAAAGAAGGCCCAGGCCGCTGAGAAAGCAGTCAATCCCGAGATGGACTGGTCCAAGGTGAAGTTCGTCAAGCTGTGGTTCGATGAGGCCTCACCCGACAAGTGGAAATTTCAGCCGCTGTCGGAAAAAGCGGCCTAAGGCGATTTCTGGAAAATAACATACCAGCCTGCTTGTTTGTTCGTCCGTCTTCGGCGTTGCGCCAACGGTTGCATAGTTCGACTATGCGCCCGTTTCCGCGCCTTGAAGACGAACGAAAATCCTGCGCATTCTGGTATGTAATTTCCCGGCAATCGCCTGAGCGCTGTTAACCGCCGCCGAAGATACCCTTCAGGGTAAAGAAAAACAGCATCGCGAGCACGGCCCCGGCCGGGACCGTGATGATCCAGGAGATGACGATATCCCGGATCACGCGCAGGTCCAGGGCGCCGAGGCCCCGGGTCATGCCGACCCCCATCACCGCGCCCACGGCGATATGGGTGGTGGATACCGGCAGACCGGTCTTGGAGGCGAGCACCACGGTGGTGGCGGCCGCCAGGGTCGCGCAATAGCCGCGGGAGGGGGTGAGCTGTGTAATGCGCGTGCCGATGGTGCGCATCACACGATAACCCAGGGTGGCCAGGCCGAGCACGATGCCGACGCCGCCCAGCATCAGGACCCACAGCGGCATCTCCGCCTGCTGTGACACTTCACCGCCGCTTTGCACCAGGGCGATGACCGCCGCCAGGGGACCGATTCCGTTTGCCACGTCGTTGGAGCCGTGCGCGAAGGCCATGGCGCAGGCGGTAAATACCATCATCGGGACGAAGATCTTCTCCACCATGGCGAACTGGACGTCGCGGTCGGCGCTCTCCTCCACCGATACCTTGTCGATCATCATCTTTCCGATGAAAGCGATGATGACGCCCAGGATCGTGGCTGCAATGATGCTCTCAATCGGAGAAAGATCCAGGTTCAGGTGCTTGAGGCCCTTGAACATGGTCACCAGGCAAACGATCCAGCCCACGAGGAACACATAGAAGGGTCCCCATTTGCGCGCCTGCCGTACGGGATCGTCGGTACGCATGATCAGACGTTGCACGCTGATCATCAGAATGTATCCGAAAAATCCGCCCAGCAGCGGGGAGACCACCCAGCTGACCACGATCTGGGTGATCTTCCCCCAGTTGACCGCGTCGACGGAAATGCCTACCAGGGCGAAGCCCACCAGGCCGCCGATGATGCTGTGTGTGGTGGAAACCGGCCAGCCGTTCCAGGAGGCCAGCATGAGCCAGATCGCGGCGGCCAGCAGGGCCGCCAGCATGCCGTAGACCAGAATTTCCGGGGTGCCGGCAATCATCTGCGGATCGATGATCCCCTTGCGGATGGTTTTGGTGACGTTGCCGCCCGCGATGAACGCCCCGGCGAATTCGAAGATCGCCGCGATGATGATGGCCTGCTTGACCGTGATGCCGCCGGAACCCACCGAGGTGCCCATGGCATTGGCCACGTCGTTGGCCCCGATGCCCCAGGTCATGTACAGACCGAAGACGATGGCCAGGGTCAGAAAGACCGTGCTGTACTGAGCGATGATTTCCATGCCGGATTCCTCCGCGTTTGTCGTCTATCCCTGAAGGGGTTCGGTTGGTGTCAGCGCGCCACGAGCATGCGCATGCGGCTTCCCACCAGCTCGGCATGGTCAGCCAGCTCGCCCAGCCAGCGGGCGAGCTGGTAGGTGAAGATGGTGGAGACCGGGTCGGTGTCCTTGTGGTGCTGGTAGAGGTTGTTGACCACCTCGATGCCCAGCATGTCGGCGCCGTCCTCGCTCCTGGATACCTCGTCGATCAATTCGTAGACGCGGTCCAGGTCCGGGCCCTTGAAGCCCGTCTCTACCAGGGCGTCGAGCATCTTTATCACGTCCAGGGCCTTGTGCACGGTCTCCTGCGACTTGTTGGCCAGGGTAATCAGCGGCTCTCGCAGTTCGCTCGAGACCTCCAGGTGGATCAGCAGCAGGCCGGCGATGTCCTGTGAGGTGTCCGCGATCTCCTCCTGTTCCCGCAGCACGGCAATGACGTCGTGGCGGTGTACCGGTAGAAACTTGCTCTGGGACAGGCTGGAAGAGAGGCTGTCGAAGATTTCGTCGGCCTGGCTCTCCAGTTCGAACACCTTCTCCCGGGCGCCCTGCAGGGCCTCTTCGTCCTCGTCGAACAGGGCGAGCAGCATGACGGGGACTTGTTCAACGCACTTCGATGCCAGTTTCATGTGCTTCTTAAGCGGCGGAAACGGGGAACCGCCCAATAGTTTCTTGAAGCTGATGGTCGTGGTCATGGTGTCGTTCCTCTCCTCGTTCGACGGGTTCACTCGTTCCGCCGGGCTTCGAGCGGGCTGGTCCGGCCGACCGATGCGATCAACATGGCGACCGTTGCGGATCTTCACGTAGGACGTGCCGGCCCCAATAACCTGAGTGCATGGAAATTATCATGCTATCGCACACTAACCTAGTTTTATTGGGCGATTTGTGCAAGCTGCCGGGGCCTGGAGAACAACGCCCGGAATGATCAAGAGCCTGCCCCATCGGTCTGTCGAGATTTTAGTCAGGTCGTCAACCGGGCCTGTGGCGCCGCGCGGTCGGCACACGGGCAATGGCGAAACAGGCCATGAAAAAAAAGTTTTGCCGTCAATCACATCGGGAAGCAGACAGCTCGTCCGCCGGGAAGTCATAGTAGAGAAACGCATTGAGCAGCCACGCCATCCCGATGCTCGTCACAGCGACCGGCAGCTTCATTGCAAAGTTGCGGATACGGACGGGATGGGTCTCCCCGGCCTTCATCTGCCGTTCCAGACAGATGCAGACGTTCAGGAAGGAACCGATGAGGACAGGGCTGTTCATGTCTGCCGTCATTTGCCTGTGATCGGGCATTTCCGGCGGCATTAAGGCCTCAGCCCGATGTCGTCCCTACGCGACCATTGCAGGGAGCAGGTCCCTGTCAGGGACCTCTCGACACCTCTGGCAATTGCGCGGGCCGGGGAAGGTTGCGGGACGGTACGCCGTATACTGAATTGCTATTATGACATGAATGTGACAATTATATTAGGGCCTGCATCAGCTGCTGCGAATGCAAAATGGCGGGGCCCTGCGGGCGTGATCGGGGTGCCTGGCTAGCGAAGATTACCCGAGGGATGCCATTATGCTGCGCAAAATTCTGCTGCCCACCATTTTCCTTATTCTCGCCTGGGGATTCTGGGTCAGTCCCGACTTCAAGGAGATCGCCGCCGGGGTCTCCATTTTTCTGTTCGGTATGCTGTCGCTGGAAGAAGGGTTCCGCGCCTTCGCCGGCGGCACCCTGGAACACATACTCAAGAACACGACAGACAAGCTCTGGAAGAGTTTGAGCTTCGGCATCGTCAGTACCACCCTGATGCAGTCCAGTTCGCTGGTCTCGGTGATTGCCATCTCCTTCCTGAGCGCGGGCCTGATCAGCCTTGCCGCCGGGGTCGGGATCATCTTCGGCGCCAATATCGGCACCACAACCGGCGCCTGGCTGGTCGCCGGCTTCGGCCTTAAGGTCAAGATCTCGGCCTACGCGATGCCGATGCTGGTCTTCGGCGTACTGCTGCTGTTCCAGAAATCCAAGGCCCTCAAGGGCATCGGCTACATCCTGACCGGCCTCGGTTTTCTGTTTCTCGGCATTCACTACATGAAAGAGGGGTTCGAGGCGTTCAAGGACAGCTTCGACCTGGCCAGGTTCGCGGTCGCCGGCTATCCCGGACTGTTCCTGTTCGCCGGCATCGGCATCGCGGCGACCGTGGTGATGCAGTCCAGTCATGCCACGCTGGTGTTGACCATCACCGCACTGGCCGCCGGACAGATCACCTACGAAAACGCACTTGCGCTGGCCATCGGGGCCAATGTCGGCACCACCATCACCGCCATCATCGGCTCGATGAGTGCAAACGAACAGGGCAAGCGGCTGGCCGCGGCACACCTGATCTTCAACCTGGTAACCGGCCTGATCGCGATCGTGTTCATTCATCAGATGGTGGCCGCGGTGGATTGGATCAGCGCCCACACCGGCATCGCCGAAGACGACCACACGCTGAAGCTGGCGGTGTTCCATACCCTGTTCAACACCATTGGTGTGCTGGTGATGCTGCCGCTGATCGGCAAGTTGGTCAAAACGCTCGAAGGCATGTTCGAACCCAAGGTACCGTCGGTCAGCCAGCCGAAGTACCTGTCGGACTCCGCCATCGATTTCCCGGATACCGCGCTGGAGGCCATACGCCAGGAGACCCTGCGGGTCTGGGACCACACCATCGATATCCTGGCCGGGGTCTACGGATTCGAGCGTGGACAGGTCCTCTCGGATACCGACCTGGCGGCGGTCGCCGATTCTCAGCGCAAGCTGCCGGATTTCGACGTGGATTCAGCTTACGAGCAGCAGGTAAAGCCACTTTACAGCGCCATTATCACGTTCATCAGCCGTGCAGGGTTCTCCTGGCAGGAGCAGCAGTCCGGGGACATCCACTGGCTGCGCGAGGCGAACCAGAACATGGTCGATGCAATCAAGGCCGCCAAGCACATGCGCAAGAACCTCATGGCCGCGGTGGCGTCGACGGACGAGGGCCGGCGCGCGATCTACAACAACATGCGCGTCCAGCTGTCGCTGTTGATCCGTGAGCTGGAAAAAATTCGATCGGCGCCCGCGGACGAGCCCCCGGTGCTGTCCCTGGACCACATGCGCCTGATGCTGCACGAACACTGCGATGTCCTGAATGCGCGCATGGCCGAGGCAATGCGCGAAGATCGGATGTCCGGTGATGTGGCGACCTCGCTGCTGAACGATTCCAACTACGGACAGGAGGTCTTTCGCAAGCTCGTGGACATAGGCGAGACCCTGTTCGTCAGGCACGGGCGCAGTCTCAGCGATGCGGAGCGCGCGGTGCTGTTGAGCGACGACGAACTTCGCGCGCTCGAGTCCTGACGCCTGGGCCGGCGCGACTTTCCACGGACTTCCGAAGGCGTCTGTGCGCTGTTCACGTTTCGTGGACTATCCCCGGCCCTGTTTCCCAAAGGGTGTAGGATGGGCAGTCAGATTACCGGGAACACGTCATGAAAGAGAAAAAACTGCTCGCCCGCCTGGGCGCCTACCTGGATCTCGGCGCAAAACGCCGCAAGAAGCAGGTGAACGAACTCAAGGAACTCCTCAAGAAGCTCAGAAAGAAGGAGAAGGCAATGATCGGCGAGTGCCGCAAGGCCGGCAAGGGAGAGGAGCGTGACATGCTCGAAAAGCGCTATCTGATTCTCCACGCACAGCGTCTGAAAGGGCAGAAGGCGCTGAAGAAGATCGGGGGGAAATAGAGCGGCCGGGCGCGAATATTAAACAAACCGTGCCGCATGTCGAAATCTGCGTCTGCCTGCTTGTCCCTTGCGCATCCGACCGGATCGCGGTGGAGCTGGCGGCATGTCTGCCGGTTGAGTTCCGGGCGGACCCTCACGGCATGATGGCCGCGCGTCTCGGGCGCCTGCATTCCCTGCTGGCAAGTTTCGGCATGACACCGAGCGACCGGACGCGCGTGGCGGTGCCTGAGCCGGTATTTGAGGATTCCGCCACGCGGCGGGTTTTGAAGCACCTCCCTCCCGGAACAACGCTCCCCGCGACTCATCGCGGTATCCGCCACCATTTGCGAGCGCTGCCGATATCCCCGTGTCCGTTGCGTGTAACCCGTTGATCGGCAGCCCCCGTTGTGTGACATGCCTGTCTGCGGGGTTGAAGGGGACAACCCCGACGCACGGTACGGGGCGTGGGTGTCACCCAAATTGGGTGACACCCTCTCGCAGCAATCCGCCCACCGTATCCGCCGTATGCACGAAGTATTCGGGATCGCCGCGAAGAAGTCGTCCATATCACGCAGCCCGGCCTAGCACCGCCCCGTCCGGGGTGACTTCGGACATTTCGAGCAGGTCGGGATGAAGGGGCTTGGCGGACTCCTGGGGTGGTGGAGTCCGGGAGTTTGGCGGCTGGGGAGAGGGTTTGAAGTGCCGCGAATTGGAATTGAGCCGCCGAAGGTCAACAGGGGGTTATTGGTGGGCGGTACTGGGATCGAACCAGTGACCCTCGCCGTGTGAAGGAGGGTCGCTGCGGAAAATACCGTCCATAATTGTCTACAGACGTCCACTAAGTCATCGTGGCTATTGACCGACCCCCCCCTTCCGTGCATCAATAATCGTCCGCACGAATCCACGCATTATCTGGCGTTTCGTACCGGGGCGGTGGCCTCTGACACCGCATGGCGGCGCGTCTCGCCGTTCAAGGGCGTAGGCAGGCCGCGCACGCTGTTCCTTACCGACGTGCAAGTTCGGAGGCTGTTGGATCACGCTGACGGTGCGTTCCGTGGTCTGTGCGAGACAGTCATCGTCACCGGGGCCAGACCCGGAGAACTCGCCAATGCACGGGTACGTGACTTCTCCCGCACGGACGGGACGCTGAGTCTGACCGGCAAGACCGGGCACCGGACGAGCTATCTGTCCCAGCAAGGGTTCGAGATGTTTACTCAGCTGTCGAGGGGGAAACTGCCCGGCGCATTGCTGTTGCCCAACGACGCGGGGATGCCGTGGCGTAAAGAACATTGGCGCGACTTGATGATGAGGGCAAGGAAGACCGCCCACCTGCCTGCCGACACGGTGATGTACTCACTACGTCATTACGCTGTGTCGAAGATGCTGGTTGCTGGCGTGGCCCCGCAGGTTACCGCGGAGAACACCGGCACGTCCATCCGCATGATCGAGCGGCACTACGGGAAATTCACCGCGCTCGACCGTCGCACGATGCTCGACCGGGTGGAGGTCGCGTTATGAGGGATCCGAAATACATCCGCGAGGTGACGCTCAAGAACGGCAGGTTGGGGGGGAGCGTGGGGGGCGTCTACGTCGCCGACCTCATGCAGGGTTGGGACGAAATCGGGGAAATACTCTCTGGCTCGGACGCGAGGAACCGTCTCGATGATTTCTTCCGAAACGAAATCGGAAAAAGATTCTCAGGCCCCGAGGCACAAGAACATATCGACAGCTATCGGCGGGAGGTCAAAGCCGTCAAAGCGGGCCTAAAGCAAGCAGAAAGTTGTGAGAGGGGAGCAGAGAAAACCAACGAAACCCGACGGGAGCGGGCGCGGTGGTTGAACGAGCTTGTGGCGGACGAGTACCGGCAGTACAAAGACCGGCACCCCGACTGCACGGCGTCCGACGCAGCCCGGGCGATTCACAAAAACCACCCGGAGACGTTCGTCAGTTTCGAAGCGGTACGGCAGCGAATCAAGCGGTTGGGTCTCTGACGAACGACCAAAGCAAGACGACGAAACGGCTCCCTCGGGGGCCGTTTTTTGTCGGTCGAAAATAGTTGGTCAAACGCTCTCCGTGTGACCAGACCAGTCGGGCAGACTGGGGGAACCTGTTGAAAAATGGAGGTTCTTGCAGTGAGGCTCAACGAATTACCCATCGAACGACTGGCGTACAGCCCGGCAGAGTTGGCTGTCGCGACGAGCATCAGCCGGGCACAAATCTACCTGCTCCTCAACCAACGAAAGATCCGGGCGAGGAAGCTCGGCAAGCGGACAATCATCCTGCGCGCGGATGCGGAGGACTTTCTCGGCCGTCTGGAGGAGATGGTGGTGGTCGATCCTTCACAGGAGACGGATACAGAGAGGGTTGCGTGATGGGCAAGCACCTGACCCCGCTGGATGTCAACGGCACAACCATACATAACCAGAGTCGCGAGATGTATTCGCTCAATGACCTGTGGGAGGCGAGCGGTGGGAGTAACAGGCACCGGCCCTCTCACTGGTTGAAGCTCAAGCACCCCAAAGAGGTCATAAAGGAGCTGGAAAACGAGAATCCAAATGCAGGAATCCCTGCAATTAAACCCGTCCAGATCATCGCCGGAAAGTACGGCGGTAGATCGGAGTCGTATGCACTCCTCACCGAGACGCAGGCGTACTTCCTCCTGATGCTGTCTCGGAACTTGTCGCCGGAGGGGGGGGCGATGAAATCAATCGCACTGACCCGTGAGGGCACGTCGTTCCTCGCCGATTCGCGGATGCTCTCGGATCGGTTGAAAATCGCACATCATCAAGTGTACCGGACGATTCTGAAATATGAAGCCGATATTCGAGACCTCGAAGACGGTCGAATTCTTCGTTTTGAAAGCGAGAAAATAATCTCCGGTCGGGACGCCCGTGCATTGAGGAGAAGACGATGAACGACGACAAGAAAGACGACCAGACCCCGACAGGTAGTGGTACTGAAATAGTCGGGCCTGTACCACAGATCATCCCCCTGACTGCCGGAATCGCAGTAGAGCATGGGTTGGAACGACAGTACGTCTACATTGGCGCAACGCTGGATCTGAACAAGGTCATGCCGAGTGGAGTGAAGTGGCAAAGCTTCAGCAAAAAATACGTGGAGTTCCGAAAGGTCGTACCCACACCCGGAACACTGAGCGAAGTTGATGACCACGCACGGGCGTTCATCGACTATGCCGGATACACCGAAGCCAAGGCGGAAGGCGCAGTGGTGTGGGTCATCTGGCGCGTATGGGAACTGAAAGGCAAGTCGAAGCTGATACTAGATGCAGATGCAAGACGCGATGTGCTCAATGCTATCGAAGCCAGGAAATTAATATTCGTAAATCGAAATAGATCGCAACAAAAAATATCATTGCCACGAAGGATATCGGACTCGGAACACGAAGACAGGCTGGCTACCTTGATTGCTGTTGGTAAATATGCCAACATCCATCAATGAGTAAGGATACGAGAGCCATCTCATGGATCAAGGCGGCGCACAAAGAGTTCGGGAGGTTTCCCCAGGGTGCGCAGACAATCATACTCCGGGCTTTGACGATTGCTGCTGAGGGCAGCAAGGCGGATATAGCGAAGCCGATGAAGGGCCTGGGTTCTGGTGTTATTGAGGTTGCTCTTGCTTATCGGTCTGATGCCTATCGGACGGTGTACGCCGTTACATTGGGTGAGGATATCTGGGTTGTCCATGCATTCCAGAAGAAGTCCACCCGCGGCATCAAGACACCGAAGAAAGATGTCGATTTGATCCGTTCTCGGATCAGTCAATTGAAGGAGCAGCTACGATGACGAAGAAACTGGAAACCGTCAATGGCAGTGGTAACGTTTTTCGGGACTTTGGTTATCAAAATGCCGACGTTGAACAACTCAAATCTCAACTGGCGGCTGAGATTATCCGGGTTCTTGATAAGCAGAAACTTTCTGTTCGCAAAGCAGCGGAAAAGACTGGCTTTGATCATGCGGATTTCTCACGGATCAGGAATGCAGATCTGGGTCGTTTCACTATTGACCGGCTGGTAACGGTGTTAAATCGTCTGAACCAGCGTGTCGAAATCAAGGTAACGCCTTTTCGTGGAAGGCGACCCAAGACCGCCTGATAATGGTGCCAAATCAGACCGGCTGGTAAGCAACTAGGCGGTCTGAAGTGGACCCCGAAAATTGGACAGGTTGATAAGTTAAGGAATGCGAGCGCGATTAACCGCAACGCAGAGGCAATCAACCATGTCAAGAAAACGCAAAATTCATGCGCCCGAGTTCAAGGCCAAGGTCTCCCTTGAAGCGATCAAGGGGATGAAGACCACCAGCGAACTGGCCAGTCGGTATCAGGTTCACCCGGTCCAGATCAGTGCCTGGAAAAAGCAGGCAATCGAGAGCTTGCCCGAAACCTTCAAGCGGGGCAAGGCAGCGAAGCAACCCCTCACCGAGCAGGCGCTCACCGCGCCCCTGTTCGAGGAGATCGGGCGTCTGAAACTAAGTAGCCGCGACGTGACGTATAAGACAGTCACCAGTGCCTCTTGAACACAACGGCAGAAATCAGCTTGTCAATTCCCTGATTACTAGAGTGTGAGCACTAGGCTGAATGAACTGTTAGAAAATTCAACACCTGTAAAAAAAAGAAATGTAATGGAAAATATAATAGTAATCGGTGGTGGTTTTGCCGGTTTTTGGGCCTATCTAGGCACAGCACGTCTGGTCATAGAGAATGAGGCGAACATACGATGAAGGCAATCATCCAGGACAAGTACGGGTCACCTGATGACGTCCTGGAACTCAGAGACATCGACGCGCCGGTTGTCAACGACGATCAGGTGCTGGTACGCGTTCACGCGGTGGGCCTCCATGCAGGCGATTGTTTCGCTGTGAGATGCGCACCGTTCCCCGTGCGTATGGTCGCCGGTCTGCTCAAACCAAAATACGGTGTTCCGGGATACGACGTGGCAGGGCGGGTCGAGGTGGTCGGCAGCAATGTGAAGCGATTCCAACCCGGCGATGAGGTGTTCGGTGCGTGCGCCGGTACTTGCGCCGAGTATGCATGTGCCAGAGAAGACGAACTCGCACACAAGCCCGCGAACCCGGTTACGCCGACTTTCTTTGGTCAGTCGATCCAAAGTACACGATATCCGGTGTTTTTCTCCCCAGCGACTGGTGCCGTCGTTCTCAGTTTAAGAACGTCATATACCGCCCGATCGAACTACATGCCTGCGCGCTACTGTCGTAGGCCTTCAGGTAGACCTCCTCGTTCAGACTGCGCCACAGCCGCTCGACGAACACATTCGTGCACTCGTGGAACATGGATCGCTCGCCAACAGGGAGGGACAGCCTCACCCGTTCCCGGGCAGGATATCGCCGATCGATTTCGGACTCATTTCCCACCCGGCAAACCGCCGACTCGCACCGGCATCCACTCCGTCACTTGATTCTGGAAAATCTACAGAAATCCTGTCAGGGAATGCCGATCCTTGGAGTCATTTCCCCCCTGTTTTCATCGGTGTGACGACCACGGCGAATCCGTTCTAACCCGCCTGATTTCACGTGAGGCGAGATCGCGGTTTGGAATTGTTGGTCACACGCAGGTAGTCGAAGACAAGTCGGACGTTACGGGCGAGTTTTCGGATGGTGGCGGCGACGCTGTCGCGGCTTCTGGACTTGATCAGGCCGACGGCGAAGCGTCGCAGGCAGGTGATGTTCGCCGGGCCATGGCCGGTACGCAGGGTGCAGCGGTCTTCGTCCCAGTTCCAGTCCGGGATGTAGTGGTGGCTTTCGACGCGCCAGTGATGGCGATTGAAGGCCAGTAAGCGGGCAGCATCGGCGCTCTGTGGGGTGTGGCTGGTCACGCCGTAGACGGTTTCGGTAGAAACCGTCTATTGACATCCCAAAAAAGTGGGAATAAGATCCCAAAAAATTATGAGCGTCCGACACCACTGTGAATGGGGGTTCGCAGGGTCGCTCACAGAGAAAACCTGGATTTCTACAGACCTTCGAATTATGGGAGCAATCGTCGTGATGCCAGTTCGCCGAACAGATTTCTGCCTCCGCCACTATGTCATTTTGCTTCTGTCTGCAATTTTGCTGCTGGCTTTCAGCGGTTGCGGCGAACAACAGGCGACCGAGACGGCCGCGCTCGTTGTTTCGGGCGAGTCGGGTGCGGCTGCAGACAGACGCGACCCGTTCAGGATCGACGAAGCGCAGTGGAAGAGGGAAGAATCCCTGCTCAGGGTGAAGGGCAAGGGGAACAAGGGAGCCAGCGTTGCGATCTCCAATGCCGATACACTGATCCTGCTGGGCCAGGTCAGGGTTGACGACGAATGGGAATTTCGCAACTCCGACCTTGGAGCCGTTCCGTGCCGTGTGAGGGCAGAGCAATCCGATGGGCAGATTGCCGAGATGGCGGTAAAGGATGCACCCGAGGATTGTGCAGGTGGCATCGCCGGAGGCCAGCCGGGTGTCGCGAGCGGCTTCGCGCTGCTGGGGGCCAATGACCTGGGTATGCGTTGCGCCGACCTCGACTACCAGATATTCAGCATCCTTCCGCCGTTCAACGTGGTTCACGCCCAGGCGATCGAGAAGGGTACTTCGAACAGCCTTCCCCGGATCCTTGATGGTACCGAGGTGGCTGTCACATATCATGCCGCCAGCAGTGCCGACGATCCTGCCGGGGCGGGTTCGATCAACACGACAAGCCAGAATTCACCCGTTGCTTTCAAGTCCAATTTCTGGGAAGACAGTGGCCATCCGGTCCCCCTGAGTGGAAGCGCCGGCAACAACTCATGGGGTGGACTGGCTTACGGGCCGCTCTACCCGAGCGTACTGGCCGGCGCACTGGTCCCGCCGCCTGCCGGCCCCCTGAACCTTGCCGGAGAATGCAGTGTTCCTGCAACCCCCGCCGGTTGCCCCAGCATCCTGAATCTGTTCGAGCCCTTGCCCGCGGACACCGGGATACCCGTGCCGGACCCCAATGCGCTTTCTCCCGTGGCGGGTTCGCCGGAACTGGTGACCGCGCAGCAACACATGCCCGGTCCTGCCAACATCCCGCAGGAGTTTGACCGCTTCGACAGGGACCTCGCTTTTTTTGTCGACTTTCCCTTCGGCAGCCGTGTGACGAATGTCAACTGGTTTGCCGCGGACGGTGTACCAATCATGCCCGTCGACGATGACGGGCGAGGTAACGCCTACCCGTTAATGCAGCTTACCGCCCGTGACAAGGGTACGCACGACGAGATGGCTTCGCTGGATGTCGTCCTGCCGGTTGCTTCCGAGGCCGATTGCCAGAACTGTCACGTGGAGCCAATCGACTGTGCGGATCCGTCCCTGCCGGGCGAGGTGCTTGCCAATTCCGATGCGTGTATCGGCGCGGCAGTGTCTCAAACCACTTTTCAGGTAGAAACGCTGGACGACAACCCCCCGGGAAATACGCGACTCGAGCAGTTGCTGAATACCGCCAAGGTCAACGTTCTTCGGTTGCACGACATGAAGCACGGGGACAAGTATCGCAACTGGGACGCTGGAAACAATCTTGCTGCCAGGGTATGCGATTCCGTTGCCGATCCCCAGGACCCGGATTGCCTGGCCAACCAGACGCCGATCCAGTGTTCACGCTGCCACTACACCCCGGCGCTTGATCTGGCCCAGGCGGGTCCGGTTGACGAGCCCGAACAGGGCCTGAACGGCCGCCAGCAGACCGTTCACATCAGCATGTCGCGTGCCATGCACTTTCACCATGGGAATCTACCGCCGTTCGAAGGCAGACCCCTGTTCCCGGCGATGCCGGCGCCGGATAGTCCCGAGCGATCCGCGGGCGCCCTCGCAGTCAACGATTTCGAACAGAAGGTGCTGGGCGAGACCTGCTACCAGTGCCATCCGGGAAAGCGCACCCAGTGTCTGCGCGGCGCCATGTTTGCGGGTGGCGTGGTTTGTCAGGACTGCCACGGCGCCATGGCGCAGGTGGGTAGCGACTTCACCGGGAATTTTCCGAATACACCGTTTCCGGCAGGTGCGGACCTGAGCAGGCGCGTACCCTGGGCCATCGAGCCGAAGTGCCAGTCCTGCCATACCGGTGACGCCAACAATCCCGGTCACCCCAATGGCGCCATTGTGGCCGATGACGGTATTCGTTTGTTGCAGGCGTTCGCGAAAGGCGACGCCGACGCCACGCCCATTGGACGTCCGGACTCCCGATTCGCGGAGAACACGGGCCAGAACGGGAATGGAGATACGGTCGATGTCTTGTATCGCTTGAGTACGGGTCATGGCGGTGTGATGTGCGAGGGCTGCCACAACTCCACTCATGCGATCTGGCCCGTGCAGAATCCGTTCGCCAACGACAACATCGCGTCCGACCAGTTGCAGGGGCATCAGGGTACCGTCGTCGAATGCAATACCTGTCACGACCCCGAAAACTTCCGGAAGGGAGGACTCCTGGATCCGCAGAACAGCGGCGATTTACTGAAGGGGCCGCACGGCATGCATCCGGTGCCGATGGAAACGGGTGGGCTCACAATGACTGCGACTCACTTCGTGGATGGCGGCCACGAGGAGATCGCGGAAAATGACAAGGACGCCTGCCGCGCCTGCCACGGAAAAAACGGTGAAGGGACTGTGCTGTCCCGGGTCGCAGTGAATCGCACTTTTGTCGTCGAAGAATGCAAGAAGGGCGACCTGTGCCCCGGGCAGGAGATCGAGAACTTTACGGTAGAGCTGTCCAGGGGAACGCAAGTGAGCTGCACGCTCTGCCACGAAAACGAACTCTAGCAACGATTCCTCCAGGTAGTCTCCTGTTGTATGCGCCCATGTCACCATGGGCGCATTTTTTTTGGGGATCCGATGCGAGGCACGGCTATTCTTTCCGGCGCCGGGGCAAGGGCCCCGCGCGACTTGATTCACGTCAAGCAGGGACGCGAAAGTTTATTTTTGCCCGGGGAATCTGTAATCGTACGGATAGTAAATCGGGCCGTGCGGGCCTAGAAAGAATATAGGAGTGGGGGAAAATCGTTGGTTTGACACGATGCGGACTTCGGTTCGCGGGATGTTAAAGGAGGTGTTCCATGAGAAGGAGAACGTTGGCGTTGTTGTCTGCGCTTGTACTCATCGGTCTTCCGATGAACGCGCAGGCGTATTCTGTGGCGGACGTGGCTGGCTGTTACGCCGTGCAGTTTGATGGCCAGGTCTTGCTGGATCCGACCACGGGGCAATTTGTGCCTGAAAACGGGCTGGCCCGTTTTTGCTCAGACGGCGCAGGGAACCTAACCGGCGTCGTTGGTTACTCAAAGATCGCGGGTTGCGCGCTCGTGACCTACACGTTGGGAGGTCCTTCCACGTATACCGTCAGTGAAGGTGGCGGGGGCGTGATATCGATTGATCTCAAGGTCGTTGAGGCAAGGGACCTTTGCCAGGGCGCGGTCCAGTTGCCGATCGTCGCGGGTGAGAGGGCCGTGATGAGACAACTGTTCTATCTCGACGCCGAAGGCGTCATTCACACTATCGGACTGGATACGGCATTTCCGGACAATCCGGTCATGCCGTTCCTGCCTGAAGTGTCGTCGGGTACTGCCTGGAAGCAATAGCTAGGCACTATGGCCTGAATCGCCGATGCCGCATCGATTGGTACAACCGGTGAGGGGAGCCGGCGTGACAAGAGGGCCGGGTGGCGCCGGGGAGGCGCCACCCGGTGAAAAAGGGGGTGTTGCTCGTCCGTCATGATCTCCAGTTGGCGAACCACGCTGTCCGCGGGTCATTCACCCGTCTCGACGAGGGAAGCCAAGGCGATTTCCGTCAAATGACATACCATCCTGTTTGTCTTTTCATCCGTCCTCTGTGTTGCGTTCAACCGTTCCATCGTTCGTATGCGCCTGTTGTCGCGCCTTGATGACGAACGATAATCCGGCGCGATCCGGTATGTCATTTTCCGGCAATCGCCTAAACTCCGTGCGTAACATCATCCGGGCCGCGATCACGTCGGGAGGGTCGGCATGGAGATCGAGGGAAGCTGCTACTGTGGGCAGGTGAGATTCAGGGCCGTCTCTCACACGCCCTACCCCTACATGCGTTGCTACTGCTCGATCTGTCGAAAGACCGCAGGCGGTGGTGGTTACGCCATCAATATCATGGCGATGGCGGATACCCTCGAGGTCGAAGGGGAGGGGTTCGTTGCCGCGCACCACAACCGGGTGGACGACGACGCACATCCGGGAGAACTCGTGTTGAGCCCCGGCAAGGGTTATTGCTGCCGCGACTGCGGCAGCGCCCTGTGGGCCGCGGATCCCCGATGGGAAAAGTGGATTTACCCCTTCGCTTCCGCCATTGACACGCCGCTGCCCGCACCGCCCGAGTGGGTCCACATCATGCTCGACTTCGCGGCGCCGTGGGTTGTCGTGCCGCAGGGGGAAGGGCACAGGCATTTCGCACGTTACCCTGACGAGAGCATCGAGGCCTGGCACAATCGCCACGGACTGTTTCAGACCTGATTGCGTGCAGCGAGGGGCGGTCGGGCAGATGTCTAGAGCCAGGCTGGTATAGGGAATTTCGAACAGTGGTTCGGCAAAAAAAGCCCCCATGAATTTTGGGGGCCTCGTGAATCTTCGCGCGTCGCGGGTTTGAGCGGAAGAGGGGTGTCAGGCATTCCCCTGACCGGTTCGTGCAGCCGATCGGGTGTCGATTACCGGGGAATCCGGGCTGAACCTGACCGCGTCGATGCTGAGGCAGAGACGGACGTCATTCTTTACCAGTGCGGACATCTTGCTGATTCCGAAGTCGAAACGGTTGATGGTGGTGGCCTTGACGGTGACGTTCTGCACCTCACCCGGGCGACTTTCCCCCTCGACGAGTTCCACCGCGAATTCCACGGGCCGGGTTACACCGCGCAGCGTGAGGTCGCCATGCATCAACGCGGTTTTCGGCGTGATCCATTTGATGCCCTTGCTGACGAAAAGGATCTCCGGGTGGTTTTCGGCATCGAAGAACCCTGCTCCCTTGATGAGTTTGTCGATGATTGCACTTTCGGTATGCAGGCTGTCCGTGCGCACTATCACGAGGGCCTGGCTGTCACCCTCGGATACCGGTTGCCAGGCCAGACCGCCACGAAATTCATCGAACTGGCCGTTAACAGGCGCAAAAACGCTAGTAACGCAAAACCCGACCTGAGACGTGGCGGGCTGGATCCGATACAGATAGCCATCCTCGGCGGCTTCCAGCATTCCCCCCATGATCTCGGGGTTCACCCGGTCGTCTCCGAACGGTTCGCAGACCTCTTCGGCGACAGCGCCCTGTGCGGCGATGCCGCCAAGCAGAAACGCCAGGATGGGACCTTTCATCGTGTCATATAAGTTCTTCATATGCCTTTCTCCGCCTGAACCCTCATACGGGAGTGTTGTGCCACATGAACTAATCAAGCGAGCAGTATATAAGAAAAATCTAATGAATAATGGCTCCACTCGTCACGGTCGACGCGCCGTTCAGGGCTGTTTTGTGACCGGGTTCCGGGTTCAGCAGGGCCACGGATCCGTGTGAAATAACCGGATACCGGGCATGTGGGAGGCTCTTCTGCCGTGTGACTGACAGGGCCGAGGTGCCGGGGTCAGGCTTATCCACACCCTTCTGGAACGGACAGCTGCGGAAATTGCGTCACCCCAGCTACACCATGGCGTAAGATGTGTTCTGGTGATTCACGATCAGGCGGCATCCACAGACCATGTTCCAACATGAATTCCTGAGCGGTAACGACCCGGACGCACTGGTCAGCGAACTGGTGTCGGCTCTGCGCGGCGTGCCCGACTCGGTGAACCTGGGATTCATCTACTTCGACGGCTCACTGACATCCGGTATCGACGGGATACTCGACCAGCTTCGCGCCGAGACCCCGATTGATCGGTGGGTCGGCAGTGTCGCGACAGGTGTCATCGGAAATGGTGTCGAGAGTTACGGTCAGCCCGCGATCAGCGTGCTGGTGGCCGATTTCGAACCTGACAGTTTTCTTCTGCTCCCGACCGTCAGCGACGACCTCTCAGGGTTCCTGGATGCCAGTCGGTCCTGGCGCGAGCGCAACCTCAGCTCGTTCGGCGTGGTTCACGGCGATCCCCGCAATTCGCGAGTGCCGAGACTGATTTCCGGACTCAGCGCCGGGATGGAGGGCGGGTTTCTGGTCGGAGGACTCTCTTCGTCCGAGGACGAGGATCTGATTCAGATCGCGGGTGACCGGACCATGAACGGCCTCTCGGGTGTGTTGTTTTCGGGCAGCGTCCCGGTGGTCACGGGGGTGACCCAGGGTTGCACCCTGTTCGGACATCGACACGAGGTGACCGGGGCGGACGCGCACATCATTACACGGCTGGACGGGCGTCCCGCCCTCGACGTGCTGAACGAGGAGGTGGGCGACGTTCTGGCGCGCGACCCCCGGCGCATGGCTGGTTACATCTTCGCGGCCCTTCACATCCCCGGATCGGACACCGGGGACTTCCTGGTCAGAAACCTGCTCGGAATCGACCCGGATAACGGCGCCCTGGCGGTCGGTGATCACCTGCAGGAGGGTGCGCAGCTGCAATTCGCGAAGCGCGACGCGGACACCGCGAGGGAGGATCTCCGGCGTATGCTGGGTAACGTCGGAGCGCGAATCAAGGGCCAGCCGAAGGGCGCGCTCTATTTCAGTTGTCTCGGCAGGGGGCAGAGCCTTTTCGGCCCGGATTCTGCGGAACTTGCCCTGGTACGGGAAGCACTCGGTGACCTTCCACTTGCGGGTTTCTACGCCAACGGGGAAATCTCCCACAATCGGCTCTACGGTTACACTGGGGTGCTGGCGGTTTTTCTGGATCCGGACTAAACGGCGGCCCGGTCTGTGGCAGGCCAAGGGTTCCTCTGCCTTCCCTGAAGGCAAGGGCTAAGGCGATTGCCGGAAAATGACATACCAGAATGCGCCGGATTCTCGTTCGTCATCAAGGCGCGACAACAGGCGCATCGTCGAACGATGGAACGGTTGTCGCAACACAGAGGACGGATGAAAAGACAAGCAGGATGGTATGTCATTTGACAGAAATCGCCTAAGCTCAGGGCGTCGTACGATATCTGGACGGCAAGGGGTTTGCAGGCTGAGCTGGCAGGTCCTTGTCGAAACAGTGGATATGTGACCGGGTACCCGCAGTGCTGACATACGAAATCAGGCACTCCTTGCCGTTGGGTTCATCAACGACCTTGCGGACAATAAGATCACCTTCCCGCATCTGGTTCGTCTGCGTCAGGCTCCCTTTGCCACCGGCTTGACTCTTGTAGCAGATCAATGCCGGAGAGGTGCTGTTCGTGCTGACAAAGGCGATGAGACAGGTTTCCGTGCTGTCCGGGTCCACCACCCGATGCACATCGAGGTCTCCCTCGCGTAGGTGTCCCTGACGGACGATGCTGTCTTTCGGGGCGAAGGCACTCCGGTAACAGTCGATGGCAGGTGAGGTTCCGGATGTACTGACATATGCGACCAGGCAGGACATGCTGTTGACGGAATCCTTGATCTTCCGAATGACCAGTTTCCCTTCCTTGAAGTGTCCCACCTGGTTGATGTTGGTCCGGAAGCCGGAGGTCCCTTCGTAACAGTACATTGCCGGGCTGGTCCCCGTCGTCCGTACATAGAAGGCCAGACAGATCTTGTTGCTTTCGAGGTCACTGACGGTGCGGACAATGAGATCGCTCTCGCGGAACTGGCCTGTTTGAACAAGAAGCGAGGATTGGTATTCTCCCAGGGCGGGGTAAAGCGGCAATGCGGTCAGCAGAACAATCAGCAACTTCTTCATTGAAAGATCCTCCAGGTTTTGAGGCCTGAATCTGGTTTGCAGGTTAAAGGGTGGTAAATTAACGTCCCGACTGTGATTCCACGGCATCCGGAGTGGACGGTGCGTACCGACCTCTCCAGGCGGGGATATCGTGTCCAGTCTATGGTCTCCGGGCGGAAATCGGCTCGATTCGGATCCCCGGAGTTTACGCCAAGTCGTCCGTGTCCGAGAGGCAGGATTCCTGCGCCAGACCCTCGCTTCAGGGCACCCTATGGCGCGTTGCCCGGAGAACTTCGCTGGCCCCACGCGTGAAACCGGGCCATCTCCAGACGCGGTTGTAATAATAGCAGCTTGTGCCAAACTATTGGAAAAACGGGTCCTATCCGCTGTATCGGCCAGAATCGCTCGCCTGGCCGGATGCGAGTGGCCAAAAGGTCTTGAGCCGTGTCAAGCTAAAGGTGTATTATAATCCGCTAATATACTTCCTCGTAAGTGACGCAGTCACGGAGTGGGCGGATCACGTGTTCAAGTTGCGTCGATTCTGCAACACGGTGCCGAGTAGCGGCCGACATTGGCGCCATGGCTGACGAGCGCTTGGGTGGGAAGCTTATTCTGAAGCAGGTACCCATTAACAGGTCTGGAGACAAGAATATGTTCAAGCCAAGATTGATTGCTTTCGCAGCCGCCGTGGCGACCGTCGGACTGTCGGGTGTGGCGGTTCCGGGAACCGCCTCGGCCGGGATGTTTGACATGATGAACCCCTCCAAGTGGTTTAACAGTAGCAGCAACAGGGATCGCTACTACGACCGGGACTACTACTATGGACGGGGCCCTTACGGCTACGGCGGCGGTCCCTACGGCTGGGGGGGTGGCTATCCCGGGTATGGGTATGGTTATCCCGGGTACGGCTTTCCCGGATACGGTTATCCGTATGGTGGAGTTCCCGGAGCAGGCACCACTCAGCAACAGGCTCCCAGGCTGCCTGAGTAAGCTCGAACAGGTATCGGACTTTTGGCGCAACAGGCCGTCGATCACGCATCCGACCTTCGAAGCCAACAGCTTTTCATAGATATTACCTGGTCTGACGGATGTGCCGCGATCGCCGGCACACTCCGCTCAGACTATTTTCACCTGCCTTCGGCGGATCCTTAGGCGATTGCCGGAAAATGACATACCAGATCACGCCGGATTTTCGTTCGTCTTCAAGGCGCGGCAACGGGCGCATAGTCGAACTATGCAACCGTTGCCACAACGCCGAAGACGGGCGAAAAGACAAGTGAGGTGGTACATGATTTGACAGAAATCGCCTTAGCAGCGTTGCATCTGGCAGAAAGACGATCGGACATGACTGCCTGCGATTCGCAAAACCACGGCCCGGATATACGTGCGCAACTTCTCGAACTGTATACGCGCCTGGCAAATGAACCCGACTCGGATTTTGGCTGGGGAAGAGGTAAGGACAATGCCCGCGCGCTGGGCTATCCTGAAGACTGGTTGAATCGCCTGCCGGACGGTGTCTGGGAGTCAGCCGCGGCAGTTGGCAATCCCTTTAGCCTGGGGCCGATCCGTGCCGGCGAAACTATCGTCGATATCGGTTGTGGTGCGGGTGCCGATGCTTGTGTTGCAGCGCTACTGGTTGGAGGAAAAGGCAAGGTAGCCGGTATCGACTGTACGCCGGCGATGATTGATAAGGCGGCATCGAACGCCGCTGTGTCCGGTTTCTCGCAGATCGTCTATCACGAAGCGGAGATGGCGGCGCTTCCGCTGCTTGGCGCCAGTGCGGATGTGGTGATATCCAACGGCGCCATCAACCTTGGCGAGAGTAAAACGGCCGTTCTCGGGGAGATCTTCCGGGTGCTTCGGCCTGGCGGCCGTCTGCAAATCGCCGACATGGTCCGCGATCCATCGCAAGGACGCGCCGTCTCCTGCAATAGCGAAGAATCCTGGGCGGACTGTGTCTCCGGGACATTGGAGCCGGACGTGTTTATATCGATGTTGACACAAGCCGGCTTCGTTCAGGTGGAATTGACGGGATTCACTGGGTACAAGACTGCGCCTGCTACGACTGGTGCGTTGATAAGGGCCGTCAAGCCGCGTTGACGGTGCCGGCCTGACCGTCCGGGGAGGGCATTTCCGGTACCCTGAGGAATGAACCGGGGCAACACCGCATTCTGAAACAAATCTGTCGAGCGTGATCTGTGTCCGCGGGTGGCTGGCGCACGGTGTGAGCCACACGCGCTGACGCCGGGGGATGCGCGCACGGTATGCAACCGCAGTCCTTCGTCGAGTTATCGGCACACACCTTGCTATTGGTTCGGACGAAGCCGCGGGCTGGGACCGGGACGAGAACTACGTACAAGTCCTCGTAAGGCGAGCCGACAATCCCTAACGGTGTCGGGGACCTCGTCCGGGTATTCTTTCGACCGAACGAGGTCGCCACGGATGACGAGCCCCGGACTCGCAAGCAAAGCGGGAAAGCACAGCGCTGCAAGATATCGTCGAGCTTGCAGGGAACACTTCGCTGCGTCCCTGGGAGGAGCGTGTCGGCTTTCCGGGCTTCGCATCAGTCATCCAACCTGGCACTGCCCGGGTGGGTCAGGCACATCCTCGAGGAGACGGCGAGGGGCGTGATCGGGACGGTGCCCTACGGGAACGATCGCGCTGCCCTGGCGGACATGCCGAATCGACCCGGGGTACCGCGTTGCGCCTGACGGTCGTCCGGATCCCGGTAGCGCGAGAACTCACTTAGGCGATTGAAGGAAAATGACATACTGGAATGCGCCTTATTCCCAACCCGAATCGGAGGGCAGCGCAATGGCACACAAGGATTTCAACGTCCTGAATCTGTGTAAGGCGTTCTCGGAGTGGCGGAACCGGATCTCCCTCTTCGTGAACCTGCCCTTCGAGTCCCTGGATAGGTTGAGGTTGCAGGAGAAGCTCGATGAAATCGGTCAGCTCGTGCTGCCGGAGACCGAAGCGGTGGCGGAATGAGGCGCTGGATACTGCTTTCACTGCTCGGGTTGCAGGCCCTGGGCGGCGCCTGGGCCTATACGCCGACCGCGACTCAGGTCGCCGGGGACGTCTATGCCATCGTGGGACCGACCGACGGCCGTACGGCCGAAAACCACGCCCTGAACAACAACCTCGGTTTCGTGGTCACGCCCGAAGGCGTGGTGCTCATCGACAGCGGTGCGTCGGCCGAAGGCGCGAGGCTCGTCGAGGCGGCCGTTCGCACGGTCACGGACCAGCCGGTCCGCTGGGTCATCAATACCGGGAGCCAGGACCACCGCTGGCTGGGTAACGACTACTTTCGTCGCCAGGGCGCCAGGATCATTGCCCTGGGCCGTACCGTCGAGACGCAGCGGCGGTTCGCCGACCAGCATATGGCAAGACTCGAACCGATCCTGAAGGATGACTTCGCCGGCACGCAGCCCGCGACCGCCGATCCGGCCGCCGACACCGATCGGCTGGAGCTGAATCCCGGTGGCGTGCCGCTGGTTCTGCTCTATCCGGGTGACGCGCATTTCCCCGGGGACGCGGTCCTCTGGTTGCCGGAGCAGAAGGTCCTGTTCAGCGGGGACCTGATCTACGTGGACCGGATGCTGGACGTCCATCCCTGGAGCGACGTGCGCAGCTGGCGCGAGGCCTTCCGCCGGGTCGAGGCGCTGCAGCCGGAGGTGATCGTGCCCGGTCACGGCAGCGTGTGTGACCTCGCGAAGGCGCGGCGCGAGAGCGGCGACTATCTCGACTGGCTGGTCGAGCAGGTCGGCGCGGCGGTCGCCGACTGGGAAGAACTGGACCACGTGGTCGATCGCCTGGGCGATGAGCCCCGGTTCGCGCACCTCGAGCACTTCGACGACTGGCACCGCACGAACATCAACCGCACCTACCTTCAACTGGAGGGGCAGTAGCCCGTGAGCGCCCAATGTGAGGCTACTGCCAGGCGCGCCGCCGGCGGTGCCATGGGGTTCTTCGAACGCTACCTGACGCTGTGGGTCGGGCTGTGCATCGTCGCCGGTATCGTGCTGGGCCATTGGCTGCCCGCGGTGTTCCAGGCCATTGGTCGCATGGAGGTCGCGCGGGTCAATCTGCCGGTGGCGGTGCTCATCTGGCTGATGATCATCCCCATGTTGCTGAAGGTCGACTTCACGGCCATGCATCACCTGAAGGAACACTGGAAAGGCGTCGGCGTCACCCTGTTCATCAACTGGGCGGTCAAGCCCTTTTCGATGGCCCTGCTGGGCTGGCTGTTCATTCGCGGGGTGTTCGCGCCCTACCTGCCGGCGGACCAGATCGACGCCTATATCGCGGGGCTGATCCTGCTCGCCGCGGCGCCCTGCACGGCGATGGTGTTCGTGTGGAGCCGCCTGAGCGGTGGTGACGCCAACTTCACCCTGACCCAGGTGGCGCTGAACGACACCATCATGATCTTCGCCTTCGCGCCGATCGTGGGCCTGCTGCTCGGGCTGTCGGCGATCGCCGTGCCCTGGGACACGCTGTTCCTCTCCGTCGTGCTTTATATCGTCATTCCGGTCGTCTTCGCCCAATGGTGGCGCCGCCGGGTCCTGGGCAAGGGTGGGGTAGCGGCGCTGGAACGTCTGCTGGACACCCTGCACCCGATCTCGCTCGCCGCCCTGCTGGCGACGCTGGTGCTGCTGTTCGGTTTCCAGGGCAGGCAGATCCTGGCACAGCCGCTGGTGATCGTCATGCTGGCCGTGCCGATCCTGATCCAGGTGTATTTCAACTCGGGCCTTGCCTACTGGCTCAACCGGCGGTTCGGGGTCGCGCACTGCGTGGCGGCCCCCTCGGCCCTGATCGGGGCGAGCAACTTCTTCGAACTCGCGGTGGCGACCGCCATCGTGCTGTTTGGATTCGATTCCGGCGCGGCCCTGGCGACGGTTGTCGGGGTGCTGGTGGAGGTGCCGGTCATGCTCTCGGTGGTGAGGATCGTGAACGCGACGCGCGGATGGTACGAGCGTGGCGCGCCGGCCCGGATCTCTCCTGGTAGCGGAGGCGGGACCCGATAGTTCGATACCGGAAGGTAGCTGAGTATCAGGGGCAAACAGGATTGTGATTTCGGCCGGCGTCTCAGGGTGACGGAGACCGTGTCCGGGCCCGCGATTCGGGCGTGAATTCAACTCGGGGAGATAGGGTGATGACGGTTCGATTGGGAATCAACGGCTTCGGCCGCATGGGTCGGCTGGGCCTTCGGGCCGGTTGGGGCAGGGACGAACTGAAGATCGTGCAGGTCAACGAGATCTCGACCGATGCGGTCGGCTCTGCGCACCTGCTGAAGTTCGATTCGGTACACGGCGCCTGGGAGGTGGACTGCACCTCGGACGGTCACGCGATGATCGTCGATGGCGAGCGCATCGCCTGCAGCCGCGATGCGTCGCCAGGCGAGACCGACTGGTCGGGGTGCGACATCGTCATCGAGGCCACCGGCAGACACCACAAAAAGCCGGAGACACTGCGGACCTACTTCGAGCAGGGGGTGAAAAAGGTCATCGTCGCGGCGCCGACCGAGGGTGCACTCAACATCGTCTACGGGATTAACGATCACCTCTACGACCCGGGCGAACATCGTCTGGTCACGGCTGCCTCCTGCACCACCAACTGCCTGGCACCGGTGGTCAAGGTCATGCACGAGGAAATCGGCATTGTGCACGGCTGCATGACCACCATCCACGACATCACCAACACACAGATCATCGTCGACAAGGGCCACAAGGACCTGCGCCGGGCGCGCGCCTGCGGCCAGTCGCTGATCCCGACGACCACGGGTTCGGCCAAGGCCATCACGAAGATCTTTCCCGAACTGGAAGGAAAGCTGAACGGGCATGCGGTGCGCGTGCCCCTGCTCAACGCCTCGCTGACTGATTTCGTCTTCGAGGCCGCCCGGCCGGTCACCGCGGAGGAGGTCAATGACTTTTTCAGGCAAGCCGCCGAAGGTGAATTGAAGGGCATCCTGGGATACGAGGAACGCCCGCTGGTGTCGGTCGATTACCTCAACGACCCGAGGTCGTCGATCGTCGACGCGCTCTCCACCCTGGTGATCGACGGCACGCAGGTGAAGGTGTACGCCTGGTACGACAACGAATGGGGTTACGTCTGCCGGATGATGGACATCGCCGCAATGATCGCCCGGAGCCTGTGACCATGGACTGGAAGGTGCTCGGACTGGTCTTCGGCACGGTGTTCGTCGCCGAACTGGGTGACAAGACGCAACTCGCCACCCTGCTGTTCGCGGCGGACAAGGACGTCGGCAAGTGGACGGTGTTTTTCGGCGCGTCCCTGGCCCTGATCGCCACCTCGGCCATCGGGGTGCTGGGCGGCGCCGTGATCTCGCAGTACGTGAGTGAGCGAACCCTGCACGTCATTGCCGGGGTCGGGTTCATCCTCATCGGCGTCTGGACGCTGTTGCGGTAGCGGGTCGATGAATAGCAATCTGCGCAACTATCTCGTCGTGACCGGTGGCTACTGGGCCTTCACCGTCACTGACGGCGCGATCCGCATGCTGGTGGTGCTGTATTTCCACCAGTTGGGCTATTCACCCTTCGAGGTGGCGATGCTGTTCGTGTTCTACGAGTTCTTCGGCATCGTCACCAATCTCGTCGGTGGCTGGCTCGGGGCGCGCATCGGTTTGAACCTGACCATGCACATCGGTATGGGGTTGCAGGTCCTCGCCCTCGGTCTGCTCGCGGTGCCGGACGCCTGGCTGTCGGTACCCTGGGTGATGGCGGCGCAGGCCCTGTCGGGCATCGCCAAGGACCTGAACAAGATGTCGGCCAAGGCAAGTGTCAAGATGCTGGCCGGCGACGGCGGGGAATCGAAGCTGTTCAAATGGGTGGCCGTGCTCACCGGATCCAAGAACGCGCTGAAGGGCGCGGGTTTCTTCGTCGGCGCCGCCCTGCTGCAGTGGATCGGCTTTCGCGCCGCCCTGGCGGTGCTGGCGGGTTTGCTGCTGGTGGTGTTGATCGTCACTGCGGTCCTGTTGCCTTCCGGACTGGGCAGGATGAAGACCAAGCCGAAGTTCACCCAGGTTTTCTCGAAGGTGCCGGCGATCAACTGGCTGTCGGCGGCGCGCTTTTTCCTGTTCGGCTCGCGCGACGTCTGGTTCGTGGTCGGCCTGCCGGTGTTCCTCTATGACGTGCTGCACTGGGAGTTCATGTGGGTCGGTGGTTTCCTGGCCCTGTGGGTGATCGGTTACGGCTTCGTGCAGGTCTCCGCGCCGAGACTCATTCGGCACAGTCACCACGGACGTGGTCCGGGCGGCGGGACGGCTCGGCTGTGGGTCTTCGTGCTGGCGTTCCTGCCGGCTGGCATCGCCCTTGGGTTGGCGCAGGGGTGGGACCCCGCGACGGTCCTGATCGTCGGCCTGGTTCTGTTCGGGATCGTCTTCGCCATCAACTCTGCGGTGCACTCCTACCTGATCCTCGCCTATTCCGATTTCGACAAGGTGTCGATGAATGTCGGTTTCTACTACATGGCCAATGCCGGGGGGCGGCTGACCGGCACGGTCCTTTCGGGCTGGGTTTATCAAACGCACGGGCTGGAGGGTTGCCTGTGGTGGTCGGCCGGTTTCGTGCTGATGGCGGCGATTCTTTCCTTTCCGTTGCCGGAGCCGGGCGAGCCGCGGGTGTCGACGGCCTGAGCCGGAATCTCCGCGTCCCAGGGGGAGCGGACCCGCCGCCGGTCCGGTTCGCTTCAGGTGGAATCCTGGTGCGTCGGGATTTGCCACCGCGGACTGGCCCGTGCCGCCCGGATCCGTGTTCAGTTCGATTCGGGGGGGATGTAGAGAATTCGCCGGTTGAAATGCCGGTCACCGTGATAGCTCGCGGTAATGTCCCCGTCTTCCAGGTCGATGTCGGCGAAGAATTCCGCGTCACTTCGCCAGTCTGGCGAGAGGTAGATTTGCCGGGTGGAAGGGGTCCATCCGTGTTGAAAGTAGCCGATATCCCGGACGCTCGTTACGGATC
The DNA here is from genome assembly GCA_034722015.1 of Pseudomonadota bacterium. Classification (GTDB taxonomy): domain Bacteria; phylum Pseudomonadota; class Gammaproteobacteria; order JAJDOJ01; family JAJDOJ01; genus JAJDOJ01. The sequence goes on from JAYENI010000081.1 coordinate 47,735, forward strand.
CCTCGATCCGTTCAGCCGTCCTTGCGTCCATCGCGTACCAACCCGCCGGACCGACGTAGTAGTTCACGCCGTCTTCGTGTTGTCCGGAAATGCCGGTCTCGAACGATTTGTCGTCCGTGCCGATGAAGTCCTTGAAGAGATCGTCTTCACGCAACGTGGTGGTGAGCGAGATCGTTCGGCTGGCCGCCTTGGAGGGGTCGTAGTCGGCGTAATACACGATCTGGTATCTGAGCCGGTTCTCCTCCCCCGGGGGCGTATTCTCGTTGAAAAACGGGCGGTCCGGGGTGATCGCCCGGTTCCCCGTCACGTTGCTAGAGACGTTGACCGGTTTGACGTAGGCTCTTGTCGTCCAGGATGCGGGAATTCCCAGTCCCAGGCGGGGGTCGTCCGCCAGGACGGTGACGGGGATGCGATGCTCGTTGACCGATACCTCCGCGTCGCCCGTGGACCAGGAAGCCATCAGGTTCTTGGGGATGGTTGCGGTCACCTCGCCTGAGTTCCCGTATTGCGCATCGATCGCCACGTGATCGAAGCGGGACGGATCCGGGTTCATGACCGATTCGTCCAGAACGGGAAACTCTATCGTGATCGTTCTTCCGTCGGCGACGATCAGTCCGTACGCGCCGATGCTTCCACCTCCATTGCGGGACAGGATCGTCGTAGCGCTGATCCTCTTCCAGATCTGCTCGGTAACCAGTTCGACGATGTCGCCCGCATGGTTGCGGATCGTGAACATCAGCCGGGTGGCGTCTTCGATGTCTGCCCGATACGCATCGATTGAAGGGTGGGGCGACGATCCGGTTACGAACAGATCGACCGGCCGGTACCTAAGGTCATCGTCCTGGCGGTTGTATCCGGCATAGATCGCCGCCACGGGACCGGACAGCATCGCATCCCAGGGAGGGATCAATCGAGAGGCGTCCCTGGACGGCACGAAGGAGAGTACATCGTCGTAGTCGACGCTGCCGTCGCGATTGATATCGCCGACCAGGGATTCCGACAGCGCGTCCAGTCTGCGGGCCAGTTCCCCGGGCGAGTATCGGGCGGGGTCGCCGATCGCGAAACCGGCGTAGTCGCTCACCGGGGTAACCATGACCGATCCCGCCTGCAACCGTCCCGCCGTCGCCAGGGCCTGGAAATATCCGTGGTTTCTCTCCGCCGAACCGGCATCGGTCCCTTGATCGACGCCCCCCGAGACCCGGACCTTCACCCATTCGTCCGGAGCAAGGGCGTCGAGTGGGAGTTCGAAGCGTCCGGCTTCTTCCGGACCGGCGTCGCCGCGCGAATAGACAGGCCCGGCGATCGGGGCGCCGGAGATGGAGTAGGCCGTGATCTCCGCGCCGGTCAGGGCGGAGCGCAGAAATGCCTGGTTGGAAGGGGTGGCGGAATCGTTCCCGGGGGGCTCGCTGACGGACGAGACCTCCCCACTATCACCGCCGCTGCAGGAAACCAGCAGAGCCGCTGCGAGCAATAAAAGAGCAAACTTCCTGAGGTACATCATGGTCTGTGCGCGGCATGCGCTAACGCATCCGGGGAACTCCGGTTCCCGTGGAGGCAGTCCTGGAACGATCCGTTCGATCCTCACGACGACCACGAATCCGCAGGAAGACTTCAAGGGAAATCCCGCCGCTTCCAGGAACAGTATGACACCGGAGATTCCCAGTGGAAAGACGGGAACCGGAGTTGCGGGAAACCGGTCGCAAAACCGTCGACTCCCGTCCGGCTTCCTTCTGGGAATCGGTTGGTCCGTTGCCCCGGTGCCGTCGTTTCCGTAGCCGGCCCCGTCGATATGGGTGAGATGGTGGCTCACCTCATGAGCCAGGGGGTGGTGTAGGATTGTGCCTGGAATCATCGCGCCCACGGGACCCCGGAAGCGGGGAGAAATGGGGGGGAAATGGGGTCTGGTCTTTCTCCGCGCGCCAGTCACGGAGCAAGACCAGACCCCATGATTCCCGTCACGGATGTGATCGTGCTGGTCCAGCCAATCGGTGGGTTGCAGCGGGTGTTTATTGGTGTGCTTCGGGGATTCTCGGCCCTGATGGCAGTGTTCCTGGCGCTCAGGTGTGGCTATGAGACACAAAGCAGCGCCGTTGATCTCCAGGGATGGGTCGAGGGGTGGATGATCTTACCCTTTGCGGTTGTGGCGTTCTTCGGTGCGCGCTTGCCGCGTAGCGCTGCCGCATTGATTGTGGCAGCCACACTTTGGGTCGAGTGGGCGTTCGTTATCACCGGGCAGGAGGTTTCATTGGGAGCAATGGCGACATGGTATGGCGCTGTCCAGTCATATCAGCCCAATCTGGCCGAGGTCGGAATACTCGTGCTCGGTATCGCCGTGGCTGCCGCCTTGTTTCAGTTGGGACGACAGATCTGGCTGAGCCCTTCGGGGCATGCCGAAAACGAACCAATGTAGCGACCGAGAAGCGGCCTCAGGGCCGCTTCTCGGTTCTGATCGTGCCTGTTGCCCTGAACGAGCGGACGATAACGCCCCAATTTTCATACTGAAAGCGATATGCTCGCCGAAACGGCGAAGAGAGACTGACGACTTTCTGTGCTGGAGAACAGAGCGCACATTTGATTCTACCCTTTCAGCCTTCCCGGCCTGGCGGGTCCAGTCAAGTCGATTACCGGTCCATCGCCGGGTGCATCACATGCACGGACCGTCACGTCTCCTCGCACCTTGATGATCCGGGACAATGCCCCCACATGTTTCCTGATAGTTAAAATTCTTGCTGGACAACGTGAGATGATCGGCCTTTTTGCGGACTCCGATGCTCTGAATACATATTGCACCGCGATTTGGTCATTCGGCTGATAGGAAGCAACGGCACAGTCCAGATATTCGGTTATCGAGGGTCAAACATGAGTGAATCCTTGCACATCGTCTGTCCGCACTGCGATGCGGTCAACCGTATCCCCTCCGCGCGTCTGGGCCAGGCGCCGAAGTGCGGCAAGTGTCACCGGTCGTTGTTCGAGGGACATCCGGTCGAACTGACCGGCGCCAATTTCCAGAAACACGTTGCCCGCGGCGACATTCCCGTGCTGGTGGACTTCTGGGCGCCCTGGTGCGGTCCCTGCAAGATGATGGCGCCGGCTTACGAGCAGGTGGCCCAGCAGCTCGAACCGAGGGTGCGGGTCGCCAAGGTCAATACCGATGCCGAGCAGATGCTTGGCACCCAGTTCCAGATCCGCAGCATCCCGACCATGGCGCTGTTCAAGGGTGGCCGCGAGGTCGCCCGCCAGGCGGGGGCGATGGGTGCCGGGGACATCATGCGCTGGGTACAGGCGCATCTGTAATTTTTTTAGCCGGTTGTCACCTTAAATTTCATTTTCGGTTGCTACGGGAGCCGTTCCTTCAATTACAGTACGCTGAACGTCAAGGCGAGCGGGCCAAGTCTGCCCGAAGATTCGTTCTGTAGGTTCTCCGGTACCCGTTTGTTGTGAGGCTGGGTTCGCGCGTATCCTGGCCGAATATGGCATAGGAAATCTCCGAAGGGATTCCGGCCATGGAATTTCCGTGAGGCCGGACAGCGATCCGCCGCATACCCACACCCACGCGCATTTGGTGAAAAGACCCATGAAACAGGTCGTTTGCGCCGCAATAGGGGATTCCCCCGGGCGGGTTCTGATGGCCCGCCGGGCGACGGGGGAACACCTTGAAGGATTTTGGGAACTCCCGGGCGGTAAGGTAGAGCCCGGTGAGACTCTTGCCTCGGCCCTCGAAAGGGAACTGGAAGAAGAGCTGGGGCTGCGTGCAGTGGCAGGCGCCGAGATCGCCCGTACGATTCATCACTACGAACGCGGTAGTATCGAGTTGATCGCCCTGGCGACCACGGTGGCGAACAAAGTCGGGGCATTGCTCGTGCATGATGCGGTAACCTGGGTGAGCGCGGGAGAGGCCCGCCTCCTGCAGATCGCCCCTGCGGACGTTCCCCTCATCAACGTGGTCCTGCAGGGCATGCGCGCATGAGCGAGGAGTCCGGGGTCGGATTCGGACTTCACGAACGGCTCTCGACGCCCACCCTGCGGGAGAAGCTGAGAGAACTCGGGCTGGAGGAGCTCGCGCGCTGGCGCGACAAACTATCGGTCGAGGATCTCGAACCCGCCGTCGCCGCGCATCTCGGCCGACTGTTCACACGCCTTTCCCTTGCCCTGCGAGAGAAGGACCACGATCAGTGGGGGCACGCGCTTGGGCAGTTTGCCGGGGCGTTGCAGTCCGCGGGCAATCCATTCGAAGGCCTGGCAGGAGAGGTTCCCGTGCCACCCTTCGAGCAACTGCTCGAGGTTGTGACGCGAGAGGCCGGTGTCCTTGGAAAATCCAGAAGCATTCGCCCGGATGTGCCGCTGGGAGTTTCCGCCTTGCTCACAGGGGCCGGGAGAACCCCAAGCCTGATCAGTCAGATTCAAAAGGAACTGGCGAGTACGGACCGGGCCGACTGGCTCGTGAACGGCTCGACAGGGAGCAGTTCGATTACGTCGTGCTGGACGAGGCGCACCACGCGGCGGCGGCAAGCTATCGGGCCATCCTGGAACATGTCCGCCCGCGGGTCCTGCTCGGCCTGACGGCCACGCCCGAGCGGACCGACGGCCGTGATATCCGCGAGGACTTCGGTGGTCGCTATACCCACGAAATTCGCCTGCCGGATGCCGTCGAGCGGCGTCTGCTCGCCCCGTTTCACTACTTCGGGGTATCCGATCACGACTCGATCGATCTCGCGCATCTCCACTGGCAGCGCGGCGGATACAGTCAGGCCGAGCTGGACCGGGTATTCGGCGCGAACGAGGTGCGGGCGAAGTGGGTGTACCGTCAGGTACTGGAGACTGTGGCCGATCCGGGACGCATCCGCGGGATTGGATTCTGCGTCAGCCAGGAGCATGCCCGGTTCATGGCGCGGATATTCTCGGAATGGGACCTCCCGTCCGAGGCCCTCACGGCCAACAGCGGCAAGGACCGGCGCAGGGAAGCCCAGAGGGATCTCGTGCAACGCCGGATCCGTTTTATCTTTACCGTCGATCTCTACAACGAAGGGGTCGATATTCCCGAGGTGGACACCGTTCTCCTGCTGCGCCCCACGGAGAGCCTCACGGTCTATCTGCAGCAGATCGGTCGGGGTCTGCGGCTCCACGAGGAAAAGCCCCATCTGACGATCCTCGATTTCATCGCGCCCCAGCATCGCCAGTTCCGGTTTGCGGATCGCTACCGCGCGCTGAGCAGTGAGCCAGCGGCCCGCATAGACCGGCAGGTCGAGGACGGCTTCCCCTGGCTGCCGAGCGGTTGCCTGATCGATCTGGATCCCGTCGCCAGAGAAAGGGGGCTGGAGAACATTCGCGGCAATCTGGATATGCGCAGGGACAAGGTTGTCGAGAATCTTGCGCAATGTCGCCAGCATCTCGGGCGCCGCCCCGGTCTCGAAGAGATGCTGGACTGGCTGCATTTCGACACCTCGAACACCCGATGCCCGCCCGGATTTTCAGGATCAGTCACCGCGAGGCCGCGTGAGCGGGGCGACGAGCGCTGGTCGATTTAACCCGGTTATCGAACAACGGACGGCGCATAGGGCAGATTCGACCGCTTCGCCGCAAGGAATACCGCGTGGATGACTTAGGCGATCGCCGGAAAATGACATACTGGATCGCGTCGGATTATCGTTCGTCATCAAGGCGCGACGACAGGCGCATCGTCGAACGATGTAGCGGTTGTCGCAACACAGAGGACGGACGAAAAGACGAGCAGGATGGTATGTCATTTGACAGAAATCGCCTTAGACTGGATTTAGGAATCACAAGGGGCAGCACACTACGACGCGTGCCATGACGATAGACAGAAAGGCGCTTCGACATTCACTGCGCAAGACCGCCGACGCCTTCCTTCGACTACTGCCGCTTCTGGTCGGCGTACTGTTGCTGGCCGGACTACTGGTGCAACTCGTACCCTGGCTGTTCCGGGCTGGGTTGTTCGGGCACGGTACGGCCGTAGATACGTGGGTCGCCGCCGTTATCGGGAGCGTCTCTACCGGTCCGCCGTTCACCGGTTACGTGCTGGGTGGCGAGCTTGTGTTGGGGGGGATCGCCCTGGTGACCGTCACGGCCTTCATCACCGCCTGGACAACGGTGGGTGTCGTTCAGCTTCCCGCGGAAGCCGGGATGCTTGGCTGGCGTTTCGCCCTCTGGCGAAATCTGATCGCCTTCCTGTTCTGCGTCCCGATCGCGTGGCTCACCGTGGTGACGCTGCGTGTCTGACAAGAAGGCCAGACCAGGAAATCGCCTAAGGCAGGGTTCGGCTGGTGGTTTTTGCTTGGTGTCGGAGCCCTCTATGCGATCGTTGCGATGGTTGACGGCGCGACCGCGCTGCGTGGGCTTCAGTATTCCCTGAAAGCGGGAGCGAAAATGTTGCCCGCCCTGCTGCTGGTCTTTCTCGTCATCTGGGCCTTTCATCTGGCGCGCGATGCGAAGGGCAGGCTGGTCAAGCTGGCGGGGCGAGGCAGCGGCACGAAGGGCTGGATGATTGCGGTCACCACCGGGATCCTTTCCCACGGACCGGTCTATCCCTGGTATGCCCTTTTGAGGGAACTGCGCCAGCAGGGGGTCCGTCCGGCACTGATCGCCGCCTTTCTCTATGCCCGATCCATCAAACTGCCATGGTTGCCGTTGATGGCTTACTACTTTGGCCTTGCATACATGGTGACCCTGACCGTCTACATCGCCGTGTTCTCGGTCCTCAACGGCTGGCTGGTGGAGAAACTGGCGCCGGGTGACGACTGATCCCGGCGTGCCCTCAGGTTCTTTCCTGGCGAGTGACCATCCGGCGATTCGCGGATGCGAATGCCGCAATATCTTACCTTCTCACCGGGAACCTTCCTTATGGGGTCCACCTTATGCAAGCCCTGTTGTCCTGATGCCGACTGGGCCTTGCATCGAAGCCGGCGTCCCCCTCGCTTCAAATCAGAGTAAAATTGACATAAATCAATATGCGGAATCCCATCATATGTTCTAAACAGTCTATAGTTTTTAAATATAAAACATGAGGGGAGGGAATCATGCTGCTCAGAGGCAAATCTTTCATTGTGATCTTTGCAGCGCTGATAGCGGCGGGCTGCGCCGGCGAGCGGCAAGGCGTCGACGTAAACCAGATCCTCTCCAGTCCCAAGGAGTATGTAGGCTCCGAGACGTGTATGACCTGCCACCTGGAGCATCATGACGCGTGGAAGAAGACGCTGCACAGCCGCATGATCCAGGACGTGCGGGCCAACGAGGATGCAATCATCCCCGTCTTCGACGAGGCGGCGATCCGGGAAGATCTGAAGAATCTCGACAAGAAGCTGAAGGTGCCAGCTGAAGAAATCTACATTCCGAAGAAAGAGGACATCCTCTACACCATCGGCAGCCAGTGGAAACAGCGTTATCTGATCGAGAAAGAGGGCGATCTCTTCATTTCCCCCGTCCAGTACAACATCGATACGGGCCGCTGGGTCAACTATCACGAGCATGACTGGGACAAGCGGCCCTGGTTGAAGAAATGCGGGGGCTGCCACGCGACAGGCGTCGATCTCGAGCAGAAGACGTTTATGGAGCCCGGCGTCGGATGCGAGAGTTGTCATGGCAAGGGCTCATGGCATGCGGCGTTACCCAAGGCCGAGACCTACAAAAAGCGCGAAACGATTGTGAATCCCGAGAAGTTGACGATGGGGGTATCGGTCCAGATCTGCGGATCCTGCCACAACCGCGGTAAGTCGACCCACGTCAAGGGTGCCGGCTGGCCGGTAGGGTACGAGCCGGGCAAGTCGCTGGAGGCCTATTACCAATCCACGTCTTTCGAGGCCGGCGACGTCAAGCACGTCTATGCCAACGAGTTTTCCAAGGGTCACCACCAGCAGTATATCGACTGGAAACAGTCCAAGCACTCCAGGGAAGGTGTGACCTGCAACTCCTGTCATTACTCGCACGAACTGGGCCAGGGAGCAACCCGTTCCCAGACCGCTACCAAGGGATCCAAGGTCTGCTTCGAGTGTCACGAGCAGGTCAACAGGGAGGGGCCCCACTCGATACATTCGTTCGCCAATTGCGTTGGCTGCCATATGCCCAGGATCGCCAAGAGCGCGGAGTCGGGTGACATCCACAGTCACGTGTTCGTGACCCTGCTACCCAGGGACACCCTGGAGAATCCCGACCTGCCCAACTCCTGCGAGACCTGCCACGAGCACAAGGACCAGGACCTGAAGGAGCTGCAGGAGCGCTACGACGCACTCACAAAGCGTTCGTATCCCGAAGGGATGGAAAAGGCGGATTCCGGGGAGTCGGAGCAAAAGCCGGAGGAGGGGTAGTCAGCGGGGGAGCGGCACATGGCTCTGCATCATCGATGGCGCGCGAAGCGTGACCTGATCCGGGCCACTGTTTTGGGTGGTCTCTGTGTGGTGTTCCTGCAGGCGTTTGTCGCAACGAACGCTTTTGCGGTATCGGCCCAGTCAACGGGCGCTGAAGATGCCGGCGCGCTGATACGCCGCTACCGGGACGAGATACAGAGTTCTGATTATTTTGATCCATCCGACAACGCGATGTCGTTGCAGTTCGGTCCCAGGTCGACGGCTGCACCCGCACCGGGACCGAAAGCGGATGCTCATGCAGGCGTCAAGGGATACACGTTTCGTCGCTGCGAAAACTGCCATGAGCAGGAGGCGAACAACCTGCATACGATCCGCGGCAACAACACCTGTCGCCAGTGCCATCGCCGGGAACCCATTGCCTCGATCGATCACTATTTCTCGATCCTGAATCCCATCCGTCGCCACGCGTATGTCTGCGCGAAATGCCATGAGGGGTCGAGCGCGTCGTTCGCCACCTATGTCGTGCACGAACCGGTCGCGGCCAGTATCGAGACCCGGGACCAGTTCCCGTTCCTCTACTACGCTTACTGGTTCATGTTCTGGTTGCTTCTGGGCGTGCTTCTCATCTTTGTCCCCCACGGCATCGGCTGGTGGTTGCGCGAGTGGTTCGTCAAAAGGCGCCGGGAGGCCACGTGAAATCCATGGACAAACCTGTCAGACGATTTACGCGCTTTGATCGCCTTACACACCTGTGGCTGATTCTCACCTTTATGGTGCTTGCCATCACCGGTACCGGACGTCTCTACGACTCCACGTACTGGGGGCGTTCCCTGCTCGACCTTTTCGGTGGCGAAGACCAGGCGATCCTGGTGCACATCTGGGCGGGATGGCTGATGACGATCGGATTCGGCGTGCACATTCTGTATCTGTTCACCAGGGTTCGATGGAGAGCACCGGGAAACAGTCTGTTCGGACCGGATTCACTGGTTCCCGTCTGGAGGGATTTCAAACAGTTCGGCCAACAGGTCCTCTGGTTTTTCGGCATCGGCAGGGACCCGGAATTTGAGCGCTGGACCTATTGGGAAAAGTTTGACTACTGGGCGGTGTTCTGGGGAATCCCGATCCTGTTCGTGACCGGGCTGATGTTGATCTACCCGGTGGAAACGGCACGTGTCGTTCCCGGATGGACCCTGAACGTCGCGCTACTGATCCATCGCGCCGAGGCAATCCTCGCCGTCAGTTACATCATCCTCATCCACTTGATGGTCGGACATTTCCGCCGGTCCACGTTCCCGCTCAACGAGGCGATGTTCTCAGGGAGCGTACCGCTCGAACGTTTGAAAGACGAAAAGCCCTTGTGGGTAGCACGTCTCGATCGTCTGAACCAGTTGAAAGACCTTGCCACAACCCCACCCGCACTCTGGTTCCGGATGCTGTATTTCGTTTTCGGCTATGCCGTCATCGGACTCGGTGTGTACCTGGTGATCTGGGGGATCTACTACAGTCGGTTTGTCAGTTTGCACTGATCAGGGTGACATTCAGAATGCCCTGACAACGGGCGCGAATATCCTGCCTTCGATGTATCTGGAAATTTTCCCATCTGGATTTTCCGCCCGGTGCGCAATGTAACGGGTCGGCTGGTCAAACGGTGGGACCCGGTAGAGGATGAGCAGACGGCGCAATGGCTGGTATTCGCCAAGTCACAGTAAGAGGTGGAGTACGTCGGTACCGGATGCCGGCACGCTTTCGTGGTCCGCGACATCGGGCAGGCAGGCGAAGACGTCGCCGCTCTCGCATCCCTGTCCGCATCGGGAAAGTCTTCGCGGCGGGGTCCGGTGCTACCGGAAGAGCGCAACCGACTACAATTATCCTGTTGTATCCGACTTCTGCTGTTCCCCAGGCACAGAATACTTCAGGGATTTCCTGTTCCTCGATGAGTGTTTGTCATGCCCACGAATGACCCGAGTTTCGCCTGGCATGCCCAGGATGTGGATGCCGTGCTCGAACGGCTGGAAACCAGGGATACCGGGCTCGAACAGGTCGAGGCCAACCTACGCCTGCAACGCTACGGCCCGAACCGGCTGCCGCCGCCCAAACGCCGGGGTTCCTGGCTGCGGTTCCTGATCCAGTTCCACAACGTCCTGATCTATGTCCTGATTGCCGCGGCGCTGGTGACCGCCCTGCTGGGGCACTGGGTGGATACCGGCGTCATCGTCGCCGTCGTTCTCATCAACGCGCTGGTGGGGTTCGTCCAGGAAGGCAAGGCCGAACGCGCGCTGGACGCCATCCGCAACCTGCTGTCTCCCCATGCCACCGTGCTGCGCGACCGGAAGCAGGTGGTGCTTCCCGCCGAGCAGGTCGTGCCGGGGGACGTCGTACTGCTGCAGCCGGGTGACAAGGTCCCTGCCGATCTGCGCCTGATTCGCGTCAGGGACCTGAGAATCGAGGAGGCCGCGCTGACCGGAGAGTCGGTGCCCGTGGACAAGACCCGGGGTGAGGTGGAGGAGGAGACGGTCCTGGGCGACCGGACCAGTATGGCATTCGCCAGCACCCTGGTGACCTACGGTCAGGGCGCCGGGATCGTCGTCGGTACCGGTGAGGACACCGAGATCGGCCATATCAGCGCCCTTCTGGGGAAGGTACACACGCTGACGACTCCGTTGCTGCGGCAGATCTCCCGATTCGGGCGCTGGCTGACCGCGGCCATCCTGTTCATGGCCGCCTGTACGTCCGCTTACGGCATCCTGGTCTGGGAAAATCCACTCAGCGACATGTTTCTCGCCGCGGTCGGCCTGGCGGTTGCCGCCATTCCCGAGGGACTCCCCGCGATCATCACCATCACGCTCGCGATCGGCGTGCAGCGCATGGCCGCCCGCAACGGGATCATTCGTCTGCTTCCCGCAGTGGAGACGCTCGGCGCGGTTTCAGTTGTCTGTTCGGACAAGACGGGGACACTGACGCGGAACGAAATGACGGTCCAGACCGTTGCCAGTGCCCGTAACCTGTTCGACGTGGCCGGGGTGGGCTACAACCCGCACGGCGGGATCCGTGTGAACGAAGAGGAGATAGATCCCGAGACGCGCCCGGGACTGATGGAGCTGGCGCGCGCCAGCCTGCTCTGCAACGACGCCGAAGTGAATCTCGACGACGGGCGATGGAAGCTGTCGGGCGATCCCACCGAAGGCGCGCTGTATACCCTGGCCCTGAAATGCGGCCTCGATCCGTTGTTTCAGAAGGAGTCGCTGCCCCGTACCGACACGATTCCGTTCGATTCCCGGCACCGCTTCATGGCGACTTTGCATCACGACCATGCGGGTCACGGGTTCATCTATATCAAGGGCGCACCGGAGCGCCTGGTGGATCGGTGCGCATGGCAGCGCATCGAGGGCGAGGATCAGCCGATCGACATCGGCTACTGGTACCGGCGCGTGGAGGAGATCGCGCGGCGCGGTCAGCGAACCCTGGCACTGGCGTTCCGTTCCGCGGAACCGGACCACGGCGAGCTGAAGTTCGACCACGTCGAGGGGGGGCTCACCCTGCTCGGTCTGGTCGGGATCATCGATCCGCCCCGCGTAGAGGCAATCGAGGCCGTGAAGCAGTGCCGCTCGGCGGGAGTCACCGTCAAGATGATCACCGGGGACCACGCGGTGACAGCCCATGCGGTCGCCGACCAGATGGGTATCGGCGACGGCGGCAGTACGCTGACCGGCGACGAGATCGAAGGGTCGGCCGAAGTGGAGTTGCGTGATGCCGTCCGGAACATCGACGTATTTGCCCGTACCAGCCCGGAACACAAACTGCGCCTGGTGGAGGCGCTGCAGGCCAACGGCACCGTGCTGGCCATGACCGGCGACGGCGTCAACGACGCCCCCGCCCTGAAGCGCGCGGACGTGGGCGTGGCCATGGGCATCAACGGCACCGAGGTGGCGAAGGAGTCCGCTGAAATGGTGCTGGCCGACGACAACTTCGCGTCCATTGTCCACGCCATCGAAGAGGGCCGCACGGTCTACGACAATATCAAGAAATCCATTCTCTTCATTCTTCCCACCAACGGTGCGGAGGCGTTCACCCTCATTGCGGCCATCCTGCTGGGCTATCACCTGCCCATCACCCCGGTCCAGATCCTCTGGGTGAACATGATCACGGCGGTCACGCTGGCACTGTCACTGGCCTTCGAACCGCCGGAGACCGATATCATGAACCGCCCGCCCAGGGACCCGGACGAGCCCATCCTGTCGGGGTTTCTCATCTGGCGCACGCTCTTCGTCTCCCTGCTCATGGTGGCGGGAATCTTCGGCCTGTTCCTGTGGGAGATCGATTCCGGCACATCGCTGGACACGGCAAGGACGGTCGCCGTCAATACGCTGGTGATGTTCGAGGTCTTCTACCTGCTCAACACGCGATACATCCGGCGCTCGATCCTGTCGCGCAAGGGGCTGACGGGGAACCGCAAGGTGCTCGTCGCCATCGTCCTGGTGGTCTTCTTCCAGTTTCTTTTTACCTACCACCCATGGATGCAACAGCTTTTTCACACCACGCCCCTGGATGCCAAAACCTGGGCGGTGCTGGTACTGGTCGCGTCATCGGTGTTCTTTGTCGTCGAGCTGGAGAAGTATTTCGCCAGATATTGCAGTTCCAGGAGTAAGGCGATTTCTGTCAAATGACATACCATCCTGCTTGTCTTTTCGTCCGTCCCCTGTGTTGCGACAACCGTTCCATCGTTCGACGATGTGCCTGTTGTCGCGCCTTGATGACGACCGATAATCCGGCGCGATCTGATATGTCATTTTCCGGCAATCGCCTAAGCGAACCGGTCAGCAGGATTGACACGTACCAACAAGGAAAATGGCCTTTGGGTAGGTCGGGTTAGCGCAGCGTAACCCGAAAATTTTGCATCCCCCGGTGTCGGGTTACGCTTTCGCCAACCCGAAGGACGAAATGGCACCGGCAGTTTTTCGCGTCCTGACGAGATTCACGGCCCGTCGGCACAACGAAACCCGATGGATCCGTAGATGCTGTCGCCACTGAACGGCGGCTTGACGTTTCGGTAGGAGCTGCGCAGGTTGTCGGTATTCTCGTCCCAGGAGCCGCCACGGACGACGCGCTGACGGCCATTTTCGGGGCCGACGAGGTCGCCTTTCGCGTACAGGCGCGTCAGGGCATCGGGGGCGTACCAGTTCATCACCCATTCCCCTGCGTTGCCGTGCATGTCGCGGAGGCCGAACGCGTTGGCTTCGCGGCTGCCGATGGGCCAGGTGCGGTCTTCACCGCAGCCATCCGGTTCGTCCGGGACGCTGCCCATGGTATGGCCGTCATCGAGGATGGCCTGCTTGCAGCTCACCTCGCCGCCCCAGGGATAGGGTGAGGTGCTGCCGGCACGGGCCGCTTTCTCCCATTCGGCCTCGGTCGGCAGGCGGCCCTGTCGGGTCGCGCAGTAGTCGAGCGCCTGCTGCCAGTCCACACAGTTGACCGGGTGACCACCGCGATCCGGACTGCCGACGTTACAGTACTTGTTGCGGGCGTGGTCCTTGGGCCGGTTGCAGGCGCCGCTGTCGATGCAACGCGTGTACTCGTCCACCGTGACCTCGTAGCGGTCGATGCGAAACGCCGGGACATCCACGGTGGTCCCGCCCGGTGCGCCTTCGTCGTCGCCGCAGGCCTTGTCACCGGTCGAGCAGCCCATCTGGAAAGGACCGGCCGGAATCCGGACCGGGTCCGGCGTCTGTGATGCGGTTGCGGTGGCTATGCCCGTTACGCCAGCCAGGAGCAGGACAGGAATCTTCATTTACGGGTTTCCTTGTTTGTCCGGTTCTTCGGTGAGCGCGAACAACACACCCTTCTCGACCCACAGGGTCACCTTGATGCCGCGCGACCAGGTCGAAACCGGCATCTCGCCCTTGTCGTAGTCCGGGATCCGGCGGAATGTTCTCGAGTCATAGCCGACTTCGTAGAGGGTGCGCAGGTCGTCTTCCCCCACGGACCCGAAGCGCAGCTGGGCCGCGGTAACGCCCTGCAGCGAACAGTAGCGACCGCCGAGCAGGGTCAGTCCACTGTCCGCCAGATAGCGGCTTTCCACCGGCATGAAGTCGAGTCGCGTGAAATAGTTCTGGATCCCCGCGATGCGCGTCGTATTGACCTCGAGCGGCTTCAGGTGCAGGTGGTTCTCGACCACCTCGGAGGCGATCTCGTCGATCAGGTTTTCCGGACCGCCGGGCCGGGCGAGCCACAGGGTCAGGCCCGCCACGAGCAGGGCCACGGCCGCGGCGCCGGCCCAGGCGCCGTAGCGATTGCGCTCCCCTTCGGCCGGCCGGTCGTCACCGGCAGGTTGCAGAGACCTCAGGGCATCCAGTTGGCCCGCGTCGAGTTGCCTGGCGTTCAGGTGGTCCTTGAGGACCCGCTTGAGTGGACGCTTCATGTGCCTGCCCCCTCCCTGATCCCGTCCCCGCCGAGGTCGAAACGGGCGATCTTCTTCTTCAGGCGGTGTATCCGCGAAAGGATGGTGCCCCGGGGCGAATCCAGCTGGGTCGCGATCTCGCGGGCGGTCATCTCCTCGTAGGCCCACAGATGCAACAGTTCACGCTCCAGCGGATCGAGCCGGGCCAGGATCGACTCGATCATCTGCCGGTCGATCACCAGTTCCCCGGGATCCGGCATGGCCATGGACACCAGGCTGTCTCCGCCATCTTCCAGGGACTCGTGCGGGTAGCGCTTTTCCTTTCTGAGCTGGTCGATGTAGCGGTTGCGCATGACCCTGCGCAGATAAAACCCGGCGCCGTCGACGGGCCGCCGCGCGGGATCCATTTTCAGGTAGCACTCAATGGCGTCCTGCAGCAGGTCGTAGGCCAGAGTCTCGTCGTTGGTGAGCGAGATGCCGTAGCGGTACAGGCCGTTGAGCTGCGCGTCACTGAACACCGGTTTGCCCCGTTTGTTCGTTCTCCAGGCGGAATCCGCAGATCCATCCGCGAGCGACGAGGTTGGGGAGGCGGGTCATGGCGCCTGCCAGGCGCGGGTCTGTCGACAGTTGCGTCAGTGTCCGGACCGAAGCGATCGCCTCCAGCAGGGCGAATGCCTCCGCGTCGACCCGGACGATCTCTACCTCCAATTCGGCGCGGACGATTGCCAGACGGTCTGGCGTGCCGTCGGCGCGGATCTCGCGGGGCGCCTCTCCGTTCCTGTGGCGGCGCCAGAGTTCGAATACCGGCCAGTCGCTCTGCATCGGATAAAGGCTTGCGCTGAGGGTGAAGACGAGGCGTTCGGGCCGGTTCGCGGCGTCCGCGAAGTCCGTATAGTCGAACGGTGGATCATCCGGTGCGAACAGGGCCTGGTGCCAGTGGTATTCCAGCAGGGCCAGGTCGTGCAGATAGGGCAGTGCCGCAAGTTCCGTGTCGTGTTCCCGGAGGAAATCCGGAAATCCCACGCCGTACCGGTTCAGGTCCGGATCGGTCGTCGGACAACGCCAGGCGTATTCCCGGGCCAGTGTGGCGAAGACGCGCTCACCGATCACCTCCCGGCACACCGGGTAGATGCTCTCCAGCGCGGCGATGTGGGCCCCGCTGACGTTGTGTCGATAGATAGCCAGCCGGTCCGGGTTGCTCAAGGTGCCGTATTGCCGGACCAGCGCCGCCCCCGCCTCCAGCTCCCGTTCGTTGCGGAACGGGCTGAGCGCGGCGCAGAGACGGGTCTGGATTTCCGCGAGGGAATTCATGCCGATGCCGCCTCGGCGGGCGTATCGACGTGGCGCGCAACGAGGGCCTCGGCCTTTTGTCCCTCCGCCTGCAAGACCTCGAATGCGGGAATATCCTTGTCCCATTCGATCAGAGTGGGGATGTCCGGCTGCCGCCGGACGAAATCCTCGTACAGCCGCCAAACGGGCGGCGTAACCGGGTGGTTGTGGGCGTCCAGCAGGTAACCCTCGCGGGTCTCGTAGCCGGCGAGGTGGATCTCGCGCACCCGCGCCACCGGGATCCGGTCCAGGTACGCCCGCGCGTCGAATCCATGATTCACCGCGTTGACGTAGACGTTGTTGATGTCGAGCAGCAGCTCGCAGTCGGCGCGCTCCAGCAGTTCGGCGATGAAATCCGCCTCGTCGATGTCCGAGGCCTGATAGCTGAGATAGCTGGAGACGTTCTCCACCAGGATCCGTCGACCCAGGAACTCCTGCACGAACTGGATCCTCGATGAGAGATGCCGCAGGGCTTCCTCGTTGCAGGGCAACGGGAGCAGGTCGTGGTAGTTGTGCCGCCGGAAACGTGTGAAACTCAGGTGATCCGACACCCAGGCGGGCTCGGCGTCCCGGACCAGTCGGCGGATGGCCTTCAGATAATCCATATCCAGCGGGTCCGTCCCGCCCAGGGACATCCCCACGCAGTGGAAGGTGAGGGGATAATGCTCCCGCACGGTCGCCAGTTGTCGCGGAATAGCGCCGCCGGTAGCCAGATAATTGTCGGCCAGGATCTCGAACCAGGGAATGTCCGGACGATCGCGGAGAACCTCCGCAACATGCGTCGAGCGCAGCCCCAGGCCCACACCCCCAACACCGCTCCGTGCCCGTGAGGGCACGTGAGCGGGCATGTCTGGCGATGCCGTCACTTCTTGGCCGGTTTGACCGCGGCCACACTGCCACCGGTGATCTTGGTACACGTGCCCTCGGGGACGTAGATCCATTCGGTCGCCATATTGTCCTTCGCGGCCTGGCTGGCGCAACCGTGCTTGCCGTCCAACGCGCCACAATCGTTCATGCCGGCCTTGGAGATGCCCGCACACTTCTCCCAGTTCGCGGGCTGGTCCGGCACGGCCTGTGCAGTACCGGCGGCAATGCCCGCACCCAGGGCCAGAATACCGGCGATCGCGGTCTTGGTGAGGTCGCTTTCTTTCTTCATGGGATGTTCCTGTTGTTGGAAAGGGAAGGATAGGATCGCGGTGCCGCGGCCCTCACCCTGTAAACGACCGGGGAGGGGATTTGATTGCATGGGGAACTGGAAACACGGTTGCCATCATCCAACGTGGCGTGCCGATCGGGCATTGCCTGCGAGTACGCGGGTCGCGAAGATGGATCCAGCCCGTCTGTCACGGAACAAAGGCGGATGCAATTGTGCACGCCATGACTTTCAGTCCGCGAGATTCAGCGGCACAGGTATTCGGCGGATCCCATCTTCGATGGCATGCCTTCCTTCAGATCAAGGTGTTCGTAAGAATCCGGAATCTGCTGAAGTTTCACAAAGGACTCCAGTTCTTCCACGGTCACGCAACTTCCAGAGATCCGTGTCGGGTATTCTGCGGAATTCCGTCGTCCAGCGTAGTCATTGAATGTCGTGTTCTGCCGTTCACTGAAATCGTTATCTGTGTTCATGCGCCCGTCAGTGTGCGATCAGCCATTGGTCATCATGACACACTCAGTGAAAAACGGGCTTGGGGGAACAGGAAGGAATTCGAATGGGGCAGGGGATACCGGAAGGATTGCACATCGTGCTGATCTCCTCTTTCAGACGCTCGATCTCCGCCGGCCCATCTACCGGCGCACGGCCGCCTACGGCCACTTCGGTAGAACGTTGCTCGGGTTCTCCCGGGGGAAAACGTATCGCACGGAGGACCTGAGGGTCGCCTGCCGACTCCCGTTACGGTGACGCTCCGGTGACAATGTCGAATCGTTGCGATAACAGCCACACGGGGCGGAGCGCCCAACGATGATGCACGCGGCACTCCGCCCCCCTGCCCGCCTAATCCAGATCGATAACGAACAGGCAATCGAAGGTCGCCGTAGCGGGAAAATCAGCCAGGTTGACCAGGCCGGACAGGCGGGACGTGCCCGTGGAGGAACTGTAACGCCCGGTTCCACTGAGCACGGCGTTGCCATCGCCCGCCGCGCCGGTCATATGCGTAAAGACCTGACCATTGGCAGAGACCGTAGGCTGGATCACGGGCTGTACCGTGGTCAGGCCGCGTGTCACCAGCTCACCTCTCAACTCACCTCCGGCCAGATGGAAAGAGGTGGTGCCGACCAGTTTGATGGCGTCGCCTTCCGTAGTGATATTGGACAGGCAATCGGTTGCCGTTCCAATGCGTCGCCGGGTCTTCTGATTGAACAGATCGACGTCGAAGCAAACCGCCTCGTCGTCCAGGGTGTCGCCGTCGATATCGGGAACCAGCTTGCTGTAACCGGTTCCCGTGCCGACCAGATTGAGCACGAGGTGTTTTACGCTTTCGGCACTGACGGACAAGGGCAGACTCAGCGCAACACTCAGGAACATCGATACTGCGTGTTTTTTGGATAACATTTTCATTCTCCTCGTACAGTGGGACTTGGGTGCGAGATCCCGATCCGGTATCCGTGCGTGTGAACGGGCTCAGGATCTGAATACCACGATGTGGAATCGGTTCATGTCTTCCGGCCCATAGGCGTTCCTCCTTTCATTGCTTGATCACGAAAACACGACGAATCCCACCCGGTCAGTCGAAGACGGCGAAATCCGGTTGCGCATCGACGTGGCCAAGGCGTCCGGCAGACTCTATCCATCGGTTGCGTTCCGCCAGCCAGGCGGCGGTCGATTCCAGGTCGTGCCGTGGCTCGATCGGGACGAACGGCAGCAATGCGTGCACGGCAAACGCCACTACACTGGTGATGAGGCGGCAGGCGATGCCCATGGCAAAGCGCCAGTGCTCGTAGTAGGTGACCCCCTGCTGCCGTGGATGAGTGGTGAACGGGTTCATCGTCGGTTCCTCCCGGGTCGGCGGGATTTCCCGGCCGACCCAAAAGTGCTTTGAATGTGAGGGTCAGGATGCCGGACGGGATGTACGGAAGGGTCTTAAAGGCGTGCCCAGGCGTATCAATCGGGGCCGGGCGGCAGGTTTGGGCGGCAGGTATACGACTGCCGGTTCCGCGGCCAAATTCCGTGTAATTTCGCATAGATCAGTGGTTCCGAAACCAACAGTGCAAGCACCCTGAACTCAATCCATATTACCGAGCCAGCCTTGGATCGAAATCGAACGGCTCACTTGATGCCGTCGCGATGACCGAGCCGAAACCGGGGTGCCCCGGATTCAACAGAACGTTGCGCTGTTGTGGCACGATGGTGCTGGGTACGATTAGCGCGAGCGACTGAAGACTGAGGGCCCATTGGTCCCCGATGTCGGCGGTTGACGAAGGTGGTGGATCGCGCCGCCAGTTTTTTGGCAACGCAGTTTTATCCAGCGACATGATGCTGTCGTCGGATAGCTTCAGCCTGGGCAGCAGGTACTGATTGAGTATCTCTCCACGATGCAGGTGCACGAGAAGTTCGAGCGCGGCCAGAGAAACGCTTTCAGATGCGTAAACCATCGCGACTCCCTTGCTGTTCCAGCGGCCGCCGTGGGCCTTCGCCCCTGAACCGTCCAGCGCGGTGTCGGCAAGGCGTGCCTTCACCAACCGAAAGACCCGCATCAGGTATAGACGCCGTGTTCCAGCCGACCGATCAGGTCCCGAACCTCGCCGGCGCCGGCCTCGGTATCCAGGTGCTGAAGCGGCCTGATCCCGCCAAGTGCCCTGGCGGGCTCCGACAGCCAGCTTCGGGCGGACTCGGCATCCCCCTCGAACAGTTGAACCGCACTCCGGTAGATTTCCGCGATCCGATAGATCCGGTCGCTTTCTTCCACGGAAAGCAATCCGGCGGCGCTCTTGCGACGACGCGTCAGCGTAGCGGGGGCAATCCCGGCGACCTTCAGCAGTGTCTGCCGGGGGAGGCCCAGATCGTTGGCCAGTTTTTAGATGACGTTGACCGGGAAACCGCGGTGAATCCGTTTCACCATCTCGGTGCGGTCCTCTGCGAGTCCCAGACGATGGAAGATCCCTTTGCCACCACGCTCTCCAGATTTGCCTGCCAGGCTCCGAGACGGTTCGATGGGAACGAAAACTTTTGTTTGGCTGGTCACCGTTGGCTCCTGCATCTGCTCATATGGAATTAACTATACTTCCATTTGGAACAAAAGGAGCCTTCCCGGTTATAAATGTTCGGGGTGCCATGCCTTGCCATGTAACATAACATGGGCTATGTTACTTCATATGAATGTGCTAGAGATTCAAGTGATATGCCCGTAGGTCAAAGCGGCCGGATCGTCATCGAGATCGATCCGGAATTGAAGCAAGAACTGTATTCCGCCCTCGAGGGCGATGGGTTGACCCTGAAACGGTGGTTTCTTGACAGGGTGGGGGAGCACCTTCGGAATCGAAATCAACTGTCTCTTCAACTGATGTTCGCGGACAAGGATGCCGTTGAGGATCACGCTGAAGAGTTTTCCGGTTAGAGCAAGTCTCTTTCCGCCAAGGTCCATTTCCGTTCATCTTCTTACAGGTTCGCGGGATCTCGTCGCATCCCGATGTCACGAGGGTGCGTTGGGATTCCAGATACGCCGGTGCCGACGTCGAGCGGATGGTGGGACATCTACCGAGAGACAGTCTCGCGACAGGCGCCCATATCGAAATGCGCTCGAATAGCGAACCAACTACGGATTATTACCAAACTAATGCCGGGAGATACTTTCAGAACACGGTTCACCTTGACATGGCGCCGCTCTACGATCGTTTCCTCGGGCACCTTCGGCCCGGCGCCCGAATACTGGACGCCGGATGTGGATCAGGGCGTGACGCAAAGGCATTTTCAGATCTTGGCTACGTTGTCAGGGGGTTCGATGCGTCATCCTCGTTAGTGAAGTTGGCGGAAAAACACGCCCGGGTTCCGGTTGAGGTGCTGCGATTTCAGGATCTTGGATATGTTGCGGAGTTTGACGGGATATGGGCTTGCGCAAGCCTGTTACACGTTTGCATGGATGAACTGCCGGATGTGTTGGGACGATTGGCCAGGGCGCTCGATTCCAACGGCATTATCTACGTTTCTTTCAAATACGGGCAGGGCTCCAGGGAGGTGGACGGGAGGAGGTTTACCGATCTCGATGAGGCGACGCTGATGACCTTGGTCAAGGAATCCCGCAAGCTCGACATCGTGGAAACCTGGATATCCGGGGATCGCCGGCCGGATCGCCAGGCAGATCGCTGGCTGAACGCGCTGCTAGCCACGGGGGAGGCGACGTGTCGAAACATCTGATTACCGGAGGCGATTCCGACCCCCTTCTGCCCCGACTGCTCGAGGCCATCCACCAGGCCGACGAGATAGAACTCGCTGTTGCCTTTGTCAAGGCCAGTGGTCTGGAAGTGCTGTTCCCAGCCCTGTCCGATGCGATCACGTCGCGCGATGCCGACCTTACGGTACTCACGAGCGACTACCTGGACATCACGGATCCACAGGCATTGCGCCAGTTGATGTTGTTGGCCGAGCGCGGAGCCGATGTCCGTGTGTTCGAGACGAACGGTAGGGTCAGCTTTCACCTGAAGGCGTACATCTTTTTGCGTTGCGGCAACGGTAACCCGGCCGCTGGGACGGCATTCATCGGATCGAGCAACATCAGCAAGGTTGCACTGACCGACGGGCTCGAATGGAACTATTGCGTCGAGTTTTACGAAGGGTCTTCAGGTCAGGAACACGACGGATTTCGTGAAATACGGAAAGAATACGAGGCGTTGCTGAATCGACCGGAAGCGGTTCGCCTGAATCATCCATGGATCCGCGACTACGAGAAGCGACGCAGACCGCCGTCCGCCCCTCCGGAGTCGGGGAGCGGCGATCCCCCGTTGCCGGTGCCCACGCCGAGTCCGGTTCAGGAACAGGCGCTTCAGGCGTTGTCAGAAACCGTCGCGGCGGGTTATCGGCGCGGCCTTGTCGTGATGGCGACGGGTCTCGGCAAGACTTACCTGGCGGGCTTTCTCGCCGCCCGGATCAATGCCGAAACCGTCCTGTTCGTCGCGCACAGAGAGGAGATCCTTCTGCAGGCGGAGGCGACGTTCCAGCGTATCTTCCCGCGACACGTGGTGGGCCGTTACGCCGGAGAAAGGAAGGAAAAGGAAGCCGGGATGCTGTTCGCGTCCGTGCAGACGCTTGGGCAGAGTCGGCATCTCGAGCGGTTTCCATCGGACCACTTCGATTGCGTGGTGGTAGACGAGTTTCATCATGCCGCCGCCCCGACGTACCGGCGGCTTCTTGCGCACTTCGAACCTCGCTTCATGCTGGGCTTGACGGCGACTCCGGATCGAACGGATCAGTCCGACATCCTGAGTCTTTGCGACGATAACCTCGTGTTTTCCGCTGACATCTATTACGGCATCGAGAGGGATTTGCTGTGTGTGTTCAGCTATTACGGCATCCACGACGAGACCGTGGATTACCGGGAAATCCCCTGGCGCAGCGGACGATTTGATCCGGACTCCCTGTCGAACAAACTCGCCACCCTGTCCCGTGCACGCCATGCCTTGAAGGAATGGCGGGACAAGGCCGGGAAGCGGACGCTCGCTTTCTGCGTTTCCATCAGGCACGCGAGGTTCATGGCCGAGCAGTTCGAGAACGACGGCATTCGTTCCGTTGCGGTCCATGGCGGCTCGGACATGGACCGCAGCGAGGCGCTCGAACGGCTTGCACAGGGGACCCTTGAGGTGGTGTTTTCCGTGGACCTGTTCAACGAGGGTGTGGACCTGCCGCAGATTGATACCGTAATGATGCTGCGCCCGACGGAATCCCGGATATTGTTTCTGCAGCAGTTGGGAAGGGGGCTCCGCCGCCATCCGGAGAAGGAGCGACTGGTGGTGCTGGATTTCATTGGGAATCACAAAGGATTCATCAACAAACCTCAGGCCTTGCTCGGTGCGTTGGGAAACCGCCAGTCGCTTGCGGCGCTGGCCCGCCGGATCAGCGCGGGGCGCCTGGATCTGCCCGACGGCTGCTACGTGAACTACGATCTCAGGTTCGTCGACTTTCTTCGCAGGCTTTCAGACAGTGGGGCATCAAGCGAATATCAGATCCTGCGCGACTCCCTTGGGCGACGCCCGACCCTGACGGAGTACTTTCACAGCGGTGCCGACCTCGCCCGGATGCGACGGGACTTCGGGTACTGGTGGGATCTGGTGCGGGATCAGGAAGATCTAACCGGGGCGGAGGAAACCACGGCTTCGATACACGAGAGTTTCCTCAGGGAGGTGGAAGTCACATCGATGACGAAGTCCTTCAAGGCGGTGCTGCTGGAATCTCTCCTGGAGAATGACGGATTTCGTAATCCGCCGACATTAGAAGCGCTTGCGGAACAGGCTCTGAAAGTATTCAGTCGTCGCCGTCGGTTCATTCCCGATATCACGGAGGACTTGAGGGACATAGATCGCGTCGACACGGAGAGGTGGTTGAGGTACTGGGACCGGAACCCGGTGAACGCCTGGACCGGAGGAAACAGGAAAGAGCCAACGCGTACGTGGTTTGAAGTGTCCGAAGGGAAATTCAGACCTACGTTCACGATCGGCAACGAATACGAAGTCTTTCAGAACTTGTTGCAGGAGGTCGTGGACTACCGCCTGGCGGCGTATTCCCAGCGCCTGGAAGGTGAACAGGAAACGGTGGGATCAGTGGTTTCGTTTCCCGAACCCGGGAAGGCTGGTGAGACGGAGTTGCCCTTCTTCCCCAACCTGAAGATCGCCTGCGGGTACTTCAGAAACGGCAGGGCCGACGAATGCGCTTACGTCGGTGTCGGAGACGGATACGGGCATCTCGATCCGGCCCGGCATTTCGTGGCCAGGGCGGTCGGAGATTCGATGAACGGAGGGAAGCGCCCGATTCACGATGGGGACTACCTCTTGCTGGAATTGATCTCACCCACTCACGCGGGCTCCATAAGCGGCTCCACCATGGTGATCGAACGGCAGGACGTGGTCGGGAACGATCAGTATCTGT
>JAYENI010000082.1:0-2666 GCA_034722015.1 Pseudomonadota bacterium
GTTGTTGCTAGAGTGCAGATCAATTCCACCGTATAGTTTCATCGTCGGCTCCTCTTTCGAGTCCAGTTCAAACTCCTACACTTGAACTGTAGAACTTGGCTGAGGGGCCGGCTAGATGATTATCAGGCCTTAAATATTACACGGCACCGCTCAACTCTATCCTTGACGGCTGGGCCATCAACGGCCTCCCTTGTGAGTATTGACTAAAACCTGGCCCCCAACGCAAAAGATCAAGCGTAAGGCCTGCCCCTACTGATGTGCTGTTCGGGTGAGGACCGCTCTGGCGGTTGATCGCCGCTGGTGTGCGCAGACGTGATTGCCACCCCTCCTTCCGATCGCTGTCCTGCGTTGGAAACTAACGACATATCGTAATAGCGTCAATGAAAATTCGTTAATTACGATTACTCGTAATTTTCTCGGGGCATGTCGTCTTCAAAGAATTCATTGCTATCAAAGGGTTATCGCCTTTGTTCGGTCTGGCACGATCCGTGATTGGAGAGAACGGCACAAGGAGAGGACACGACCATGACCGCATCAAGGCTCCACATCCCGCAGCTTGTCGAATCCAGGTTCGACATCGTGCGAAACCAAGTGTCGCCGCTCCCGAGGCGGCGGCCCGGGAGGTGTGGTCGATGCGAACGCAGGGAAGCCGCTCTGCCGGTCGGCGGACGGTATCCCGTCACCGGATCCATTCCTGCTGTCTTGCCCTGAACCGGTCTGACGGGCCAATTCGTACGGACAGGCGAATCCTGTTATTCACTTTTTTCACTGGAGGCAATCCACAATGGCAAAGCATCTGACCCTGGTCTCGCGGACGGTTTCGGTATCCGCGCTCGTCCTGGTGGCGGGCCTGGCCCTCGGCACGGGCTTTTCGTCAACCGCGTCGGCCGAGCCGTCGCAACCCGCGGCACAGGTAGAAACGGCCCGCTACCCGACGCAACACCGCACCGTCACGGTCGACGGCCTGGAGATCTTTTACCGGGAGGCGGGGCCTGAGAGTGCGCCGACGATCCTGCTGCTGCACGGTTTTCCGACCTCGTCCCATATGTTTCGCAACCTGATACCGGCGCTGTCGGACCGGTTCCACGTCATCGCGCCGGACTACCCTGGCTTCGGCAACAGCGCGATGCCGGGCGTCGACGAGTTCGACTACACCTTCGACAACCTGGCGGACGTGACCGAGCGCCTTGTCGAGAAGCTGGGCGTGCGGCGTTACAGCCTCTATCTCATGGACTACGGCGCCCCGGTGGGTTTCCGTCTGGCGGTACGGCATCCGGAGCGCGTGGACTCGCTGATCGTTCAGAATGGCAATGCCTACGTGGAAGGACTGCGCGAGTTCTGGGACCCGATCCGCAAGTACTGGAAGGACCGGACCCCCGGTAACGCGCAGGCGCTGGCCGGGTTCATCGCACCGGAAGGGGTGAAGTGGCAGTACACCCATGGGGTCAGGAACGAGGCGGCCATCAGCCCGGACAACTGGAACGTGGATCTCAGGCACCTGACGCGGGAGGGGAATCCCGACATCCAGCTCGCCCTGTTCTACGACTACCAGAACAATGTTCCGCATTATCCCGCCTGGCAGTCATACTTCCGGGAGCACCAGCCGCCGACACTGATCGTCTGGGGGAAGAACGACCACATCTTTCCGGCCGAGGGCGCCCATCCCTACAAGCGGGACCTGAAAGACATCGAGTTCCACCTGCTGGATACCGGGCATTTCGCCCTGGAAGAGGATGGCCAGGTGATCGCCGGCCTGATCCGTCGATTTCTCAACAAACAGGTGGCAAGCGCGACTCAGGGCAACTAGCGGGCGGTTGACCGGGTCAGGGCGCCGGCGGCACGACCGTCGGCGTCCTGACCCCTCAGCGCATTTCAACGGGTACGGAAATCATGAACCGGAACTTCACCAGACTGACCTTTACCGATAGTGTCAAAGCGGCCCAGGAGCGCTATGGCACGCGACACTCGTATGCCCGGATGGAGACGGCGGGTGATCGTTACCGGCTTACCGGGAAGGAGGCCTCCTTCATCCAGTCGAGAGACGGTTTCTATATGGCCGCGGTGGGGGACAACGGCTGGCCCTATGTCCAGTTTCGCGGCGGCCCGAAGGGGTTTTTCAAGGTGATCGACGAGACGACCCTGGGCTATGCAGATTTTCGCGGCAACGGGCAATACATCAGTACCGGGAACATGAATGCCGGCCGCAAGGCGTCGCTCATCCTGATGGACTACCCCTCGCAGCAAAGACTGAAGATCTGGGCCGAGGCCAGGATCATCGAAGCGGACCGGGACGAGGCACTACTGCGCAAGCTGACGATGCCGGACTACAAGGCGCGTATCGAACGGCTGGTGATATTCACCGTTCAGGCCTGGGACTGGAACTGCCCGCAACACATCACACCGCGCTACACGGTAGAGGAAATCGAAGCCATCACGGAAGAATAGTCGGCAGTGGCTGAGTCGTCCGGACAGGGTATTGGCGAATCAGTTACGAACTGGTCTGTCATTTGACAGAAATCGCCTCAAACCATGTCCCAAGGAATCGAAGAAGGTGCAGATGGACGGCCTATACTCTATACACCGGTGCCGGGCATTATAGTTTTCATCTGTCTCTGTTGTCTGTGCAATAGTATAGTCCTTGCCATCACCCATTGGGAACTCTTGCA
>JAYENI010000083.1:0-2651 GCA_034722015.1 Pseudomonadota bacterium
GCTTCTGGAACAGGTGACCCGCGCGATCGCCGTCAATCCCGATGACACGCTACGCCGTGTCGCCTCGGAGAAAGGCTGGCCCATCATTTCGCTGCGCGAGCCTGAGGCAGACACGCAGACGGGCAGCGCGGGATGACACGCCCCGAGCAGGAACTGGACGAGCTGTTGCAGTACTACCGCTGGCTGCGGGTGTACGGGTACAACGACGGACATAGCGGGAATGCCTCGATGCGCATCGCAAGTGCCGTCTGGATCACACCGACGGGGGCCTGTGCGGACACGCTTGCGAGCAGTGAATTCATCCACTGCGACACGGGCGGCAAGATCGGTCCCGGTGCCTCCCTGGACGCCCCGCTCCACCTTGCCGTTTATCGTCACAATCCCGACGCGGGGGCCGTTCTCCACAGCCATTGCCCGCACGCCGTTGCGATGACGATGGCGGGAGGGGAATTTCGGCCGGAGGATTTTGAGGGACGGCTTTACTTCCCGATGGTTCCGGTCTTCGACATCCCGTACGAGAACTATGTTGCGGAAAGCCCTGAGCGAATCGGCATGGCGCTGGCCGGTCATCGCATCGTCATATCACGCGGACATGGTGTCTATGCCTGGGGAGAGACCCTCAACCAGGCCTACAAGTGGACATGCTCGCTGGAAATGTCGGCGAAGACTGCCTGGCTCGCGGGTCAGGCAAAGACTCGCTGAGACCCGCTCCCGGGGAGTGGATCGCCTCGATCGGTCAGAGTTCCTCCATCTCGAAGTCTTCCTTCGTCGCGCCGCAATCGGGGCAGGACCAGTTCAGGGGGACATCCTCCCAGCGTGTCCCGGGCTCGATCCCCTCTTCGGGCGCCCCCTTCTCTTCGTCGTAGACCCAACCGCAGATGACGCAGAGATAGGTCTTGTATTCAGTCGCGACTGCATTCGACATACTCACATTCCCGTTGATAGCACGATTACAATGGATCCGGACAACCCCGGCCAGGATCAACCCGTCATGGACCCCCCCCCTATACCCGTCGTCCTGGTGTTCGGCGGTACGGACCCCACCGGGGGCGCAGGCCTGCAGGCGGACATCGAGACAATCGCTGCCCTGGGGGCTCACGCCGCGCCGGTGGTCACGGCGGTGACGGTGCAGGATACTACCAACGTGGTGGATTTCGCGCCACAACCGGGCCGGTTCGTGACGCAACAGGCAATGAGGGTGCTCGAGGACATTCCCGTATCCGCGATCAAGATCGGCATGGCAGGGACCGTTGAGGTGATCGAGGCCATCCACTCCGTGCTTTGCGAGCATCCCCGGATCCCGACGGTACTGGATCCCGTTCTGTCGGCAGGAGGTGGCGGCGCCCTGAGTGAAGGCGCGTTCGCCGCCGCAATCCGCGAATTGCTCATCCCCCGAACAACGCTCGCGACACCGAACAGCCAGGAAGCACGTTCGCTGGCGCCCGGTGGTGCGACCCTTCCGGCGTGCGCCGCGGACCTGATCGAAGACGGCGCGAGATTCGTCCTGGTCACCGGAACACACGAGGACACCGAAGCGGTCACCAACACGCTCTACGACGCTTCAGGTCCCATCGACGCAGGTCACTGGGAACGTCTGCCGGGTAGCTACCACGGATCCGGCTGCACGCTGGCCTCGGCGATCGCCGCCTTGCTGGCGAATGGTCGGGACGCCGCAACGGCGAGCCGGGAGGCGCAGCGGTACACCTGGAACGCCCTGAAGAACGGGTTCCGCCCCGGACGGGGACAACGCCTCCCGGACCGCTTTTTCAGCACACGCCGAACGTGACTACCCAATCGAAACTGCGCGGTCTGTATATCATCACCGACCCTGTGCTGACGCCCCCTGACGTCCTGCTGGATGGGGTTGCGCGCGCAATCGACGGTGGCGCGCGCCTCGTGCAATACCGAAACAAGGCAGCCCGCGACGGGCGGGTGCTCCCGCTCGTACGCGAGCTCGCAGCCCTTTGTCGAAGTCACAGTGTCCCGCTGATCGTCAACGACGACGTGGAGCTGGCGCGGGACGCACAGGCCGATGGGGTACACCTTGGCCGTGACGATACCGGCATCACCGAGGCGCGACGCGTCCTGGGCACGGACGCCATCATCGGCGTGTCGTGCTACGACCGCCTCGACCTTGCCCTGCGGGCGAACGCGTCGGGCGCCAGCTATGTGGCCTTTGGCCGGTTTTTCCCTTCCCGCACCAAACCGGACACGGTACATGCCGAACCCGACCTCCTCACCAGGGCGCGGCACCGCATTGATCTGCCGATCTGCGCGATCGGCGGGATCGACGCGGACAACGCAGGGACGCTCGTCGAGGCAGGAGCCGACATGGTCGCCATCGTCGGCGGTGTCTTCGCTCAACCGAACGTCAAGACGGCGGCGGCCCGCATCGCGCGGCAGTTCTTGTAGTTCACGACACCCAAACAGACAACGACACGACGGATGCGGCTTGATGGGAGTTTTTGTCCAGTCAGGCAGGCTCGGGGTCAGGCCTTACACTTGACATCCTGAAAGGCAGGCTCGGGGTCAGGCCTTACACTTGACATCCTGAAGGGAGGGACAAATTTCAGGTCAATACTCACACCAAGAAAATAACAGTATCAGGTCCTGATTCGTGACAATGACCCCATACACGAGCGGGGCGTACG
>JAYENI010000084.1:0-13062 GCA_034722015.1 Pseudomonadota bacterium
GCGCCGCCCGCGCCTTCAGTTTGCGATGCAGACCGTCCGGGACATTACGTAGTTGGATCATCTTCGACATGTATTGAGTGTAGGAACATGTGGCGCACATGTCCACATGTTCTCGAACCATGCGCTGCTTGCTTGAGATCGACCTTACCGAACTCGACCACCGCCGCGGTGAACATGACGAGCAATACGAGGGCCGCGAGACAACGGGCACTGAGGCGTCGGCAGCGTCCACAGCCAGGTCAGCCAGACGCCGATCGAGACCCCCAAAACGTCGTCGGCGTGTATAGCACACGCAGCGTGTGTTATTTCACGCTCGTAGACAGGAGGTCGAGACCCAAGGCGATTTCTATCAAATGACATACCATTCGACGGGTGTCCATGGCACTGCCCTTGGCGCATCGATACGAGACCCCGGTTTGAGCTGACCCGCCAGGTGGGAAAACGACAAGCCAATTCAAGTTGTTGCGTAGACAAGCGGTATGTAGTAACGTCGCTACCAACGAAGGTGAGAGGAATCCCATGACCATCAAAACCTTGTCCAGCCGGGAATTCAACAGGAACGCCAGCGAGGCCAAGAAGGCGGCCAGCAACGGGCCGGTGTTCATCACCGATCGCGGCCGGCCGGCTCACGTCCTGCTGAGCATCCAGGACTATCGGAAGCTGACGGGAGGCCAGATGACGCTTGCCGAGGCGCTGGCGCAGCCAAAAGGGGCGGATTTCGATTTCGAAGCACCGCGTGCGGGTGACCTCTATCGTACCGCTGACCTGTCCTGATGTTCGTGCTGGAAACCAACGTGGTGTCGGAACTGCGTCGTCCGGAGAAGGCGGATCCCAATGTGGTGGCGTGGGCTTCCGCGACGCCACTGGCCATGTTTTTTCTATCCTCCATCACGGTACTGGAACTCGAACTCGGTGTGCTGCTCATGGAACGCAGGAATGCCGCTCACGGCGCGGCCTTGCGGGGCTGGATCGATGATCAGGTACTGCCGCGATTCGAGGGACGGATCCTCTCCGTCGACCTGGCGGTCGCGCAACGGTACGCCCGCCTGCATGTCCCGGATCCCCGCGCGGAACGCGATGCGCTGATCGCGGCGACGGCGCTGGTACACGGCATGACCGTCGCCACCCGGAACGTGGCCGATTTTGCTCCCACCGGGGTTCAGACTTTCAATCCCTGGACCACCCCCTGAACCCCGGCAGTACCGGGCGCACGCCTTTCCGCTGCCCCGGCGGACGATCGGATAGGACCGGCCACGGGGGCCTCTCCCTGGGGAAACGTGGTGGACCCGGGGGCGCACAGGAGCACTCGGGGCGATGCCGGCCCCGTGGGAGTACGCAGTGCGCGGCGGAAGTTCAACTGCCTACCCATGGGGGAACCCGATCGGGAGAAACAATGCAAACTGCAATGGCTGCAGCAGCCGGTGGGACGGTTCAAAAACGGCACCCGGGACTCATTCGATGCCAATGGTTTTGGCCTCTACGACACATCGGGAAACGTTTGGGATTGGGTGGAAGACTGCTATCGAGACAGCCATCCGGCATTCCTATCTCGACCGTATAACGCGGCCTTTCTTACTTCCGTCTCTCGACACGGCTGCGCCAGAGCCGCGGGTCTACGTACGCCGGTGCCGGATCACCGACGATGATCCGCGAAAAATCACGGTGCCGCTGGTTGAACAAGATATTGGATTCGTATGGCGATACGACGGATGGTACCCATAGGACAGCGGTCTCACTTCGATCATACCAGTCGTCCCCGACTGCCCGACTTGCATTGTAGTCGTTGTTCGGCAACAAAGGTGCATCGGCCCGGTCGAGCTGCTCCTGGTCGATCTCATCCGGCACCTTGATTTCAACGCAGACCAGGGTCGGGGGCAGGGTGTTCGTTTGCCAGTGAACGAGGTTTTCAAGAACCGCGAGCGCATAGGTTTCGGCGGCGTATACGACCCAGCGTCCGGGGCTTGTCCAGCGACTTCCCCAGCGATAGGCGCCAGTGCCATCGAAGGACGGATACTTGCGGCTGACAATCCGGTAGGCGGGTGTATGGGTCTTCGGACTCACTCAAAGACAATCTCCGAGTTGGGGGTTGGAGAGCCTGTATGGAATGGCGTGAAGCCGCCGTAGTATTCGAATACCGCGAGTTTTTGCAATGCAGTGATTCGGGAGTCAATGCGGCGACGTAAATCGAAAGCAAATTCGAGGAACCCCTAGACCGGCAGACCATGCAGGCCCCGCTCGATAACCTCTTCGACCTCACGACCACCGATTTCCGTGAGCGCGACGTCAAACGGCGCGCGACCGTCGAGTTCGGGATGCGGGCCCATAAGAAATCGCCTCGCCGCTTCACGGTCCTCGAATACCGAGAGAGTTAGAGCGTAAAGACGCGCGAGTCGCTCTGTTGTCTCACCGACCTGAACATTGAATCGATCAACCCGCTGGTAGGTTGCCCGAGAGACGATCTTGTTTCGCAGCTGAACGGTTTCCGCCCCGCGATTCGATGCGGTCAGGAATGCGATAAACCTGTCCAATGCGGTTTTAGGCATGCCTTCCCGCACGATAGCATCGAGCTCGCGCATGCTATGGACCGGTCGGCCAAGCACGCGCCGCCCACCTAGCACTTCCGCTATTTTCTCGGCCGGTATGTTCATATGAGGCAAGCGTATGCATCATATGGGCGATTGTCAAGGGCCTGCGCCGCTGACACCAAGGGAAAGTGTCCAGTTGCGAGTATCGCCGGGAAGCGCCGCGCATTTGATCTGCATCAATCCCACAACTCTGCATCCGGCGTCCGCTCGATTCGAGAGCGTCCCTCGATATATCTGGGACACTGAGTGGTTACGTGACTCGCAGCCGCTACCTGTCCTGGATAGCGGAAAGCGAAGGCCCCGCAATGTTTCCGTGCCGGATGCAGGGGTTGTGATTTTGAGATGGGTTCCGCTGATCGGCTATACCGGCCAGGCGCTGCCGAGTTCTTCGGCAATTGACGCGAGACGTTTATCCCGGGTCCAGAGTTTCGCGCCGGTGGCCAGGGTGGCCGACGCAAGGAGGTGTACGTCGATGTACCCGATGCCCTTTCCCATCAGGCGGTGCTTCTCGAGAAAATACATCGCTTCGTGGTGGCTGGCCTCCGGCAGAAATTCCAGGTCATCCCAGAGCTTGATCAGCTGGGGGCGATTTCGCAGGTTACCGCAAGCCAGTTCGCCCAACACCATGGCGTGCATGCCGACCCGATTGTGTTCGAGCAGTCGGGCAAGCATCTTGTCGCCACGGCGCAGGTGATCGATCCAGACGGAGGTATCGACCAGAATCACGGCTTGCCGGGGCGGCGCCGTGGAATATCTTCCACATCAGGCTCGCTACCGCCAAGTGTCGCCAGACGCCGGGCGCTTTCCCTCTGGATCAGTGCGATCAGGCCTTCACGCAACAACGCGGTTTTCTCGTGCACACCCGTCAGGCGGATGGCCTCTTCGAGGAGATCGTCGTCGACATTGAGCGTGGTTCTCATGGCTGACTCCTGTAAGCATCAAAACATGCATATAAATATGACTATTCTATATGCATTTCTGTCCATTGTCCCGATGGGCAAGGCGTCAACCGCCAGGTAGTCGTGCCGGTTGTCGGTCTCAACATCCTCCCGATCACCCTGCTGGATCAAGGCAATGGCGCTGCTCCACGAGGGGTAGACACCCGGCCCTCGGTGGTTGTTCGCACCTTGCTCACTCAGGCCTGTAAGGGAAAGCGACATTTGAGTCCGGGAAAACGCCGGAAATCCTGGTCGGCCGTATGAACCTCGCCGCGATGTGCGAGTGCGATGGTCGCGATTTCGACATTGGTCACCAGGTTGGCGCCGGCCGACCCCGCCGCCTTTAGCAGGTCGAAAACAGCGGTGTGGTGTCCCTCGTCCGGAAGCAGGGTACGAGTGACCCGCCTCGTGTACCAGGTTTCCACATGTCGCGTGGCCGCGTCGAGGGTGATGGGATTGACATATACGCGAGAATGGGTGCTGATCCGGATGAACGCGAAGATGACCGCGTGGCAGAGGCCTACGGGTCGGGTGCCGTTCAGACAATGGGTCCACCAGCTTCGCGCGGGAGCGAAGAACGTGCTTTCGGAGTCGTACGCCTAGAGAAGCAGGTTGGCGTCCGGGATGATCACCGTTTGTCCGCCGACTGCTCCTCGAGCCGAACCGTGAGGTCTACGAAGGCCCGGGCCTCCAGGTCGTCGTCCAGCCGGTTGAGGTGAGCTGGATCGTAGCCGGCCAGTAAGCGCATCGGCGAGCTCTCAATCTCGAAGGGCGCCTCATCGCCGCCGGTCACGAGGTCTGCGAGATCCCGGATCACGGCCTGATTGAGCACCTCCTTGAAGGATTGTCCACGGCGACGCATGGCCTCCTTGAGCAGGCGTTCGGCTTCAGGATCGAGCGTGACGGTCGTTCGCATAAAACGCATCATGATGCGTTCTTGTTATGCTGGCAAGATGCAACCTGGAACCCCTCAAAGTGGCAGGATGGCCAATGAGGGGAAGGTCGGGATGGGGGTGGACGTAAGGGTTGAGAGCAGCTTTCGATCGGGTTTTTCGGTGCAGTGTGATGGTCTCGACCCCCTCCCAGCCTCCCCCTGCCATGGGGAGGAGTTATTTTATAGATAGGGTTACGGGTGCTTTATAAAGTATTACTTTAAGTGACGTCGGAGGTGGTGCGCCGTATGCGACCCGCGCCTCGACCTGACGACATCTTCTGGTGTTCCCTCGACGACGAGCCGTCCGCCTGCGTCGCCGCCCTCGGGACCGAGGTCGATGATCCAGTCGGCGGCGGCGATGACGTCGAGGTTGTGTTCGATGACGACGACGGTGTGACCGGCGTCGACGAGGCGGTGCAGGACCGCGACCAGCTTTTCCACGTCCGCCATGTGCAGGCCGATGGTGGGTTCGTCCAGGACGTAGAGGGTTCGGCCGTGGCGGGTCCCGGCCCTGGTCGACCGCGCCGGGGCGCGGCGCGACAGTTCCGCGACCAGCTTGATGCGCTGCGCCTCGCCGCCGCTCAGGGTCGGGCTCTGCTGGCCCAGCGTGAGGTAGCCGAGTCCGACCTCGCGCATCAGCTCCAATGGTCGACGGATGGCGGGGTGCGCGTGGAAGAATTCGACCGCCTCGTCGACGCTCATGGCGAGCACATCGCCGATGGACCTTTCGCGGTAGCGGACGGCCAGCGTCTCCGCATTGAAGCGCGCGCCGCCGCACGCCTCGCAGAGGACGCGCACGTCAGGCAGGAAACTCATCCCGATCCGGCGGATGCCCTGGCCCTCGCAGGTATCGCAACGCCCGCCCTTGACGTTGAACGAGAACCGCCCGGGACCGTAGCCACGCAGCCGTGCCTCCTGCGTCTCTGAATACAGTCGCCGTACGTTGTTCCACAGACCGACATAGGTCGCGGGGCAGGAGCGCGGGGTCTTGCCGATCGGGGCCTGGTCGACCTCGATCACGCGATCGAATTGTTCGAACCCGGTGAATTCGCTGCAGCCGACAAGACATGGCGCACGTCGCCGCTTTCCGCGGGCGGACAACAGACGGTACAGGTTCTCGTAGAGCACCCGGCGAACCAGGGTGCTCTTGCCGCTGCCGCTGACGCCGGTGACACACACAAGTCTGCGAAAGGGAATCTCGATGTCCAGGTCCGCGAGATTGTGCAGCCGGGCGCCGAGCACTCGGATGGATTCCCCGTCGCGTTCGCCGGGAGCGGCGGGTTCACGCCGGCTCGCAGGCGGCTTCGTGGCGGTGCTTGCGCAGAGGTAGCGGCCGGTGAGGGAATCGGGGTGTTCCAGGATCGACGTCAGGTCTCCCTCCGCGACGATGCGTCCACCGCCCGCTCCGGCCCCGGGTCCGATGTCGATGATGTGGCCGGCGCGCCGGATGGTGTCCTCGTCGTGTTCCACGATAACAACGGTGTTGCCTTTTTCCTTCAGCGTCTCCAGTGAGTCGAGCAGGCGGCCATTGTCGCGCGGGTGCAGACCGATCGTCGGCTCGTCCAGCACGTAACACACGCCGCGCAGGTTCGATCCCAGTTGCGCCGCCAGGCGGATGCGCTGCGTCTCTCCGCCGCTCAGCGTCGGCGCCGGACGGTCGAGGGCGAGGTAGGGCAGGCCGACCCGGCGAAGGAATTTCAGGCGGGAACGCAGTTCGGGCAGGATGTCGCGCAGGATGCTGCGCGCGCGGCCCGATGGTTTCAGTGTCCGGAGCCAGTCCTCGACGCCGGTTACCGTCCTCGCGTTGAGCGCGGCGATGGAAAGCCCCTCGAAGCGCACCGCGAGCGCTTCCGGGTTGAGCCGCCGGCCCTGACAGGACGGGCAGGGGATGCCTGTTTCCGATGCGGCGCCGCGGACTTTCAGCTCGGCCCCGTCGTCCGCGTCGGGCGGCCCATCCAGGCGTTGTCCCGTGCCGGAGCACACCGGACACCAGCCGTGGCTGGAGTTGTATGAGAACAGACGAGGGTCCGGTTCCTCGAAACCCCGCCCGCAACCCGGGCATGCACGCCGGGTTGAGTAGCCGTGTTCCGCGCCCGCGGCGTCGATTACCTTGACGGTGCCCTTACCGATCTCCAGGACATCGTCCAGCAGTTCACGCAGTCTGGACTCGTTACGCGACGTCACCTTGATATCGCCGACGGGGAGGTCGACGGTGTGATCCCGGTAGCGATCAAGCGTCGGCCAGTCGTCGGTGGGTAACATTTCTCCGTCGACACGCAGGTGGGCGTAGCCCTTGCGGCCCCAGCGGCGGGCGAGGTCCCGGTAGAGTCCTTTGCGCGAACGCACCAGCGGGGCGAACATCGAGATTTTCTTTCCGCGCATGCGGTCGGCCAGATCTGCGTGGATCGACGCGGGTGGGCGCGGCTCGATGGGGATATCGCAATCCGGGCAGTGCTGTAACCCGAGACGCACCCAGATCAGCCTCAGGAAGTGATAGATCTCCGTCATCGTCGCCACGGTGCTGCGATGCCCGCTGCGGCTGGTGCGCTGCTCGATGGCCACGGTGGGCGGTATGCCGTGCACGGCATCCACGTCCGGGCGCGATGAGGGCTGGACGAACTGGCGGGCGTAGGCATTGAGGGATTCCAGGTAGCGGCGTTGTCCCTCGGCGAACACGATGTCGAAGGCGAGTGTGCTTTTCCCCGAACCCGAGAGTCCGGTGATCACGGTCAGTTCGTTTCCGGGAATGACCACATCGATGTTTTTCAGATTGTGTTCGCGTGCGTGGTGGATGCGAATCCCGTCGCGGCTGTCGACTTCGGACTCGCGTCGCGGTTCGGGTCCGATGACCGCGTCGGTGGACGGGTATGCATCGATGTCCGTAAAGCCGGGCTGCCTCAGCGCCGCGCCGGTATGGCTGTCGAGACATTCCGCGATCGCCTCCGGCGGTCCCTGGCAGACGATCTCACCACCCGCCTCACCACCCTCGGGGCCGAGGTCGACAATCCATCCGGCGCGCCGGATCACGTCCAGGTTGTGTTCGATCACCACCAGCGAGTGCCCCGCGTCGGTCAGCGAACGAAAGGCGCGCAGGAGCTTGTCGATGTCCGCGAAATGCAGGCCTGTCGTCGGTTCGTCGAACAGAAAGAGCTTTCCCTTCCCGGATTGCCGGCCGGTGCGCGTCTTCGCCAGGTGTCCCGCGAGTTTCAGCCGCTGCGCCTCGCCGCCGCTCAGAGTTGGCACCGGCTGGCCCAGTTTCAGGTAGTCCAGCCCCACGGCCTGCAGCGGCGCGAGCATGCGCGAGACGGCCGGGTGATCTGTAAAAAATGCCAGTGCCTCCGATACGGTCATGTCCAGTAGGGCGTCGAACGAAACCCCGCAGGCGTACCCCGGTCCCGGCAGCGTCACTTCGAGGACGGCGGGACGAAACCGCTTGCCGTTGCAGGTCTGGCAGCGCAGGTACACGTCGCTCAGGAACTGCATCTCGACGTGTTCGAATCCGTTGCCGCCGCAGTCCGGGCAACGGCCGTCGCCGGAGTTGAAGCTGAAGACGCCCGCGGTGTAACCGCGTTCGACCGAGAGCGGCTGATCGGCGAACAGTTTGCGGATGGCGCCGAGGGCGCCCACGTAGCTGGCGGGGTTGGAGCGCGTGGTCTTGCCGATCGGCGCCTGGTCGACCAGTACCACCTCGTCGATCCGCTCGTGTCCCGAAAGTGAATCGTGCTCGCCCGGCGGATCGGTCGGCTCGCCCTTGAGACGCCGCAGGGCGCGATAGCAGACATCACGCATCAGGGTCGACTTGCCCGAGCCGCTCAACCCGGTGAGGCAGACGAGCGTCCCCAGCGGCAGTCGCAGGTCGATCCCCTTGAGATTGTGTTCCGTGGCGCCGCGGATTTCCAGGAACCCGGTCGCGCTGTTGTCGTCCGGCGGCGGGAATCCCTCGCCGACGCGCTTGCGTCCCGAGAGGTAGGCCGCGGTGATCGAGTCGGGGTCCCTCGCCAGTGCCCGCGGGGTTCCCTCGAAGACGACCCGCCCGCCGCGTTCGCCCGGGCCCGGCCCGAGGTCCAGGATGAGGTCGGCGGCGCGAATCACCTGCGGGTCGTGCTCGACCACGACAACCGAGTTGCCGGCGTCGCGCAGGCGGACGATGACGCGCAGCATGCGGTTGATATCCCGGGGGTGCAGCCCGATGCTCGGCTCGTCGAGGACGAACAAGGTGTTCACCAGGGAGGTTCCGAGGGCGGTCGTCATGTTGATGCGCTGCGCCTCGCCGCCGCTCAGGGTGCGGGACTGGCGATCCAGGGTGAGATAGCCGAGACCCACGTCCACCAGGTAGCGCAGACGGGTCCTGATCTCGTCCAGCAGTTGGGAGACGGCTTGGCTGGTGTCTGCCGGTGCCGAAAAACGATCGAAGAACACGCGGCTTTTCTCGATCGGCAGGCGCCCGACATCATGCAGGGTCAGTCCCGGCAGACCAGCAAACGCCGCAGCCGGCATGGTGAACGCGGTGGGACGAAACTTCTCGTCGGATGGGAATTCAGACGCGCGTCCGTCACCACGGTCACCGATTCGCCAGTTGAGGGCCTCGGGGACGAGACGCGCCCCCCGGCAATCGGGACAGGTGTCGTAGCTGCGATACTTCGACAGCAGCACGCGGACGTGCATGCGGTAGCTGCGGCCCTCCAGCCAGTCGAAGAACCGGCGCGTGCCGTACCAGACGCCCTCGTCCCATTCCCCTTCGCCCTCGATCACCCAGCGCCGCCAGCGCGGTTCGAGCGCGTCCCAGGGGACGTCCAGCGGCACGCCGCGCTCACGGGCGAATCGCTCCATGTCGACCTGACACTCGCGGTAGGCATCACTGCGCCAGGGTTTCACCGCGCCTCGCGCCAGGGCGAGAGAACCGTCCGGGATCACGAGATCCTCGTCGATACCGATGACGCGCCCGAAACCCCGGCAGTTCGGGCAGGCACCGGCGGGCGAATTGAAGGAGAACAGGGGCGGCGTCGGGTCCCGGAAGTGCCGGTCGCAATCGGCACAGTGCAGGTCGGCGGAGAATCGCCGTGGCGTCCCGTGCGGGGAGCCGTCTTTCAGGAGATGGACGGAGACGCGACCGCGCCCGAGGCGGAAGGCCGCCTCCAGCGCCTCGACGAGTCGCTCGCGCCGGGCCGGGTCGATCCGGACACGACCCTGCAAGACCTCCAGGGTGTCGGCGTCGCGGCCGATGATGCGGGTGTATCCCTGATGCTGCAGCGCATCCATGACCTCGGACTCGGGGTAACCATCCGGGACGACAACCGGAAACGCGACCCATGCCGACGCGCCGTCTCCCCGCCCGCCGGCCCGCAGCAGCTCCCCGGCCACGGACTCCGGGTCGTCGCGCCTCACCGCGCGTCCGCAGCCCGGACAATAGAGGCGCGCGGCCCGCGCGAACAGGAGCTTGAGGTGGTCGCTCAGTTCGGTCATGGTCCCGACGGTCGATCGGGAGGTGCGCACCGGGTTGGTCTGGTCGATCGCGATGGCCGGCGGGATGCCCTCGATACGGTCGGCGCGCGGCTTGTCCATGCGGTCGAGAAACTGGCGGGCGTAGGGGGAAAAGGTCTCCATGTAGCGCCGCTGTCCCTCGGCATAGAGGGTATCGAAGGCCAGTGACGACTTGCCGCAACCGCTCACACCCGTGATCACCACGAACTGCCTCAGGGGAATCGCGAGGTCGAGGCCACGGAGATTGTTCTGCCGCGCCCCCTTGATGATGATGTCGTCTCCCGCCATGGTCTCGCTCCCCCGGAGCCGGTTTGGGATGGTTGGATCGCAACGAGCAGGGTGGGAAAGCGATCTCGAAAGCTGGCGATTCTGAGGCGCCTGGCGAACCTGTGCAATGACGATTTGTGCTGATGTGGCCGGTTTTCCCCCGAGCGTATCCGCGGAACCCGGGACCGACCGGGAGCAACCGCCGTGACCGTTCCATGGATACCGATCGTCCGTCCTCCGTGTTGCGACAACTGTGACATCGTTCGACGATGCGCCTGTTGTCGCGCCTTGATGACGAACGAAAATCCGGCGCGATCCGGTATGCCATTTTCCGACAATCGCCTAACGGGGCAGACATGCCCGATTTGGAATGTAGATGTGCATGATCAGAGTTTTCAGAGAGAGAAATATCCATGACCAAGAGACTGTTCATACCTGTGATTTTTGTCGTTCTGGCGCTCGCATCCTGCACCTTGCCAAAGACCTATGATGCCGGGATCAGAAAATACCAGGAGAAGGACTATGCCAGCGCGGTGGAACTGTTGCAGCAGGCGGCGGCGGAGAGCCCCGGCAACGACAAAATGCTGAGCGCCCTGACGGACGCGAAAACGGGGCTTGCGGAAGAGAAAGTGCGTTCGGCCGAAAACCTGCCGCGATACGACCTGCCCGGGCGGATTTCCCTGCTCGCGGATGCGGGTAGCCTTGATCCGGGCAACGCCCGCGCGAGCCAGTTGTTGCAGGAGGCCAATCTGGAGCGGGAAACGATCCTGGCGGAGGCCCGGCAAATCAGTGGACAGGCCTCCGCCAACCCGGAGGACGCGTGGAAATCCTTTACGCCACTGCTTCCGTACAGGGAGTACATGGAAGGTGTGGCCTCGGCATACCGGACCGTGGCGGATTCTCTGGCAGGCAAGTACAACGGGATGGGCTACGAGGCGCTTGACGGGGACCACTGGGGAGAAGCGAAGTCATGGTTCGACCGCACCCTGCAGGCGGTGCCGGAAAATCCCCAGGCGCAAGCCGGCCTGAAGGCGATCAAGACAGCTCGAAAAGCGGGCAGGGCATTGATCTGGAAACGGCGGAACTCATCATATTCGGCAAGGTATTGAGAAACAGTATCCGGGAATCCGGAAGACAGAACCCCAGACGCGTTGCCTCGCGCTACGTGGCGGGTACCCGTCAGGTAGAAAATCCAGGCTGGTATGACGCGCAGAGAAACTATGAACAGGCGCAACAACAGTATAACCAGAACCAGCGACAGCAACAGCAGATGCAGTCGCAGGCAAGACAGGGTGACACCAGCGACTGGGCCGCAGCCCTGAGCGGATTGAGTGCAGGGCTGAGCGAGGTTTCCCTGAGTTCCGCCAGGAACGAGGCCTATTCCACACCCCGGTACGTGGATGAGGAGGTGATATAGAGTTACTTCTACAACGAATACAACGTCAGGATTTCCGGTGACGTCAGGGTCAGTTACCGCTTCATCGATCGTCGCAGTAGCGTTGCCAGCAAGTGGGAGGTTGTCAAGGAAACCGTCAATAGCAACGGGATGATACGTGAGGGCGTTCAGCCCACGGATGTCAGCGGCGCATCAAACGTCGCAGGGGCACTACCGGACATGTTCGAGGAACGCGAAAAGATCCAGAGGAAGATCACCGGGCAAATCTCGTCCTCGGTGATCGATGAGTTGAAGGAATACCGCTGGAAACGTTTTTGCGACGCGGGAGAAAAGAGCCGCCGAGGCGGGAATCGCGACGAGGCGCTGGAATACTTCAGCCTGTGTCTGGAGATGACCGGCAATCAGCAGGGGACGGCGAAGGAATCGGCTTCGGCCCTGTTCGCGGAGTTTGTCGGCGTCAGTGAACAGGTTCTGAAAAAATACTCCATGGTTGAGGAAAACGAAGACGATCGCTGGCCGTATGGCCCGGCCGCCTTGTCGGACAGCGAGATAAGCCGAATAGGAAGATAGCAAAAGGAAGCTACGTGACCGGGTAGTGCGGGCCCGGCGAAGTTCAACGGGTAAAATGAACGTCGGTTAAAAGCGGAAAAGGGCGCCTCTCTCCGGCGCGCCCTGCGACATCGGTTTATCTGTTAAAAACAATCTGTTATTGATGAATTCATTGTGCTAAAGCGGAACCCTGTTCCCTTCCTGTCTTGGTCAGTTCTGTGCCTTCCTTGTCACCGAGCCTTGCACACCAGGAATCGTGTTCTTCGACAGAACAAGATCCCCCGGGGACTGCGATTGCCATCATCCGCTATCCTCAGGAGATGAACGGGGTCGCGGTGTCCCGGTCGAAATTCAGATACCTTGATCATTGAGGAGGAAGAAATGATTCGAGTGATGCCCCGCAGCGAAGGCAATGTCCTTGGCGTACAGGCCAGCGAAAAACTGACCGACGAGGACTACACGGGAACCTTTATCCCGGCGATGCAGAAGGTGATCGACGAGCACGGCGGTGTACGCGCCCTGGTCTATATGGACGACAGCTTTACGGGGTGGGAACCGGCCGCTGCGCTGGACGACGCAAAATTCGGGCTGAAGAACGCCAGGGCGTTCGAAAAGGTTGCACTGGTGGGTGGACCGGATTGGGTCGGATGGTCCGTGAACCTGTTCAAGCCCTTTTTCAAGGGCGAGATACGTGTCTTCGACGGAGATGAACTGGATGAGGCCTGGGGCTGGATTCAGTAACGAAATCGCCAGTCGACCGGTTAGGCGATTGCCGGAAAATGACATGCCAGATTGCGCAGGATTTCCGGTCGTCATCAAGGCGCGACAACAGGCGCATAGTCGAACTATGGAACGGTTGTCGCAACACAGAGGACGGATGAAAAGACAAGCAGGATGGTATGTCATTTGACA
>JAYENI010000085.1:0-13047 GCA_034722015.1 Pseudomonadota bacterium
AACGCGTCACCAAAAATCTGAAAAAGAGAGCCGCCTCCCTGGGATTCGATCTTGTACTAAACAAGGAAGATGAGAACGCCCAGAGCCCCCTATTATCAACAAGTTAGGTTTATGTTATTCAAGAGAGAGTTACCCGGCAATCGCCTTAACCCCCGGTGCGCCGCCCGGCCACGATACGGGCATTCCCGCTCCCCCCACTTCCGGTTCTGCTATCGTCCCGTTGTATGGTGACGCCATTACGCCTCGCCACGATCACATCGCGCGACCCGGCCACCGATGCCGGGGTTAGAACACGAGGAACCAAACCTTGAGATCCATCATGAAGATTGCATTGCTGGGTGCGTTGCTGACCGTCAGTGTTTCAGCGGGCGATGCGCTCTATGACATGAAGCCATACCCGGCGGCCGCGCCGGGGCAGACCCGTATGGTATTTCGCGTCCCGGCCGTGGAGACCGAGGCCGACAGCAAGATCGGGATCGTAGTCGGCAGAACCATCCTGGTCGACTGCAACCGGGCGACGTTTGGCGGTAACCTCGAAAAGCGGGTGGCAAAGGGCTGGGGGTACCCGTACTACGTCCTGGAGAAGGTGGGCGGCCCGGCTACCACGCTGATGGCCTGCCCGCCGGGCGAGGACAAATCGGAAGCCTTCGTCAGCGTCCGGGGCGAGGGTTTCCTGCAGCGGTACAACAGCAAGTTGCCCGTGGTGGTCTACGTCCCCGAAGGCTTCGAGGTGCGCTACCGGATCTGGAGGGCGGACAGCGAGTTCGGAAACGCCGAGCTGGAATAGGGCAATTGCCCGTCAACGCAGCCTCGTGCCCGGACCGGTCGCCGGGCACGATCCTGTGAAGGTGCCGACCGTCGCCGGCGGCTACCCCGCCGCCACACGGATGCGATATGCGCCGGTGCCGAAAGAGGAGAAATGGCGCACACGGGCGAAATACTCCCCGGCCTGCAGAAACATCCGGATTCGCGAGTTAAGACCGACCCCGCTGTCATCGTCGCTGGCGATCCGGTCCGTCTGGCTGCCAGGCCCGAACAGGGTCAGGAACATATCGGTCGCTCCCTCGGTCTCCACCGTGT
Organism: Pseudomonadota bacterium; assembly: GCA_034722015.1. Lineage (GTDB taxonomy): Bacteria > Pseudomonadota > Gammaproteobacteria > JAJDOJ01 > JAJDOJ01 > JAJDOJ01. Next base: position 1,081 of record JAYENI010000085.1, read on the forward strand.
AGTTTCCCGGGACGCTGACGACGAAACGAAAGAGATCACTCTCCCGATTGACCGCGATGACGCCGTCGGTCGCCGCTGCGTCGATCACGAGTTCGGGGATGACCGGCCCCGCATCGCCCCCGTCGGTCGAATTGCGCACCACCTGGATGCGGTACGCGCCGGTGCGCGACGGATCATAGAGACGAACGCGCGCGTGATAGGTCCCCGCCGACAGCGTGCGTACGATACGCGCGTTGAGTCGCTCACCCGCGTCGTCGTTGGCAGTGACCTCGGCGGTCGGATCGTCCGGGCCGAACAATGTCATGAAAGTGTCGGAATCCCCGAAGGTCTGCAGGGTATAGGAACCGAAGGAGGCGACCTCGAAACGGTAGACATCGATCTCGCCCGGCATACCGATGGCGGACTCGGTGGGTGGTGCGCCGACGGCCAGCTCGATCTCGTCGTCGCCGGGATCGACGGGTCCCGGCGTGCCGGGCATCAACCGGTCGTACTCGATCCCCAGACCCGCGCTGTCCAGCACGTCGATGGGCCGTGATCCGACGGGACCGGCCGGTGTTCCGGCCATGGGATCGGTCAGGTTCTGCCCGAATGTTGCACCGCTCTCCGGCAGGTATCCCTGACCGGGGAATCTGAGCTGCCACTCGTGCCAGACCTTGTCCACCATGCAGTGATGCATGAAAAACACCGGATCGTTGGGTGAGGTCATGGGCAGCATCGACCCGCCAACCCAGACGTGTCCACGATTGTGCAGATTGGGACCGGTCCACCCTTCCACCTGGTCCCTGAAGCTGGGTGCGCTGCCCGCCAGCCAGGGCGGGCTGTCGTAGGGGGTGACCGCGAGCACCTGTTCGATGTCCGCCTGCGTGGAAAGGGTCGCAAATCCGTTGGTGCCAAAAGCCCGTGTGAGGGAGCCGGCAGCACTGCCGCTGGAATTGACGATGGTCCACTCCCCTTCCCGGAACGGACCGGATAGCACGACACCGGTGATCGGGTCCCCGTCGCCTCCCAGCAGGTCGTTCTCCCACATGGAGGCATCGGCGCCGCCGACAGGCCAGTTCCAGTACGGCAGACCCAGGTCGGTGTTGCCGGACACGCGCTGCAGTTCCCGCTCCAGGTCCCAGATGAACCGCCGGTGCCACGGCAGGAATGCCGGGCACCGGTGGATATCGCCCATCGGGGTATTGGCGTGACGCAGTACGAACTGGTCGTAGACCCCCTCGGCCTTCAACACCTTGATGGCATCCACCAACTCCGTCCGTTCGGCGGAGGTCAAGGAATTCGCGTCTTTTCTGATCGCCATGGTTACGGCCCCCCGCTACTGACTGTCGCCGGTGAACTCCTCGGTGTCGCGTACGATTGCCTGCCCGAGATCGATCAGGGAATCGTACTCCGTATACGGCAGATAGCGCGACGACCACTTGCCGCGACCGTTGTCATACACCGGATCGATGCGTTTGCCGTCGATATGCAATGTGTTGTCGTCGTCGATCTCGATCAGGCAACCCTGAAAGGTCTCGCTGTATTGCGCCATGATGCCATCCTCCCGCCACGCCGCAAGGACCCGTGGCAAAAAATGTTCCGAAGCTCTCGCACCACCGGTCCGGGCAAACCCTATACATCACCCGGACCACCACCATTGTTCCGAATTCCGGTCCCGCCGGGAGACTGGACCCGTCGGATCACTTCAGGGACGTACTCCAGTCGTCGACGATCTCGATCAGCTCCGCTTCCTTGCCGTCGAAGAAGTGATTGGCGCCATCGACCGTGCGTTGGGTGTAAGCCTTGCCTTTCATAGACGCCGCACGCTTCGGCGCGGTCGCCAGAGCCTCCGGGTCGTCCTCACTGCCGAGAAGATCGAGCACAGGCACCTTGATCGACGTGAGCGCAACGGCCGGATCGAGGCTTGAATTGACCTCCGTACCGATGATCACGAGCCCCTTGACCGAGCCCGGTTTCTCTTCGACGTATTTCTGCGCCATCGCGCTGCCCAGACTGTGGCCGACCAGGACGATTTCGTCGATGCCCTGTCCTTCAAGAAAGGCGATTCCCGCGTCGATTCTCGGCACGACCTCGCCCATCAGGGGCACATAGTCCGGGGTGGTGGCCTCGTTCGGCAGAATGGGCATCTGCAGTGACAAGGTGGCCCATCCCCGTTCCGGCAGACCCGTCCGGAGCGGGCTGACGATCTGCGGCCAGTCGGGATGCACACCGATACCGTGCATCAGGATGACACCGCCCCTGGGCGGTGAATCCGCCGACTCGGTATAGATCGCGAGGAACTCCTGGTCGCCGGCCTTCAGATACTCAGCCTCGCCGTCCATCAGTGCATCGACGATCTGGTCCGCCCAGCGTTTCTCCTTGGCGGTATCCGATGCCGTCGCGGCGCTCTGAACAAACATCGCAACGATCAAAACAACGAATTTTCCAAGTGTATTCATGACCTTTCCTTAGTGGACTATTTCGTCAATTCACCGGTTGACGGTTACGAGCCGCTCCGCAACCGGTTGGGTAGCATCTACCTTGTATTCATACGGAACCCGAAGGACTCCCGGCGCAGGGTCGGACCTCTATCACCCGTTACGGGAGCGGCTTTCGTGCGCCTATTCCAGCGGTTCGCCGGCGATCCCGCTGGAGATATTCGGAACGATAGTGACGTCCCACAGCACCCGAACGACCGACTGGCCTTCCTTGTCCGGGTTGTCCCGATAAAAGGCGTCGACGACCTGCATCAGTTCATCGAAGGTCTTGCCCTGCTCCGCCTCGGCGGCCTTGGCGCTGAAATTCATGACCTGCAGCGAAGGCTCCGCCGCCATGAGCTGACGTTCAACTTCCACGACGGTGAACATCCCCCACAGGTAGGCCAGCTTGTCGTCCTTCCCCAGACGCTTCCAGAGTTCGCCCCGCAGCAGCTTCGCTTCGTCCAGTTCCGCTTTTTCTTCACCCGTTGCGGCTGCATCTGCGGCGACCTGTGTCGCGCCGCCCCCCGCCAGCACAATGGCGCATATGCCCAGTACAGCCAATCTGATACTTGCTCTCATCACGACTTCTCCTGTTCCCGGAGTGCGATACGGTTTCCCGACAGTGCCTCGAAGCGCGACCGGATCATGAAACGCCCGTCTACTTTCCCTGCTGCTTCTTTTCTTCCGCCTCCTTGCCCTTCATGTGTCCCACCAGAAGGCCCACACCACCGCCGACCGCCGCGCCGACCGCCGCGTTTCCGGCTATGGCGCCGAGCAGCGCCCCCCCGGCAGCGCCGACCGCGCCACCGGCCAGTGTCTTCTCCGTCTTGTCGCTCGCGGCCCGTGCCGGTTCCTGCCATCCGGGAAACACGCACACCAGCGCCACCACACCCACTGCTATCGAACGATTGACTGTATTCATCACATCGACCTCGCCGGGCAGAAACGTTACCTGTCTCAATTATAGTGGAACCTGAGCTCGAGCCCGCGCACGAACCGGGTGCGTCGAGCGATTCGATTACGCATCGGACCCGTCGGTACGCGGCAGCGCGCGGTTCAGCAGAAAGGCGCCGAAAATTGCCGACGCCACGGAGGCCAGGATAATCGCGATCTTGGCCTCGTCGATCATCGCTTCATCGACGAACGCCAGTTCGTCTATGAAGATCGACATGGTAAAGCCGATACCCGCGAGCGCGCTGACGCCCCATATCTGGCCCCAGTTCGCACCCTCGGGCCACTCCGCCAGACCGGTCTTAAAGGCCAGCCAGCATGCCAGCATGATACCGGCCTGCTTACCCACGATAAGGCCCAGCATGATGCCCATACCGACGGAACCCGGAAAATCACCCAGCGTCTCCGCGTCGAATGCAACCCCCGCGGCCGACAACGCGAAAAGAGGCAGGATGATGAAGGCGACAAAGGGATGGAGCGTCTTCTCCAGCGCGATGCCCGGCGGGATCATATCCTCGGCCGCCACGAAAATCTCGCCGACGGCCCTGCGCTGCCTCTCGTCCGCGTTGAGGCTTTCCCTGGTCGGTTGAAGTTGCTCCAGAACACGCAGACTGAACCGTGCCCTTTCGAAGAACTCGATCGGTTCGATCATCCCCTTGACGGGTACCAGCAATGCGATCAGAACACCTGCCACGGTGGCGTGTATGCCGGACGCCTCAAGGCTCACCCAGACGGCAACGGCCAGAACCACGTAGACGAGGACCATGCGGACTCCCGCCCGGGAGGCAAAAAAGATCAGCGAGAGGAAGAATCCGGCGAATACGATGGCGACGAAGTCCAGGTTGGCGGTGTAAAAGAGGGCGATGACGAGCACGGCCAGCATGTCATCCGCGATGGCCAGCGCGGCCAGAAACACCTTGACACCGAGGGGGACCCGTTTGCCGAACAACGACAGCACGCCCAGCGCGAAGGCGATGTCCGTGGCCATCGGGATGCCCCAGCCCGCCACGCCCGCGCCGCCGATGTTGAACCACGCATAGATCAGGGCGGGAACGATCGCCCCACCCAGGGCCGCGCTCACGGGGAGGATCGCACGCCCGAACGAGGACAGCTCCCCCACCACCAGCTCGCGCTTGATCTCCAGGCCGACGACGAAGAAAAAGATCGCCATGAGCCCGTCCTTGATCCAGTGGCCAAGACTGTGGCTGTACGTCGCGTCGTTCCAGCTAACGCCGATCTTCGCATGCGTCAGGGTCTCGTAGACCGGCGCCCAGGGCGAATTGGCCCAGACCAGGGCGATGACGGTACACACGACCAGGACCGAGCTGCCTGCGACCGATGAGTGCAGAAAACGCTCCATCATGCTGAGGCGATGATGATCTCCGTGTTCGCTCATCGGTGACTCCTGGATAGAGACGGGAAGACACCCGAATCGTTAAACGTCGAGAAAGGGTTGAATGCGGAAGTCTACAACAGGGGCAACGGGAGTTTGTACCGTCAGCGCCGGACACCCCGAAACCTGGGTGCACGACCGAGCGGTCAGGGGGTCAAATCCAGCAAAATACAATCAACATGTTTTGCCAGGGCCTTGTCCTTTTTCAGTGCCTGTCTTACGGACCGGATAGATGACCCGGCGCTGGCATAGCTGGCAAGACCGAAACTCCGGGCGATTTCGGACAGCGTCATGTCCCCTGCACGCTGACTGACATACATCGCCACACCCCGTGCTGGCCCCCGGCTTCCACGCCCCCGAGTCTTGCGCCAGATTTCTGCTTCCTCGATACCGAACTGGTGGGCCGTGGCAGTCACGATCCGATCCAGCGACGGCACGCAACGCGCCTCGCGCAGCTGAGGACGATCGATGTCGCGCGCCAGGCCACGGAGCACCTGATCGCGGAACTGCTCCCCACCCAGGATCGGACTGATTCTTGGCATGCTGTAAAAGGTCCTGAGCGCCGCGTCGGGTCGCTCCTCAACGAAGGCTGCGTACCGCGCCCGCTGATTGCGCTTCCCGATGGCATCAAGGATAAAGGTCGTCGTCAACCATTGCGGGACGCGTTCCTTGCCAACATATCCCGGGAAGCTCGACCACCGGTATTCGGGCAATTGTGTCACCACTCCTGCCTCCAGCGGATATCGATGGATATAGCGAGAAAGGTCGAGCCAATAGGCGTCAGCATCGACCAGTATGGCCTTGTAGCGACCCCGAAAAAGCGGCCCTTCGCTACCCTGGACTCGATTGTAGAACTGGGTATACAGGCCGTTCACATGCTTCATGATGCGACCGAGATTGCCTTCCGGCGTACGCAGAAGCAGATGGTAGTGGTTGCTCATCAGGCAGTAGGCATGCCACTCGGCGTTGTGTCTCTCTGTCGTGTCGGCGAGCAGGGAGAGAAAATACTCACGCTGTGCATCTGTCCTGAATACTACGCGACGTCCCTGGCCACGGTTCATGACGTGATACCAGGCGCCATCGAATTCTATTCTCAGAGGGCGAGCCATACGGCCGATTCTAACACAATAACTATATATTGCTAGATTTGACCCCTTCTATTCCGGAATCTTTGGGCGCTAGGGAGGCGGGACGGTGGTTTGTCCCACCGTGGCCGGGGCGGTCGGCTCGGGAAAACGGAATTTCGGGCGTGCGTCTTCGTCGGTGGCAAAGTCGATCTCGTTGGCGACGTTTTCCGCCTCCAGGACCCAGCCGCCGCCCATGGCCTTGTAGATGCCGGTCAGGGAGCCATAGACCTCACCCTGTACGCGCGCGTAGTCGAGTTCCGCCGCGAACAGGTTACGCTCGGCATCCAGCACCTCGATGTAGCTGGCATAACCGTTATCGAAGCGCAATTTCGCGTAGTGCGCGTAGTCCTTCAGCGCATCCACCCGCCGGCCCCGGACGACCAGTTCCTCACGCGCCTTCTGGTTGCTGATCAACGCGTCGTCCACCTCGCGGAAGGCGGTCTGCGCGGTCTGCAGATAGGCCTCCAGGGTCTGGCGCTGCACGGCCTCACTGGCGCGCACCTGGCCAGAGATCCTTCCCCCCGTAAAGATCGGTCCGATGGCCTGCGCCCCGATCGCCCACACGTTGGCCGAACCCGTCGCCAGTCGCGACAGGTCGTCGCTGGCGTAGCCGAACAGCCCGGTCAGCGAGATGGACGGAAAGTACCGGGCGCGCGCCTCGCCGATCAGGGCGTTGGCCGCAATCAGGTTCTGTTCCGCGGTCCGAATGTCCGGGCGGCGGGTCAGCAGTTCCGAGGGCGCGCCCGCCGGGACCGCCGGCAGGGCCAGATGGTCGATGGTCTTTCCCCGGGGGATGGGGCCGGGGTTGCCGCCCAGCAGGATGGACAGGGCGTTCTCGGCCAGGGCGATATTGCGCTCGACCACCGGGATGGCGGCCGCCGCCTGCTCATATTCCGAGCGGATCTGCGCCAGCACCAGTTCGGACACCACCCCGCCCTGGAACTGCAGTTCGAAAAGCCTCAGGGACTCGGCCCGGCTCTCGAGGGTCCGGCGGGAGATCTCGAGCTGCTTGTCCAGTTGGCGCAGCGTGATATAGGAGGTCGCCACGGCGGACACGAGGGTGAGAATCACGGTCCTGCGCCCCTCCGCGGTGGCCAGCAGGTCCGCACGGGCGGCCTCGTTGGCACGCCGGATACGCCCCCAGAAATCGAGTTCCCAACCCAAATTTAGGGTTGCGCTGTAGGCGTCGCTCACGCGATCCACCCCGGCGGGCACCCCGGCCGCCGTCTCCCGCGAGACGCTGTTGCGGCCCGCGGCGCCGTCGTAGCCGATCTGGGGAAAGAGCGCCGAGCGCGAGATGTCGAGCCTCGCCGCGAACTCCTCGACGCGCCCCGCCGCGATGCGTACGTCCCGGTTGTTCAGGAGCGCGCGCCGGATCAGGGCGTCGAGTACCGGATCCTCGAACTGCTTCCACCACTCGGTGTTGACCACGCCCGCCGCCCCCGTGTACTCCAGCCGCCAGCGCTCGGGGCTGTCCACCTCGGGCCGCACGTAGTCCGGCCCCATGGTACAGCCGCCGGTCACCATGGCGAGCAGAACAAGGCAGCCGATCCGCGCCATCAGTCTTTCTCGTCCCCGACGACCGGGTCCGCTTGGGGTCGGTGGCCGGTCGAGACCTGCCGTTTGTCGCCGGACAGGCGCAGGGTGAGGGTGGTGATGAGGTAGTAGAACAGCGGGACGAAGAACAGGGCCAGGGTGGTGGCCCCGATCATGCCGCCGATGATGCCGGTGCCGATGGAGTGGCGGGCGTTGGCGCCGGCGCCCGAGGCCAGCACCAGGGGCATGGCGCCCAGGATGAACGACAGCGAGGTCATGAGGATGGGCCGCAGGCGCAGGCGGGCCGCCTCCAGGGCCGCATCGAAGGGCGACATGCCCTCCTTGAACTTCAGTTCGGCAAACTCCACGATGAGGATCGCGTTCTTGGCCGACAGGCCGATGAGCGTGATCAGCCCGATCTGGAAATAGACGTCGTTTTCCATGCCGCGCAGCCACACGGCCACCAGCGCGCCAAAGATGCCGAAGGGTACGGCCGTGACCACGGCCATGGGCAACGACCACTGCTCGTACTGGGCCGCGAGGATGAGGAAGACCATGACCAGGGCGAACGCGAATACCACGGCCGTGGTGCCGCTGGCCTGCTTCTCCTCGAAGGCCTGGCCGGACCAGGCGTAGGTAAATCCCTCGGGGAGCACCTCGCCGGATACCGCCTCCATGGTACTGATGGACTGTCCGGAGCTGTAGCCTGAGCCGGCGTCGCCCGTGATCTTGGCGGCCATGAAGCCGTTGAAGCGGGACACCAGGTCCGGCCCGGTGATGAACCTGGCATCCACCATGGCGGACAGCGGCACCATCGCACCCTCGCGCTGGCGGACGAAGATGTTCTGGATGTCTTCGGGTTTTTCACGGAACTCCGGCTCGGCCTGCAGGATCACCTGCCAGACGCGGCCATACTTGTTGTACTGGCTGACATAGAGGGAGCCGAACAGGGTCTGCAGTGCGTCGTAGATATCCTGCACCGGCACGCCAAGAGTTTCAGCCTTGGCGCGGTCGACGTTGGCCCGCAGCTGGCGCGAGGCGGCGTTGATGGTGCTGTTCAGCCGCGTGACCTCGGGCCGTTCCCCGGCCGCCGCCATCAGTTCGCGGGTGACCTTTTCGAGTTGCGCCACGCCGCCCTGGCCCCGGTTCTGCAACCAGAATTCGAACCCGCCCTGGGTGCCCAGACCGGGGATCGACGGCGGGTTGATGGGGATGACGATGCCCTCCCTGAGTTCTTTCAGGCGGGGCGTCACATAGGCGAACAGGGCCTCGACGGAGAGGTTCGGATCCTGCCGCTCGCCGAAGTCCTTCAGGGCGACGAAGATGGTACCCGTGTTGGTCTTGAACTGCCCGTCGAGGAGGCTGTAGCCGGCCAGCGCCGAGGCGTCCTGCACGGAGGGGTGTTCGGAAAAGATATCGGCGACGCGCTGGGTCAGTGCCTGGCTGCGGTCCAGGCTGGCGCCGTCGGGCAGAATGACGGCCGCAAACACGAACCCCTGGTCCTCCGGCGGCACGAAACTGCCCGGGATGACCTTGAACAGCGTATAGGTGGCGAACAGCATCGCGCCCAGCACGCCCAGGGAGATCACCACCTGTTTCATGGTCACGCGCACACCGGTGGCGTAGCGCCCCGTGGCCCCCTCGAGCCAGTCGTTGAACCACTTGAAGAATCCCCGGGGCTCGCCGGCGGCCGGCTTGAGCAGCAACGCCGCCAGCGCCGGGGTCAGGGTGAGCGCCACGAAGCTGGAGATGGCCACCGAGATGGCGATGGTGATGGCGAACTGCTTGTAGAGCACGCCGGTGGTGCCGCCGAGGAAGGCCACCGGCACGAAGACGGCGATCAGCACCAGGGTGGTCGCGATGACTGGCCCGGTCACCTCGTCCATGGCGCGGAAGGTCGCCTCCCTGGGATCGAGGCCGAGGACCTCCATGTTGCGTTCGACGTTCTCCACCACCACGATGGCGTCGTCGCACACGATGCCGATCGCCAGCACCAGGCCGAACAGGGTCAGCAGGTTGATGGAAAAGCCGAGTAGCAGCATGCCGACAAAGGTGCCGATGATCGAGACGAGGATGGCGATAGTCGGAATGAGCGTCGCGTTGACCTTCTGCAGGAACAGGTAGGTCACCAGCACCACCAGGATGATGGCGATGACCAGCGTCTCCACCACCTCGTCGATGGAGGCCTGCACGAACTTGGTGGTATCCAGGGAGATGGTGTAGTCGATCCCTTCGGGGAAACTCTGTTTCAGCTCCTCCATCAGCGTCTGGATGTTCTGTGACACCTCCAGGGCATTGGAGCCCGGTTGCTGATAGACGGCGATGAAGGTGGACGGGCTCCCGTTGAGGGTGGAGCGCAGCATGTAGGCCTTCAGGCCCTCCTCGGCGCGGCCCACGTCCCTCAGGCGCACCAGGGCGGTCCCGTGGGGGTCCGCCCGCAGGATGATGTCCTCGAACTCCCCGGGTTCGGAGAAGCGGCCCTCCGTGACCACCGGAAAGGTCATTTCCACCGGCTCATTGGTGGGGGACTGGCCGAGCCGGCCGGCGCCGAACTGTTTGTTCTGGCTGCTGACGGCGCGCTGGATGTCGCTGGGCGTGACGCCCAGTGTGGCCATGCGGTCCGGCTGAAGCCATAGGCGCATGGCGAGGTCGGGCAACCCCATGATCTGCGCCTGGTTGGCGCCCTTGACGCGCTTGATGGCGTCCAGCACGTAAAGGTTGGCGTAGTTGCCGACGAACTTCTCGTCGTAGCGCCCGTCCGGGGAGTACAGCCCGATCAGCATCAGAAAGCTGGAGGAACGCTTCTGCACACTGACGCCCGTCGAACGCACCGTATCGGGCAGCGTCGGAAGGGCCAGGTTCACGCGATTGTTGACCTGCACCTCGGCGGTGTCCGGGTCGGTGTCGATGGTGAAATACACCGTCAGGGACATCTCGCCGGTGGCCGAGCTGGTCGACTGCATGTAGATCATGTTGTCGACGCCGTTGATCTGCGTCTCCAGCGGGGCCGCCACCGAATCGGCCACGGTCTGGGCGTCGGCGCCGGGATAGCTCGCGCTCACCGTGACCTGGACCGGTGTGATCTCGGGGTACTGGGTGATGGGCAGGCCCGTCATCGACACCGCCCCGGCGATCACCACAACGATGGACAGCACCGCGGCGAAGATCGGCCGCCTGATGAAGAAGTGGGAGATCATGACCCCGCTGCTTTCGTCCCTGCGTCCTGATCACCGTGCCCATCGCCGTCTCCGGACGGTTCAACCACCTTGAGCGGCACGCCGGCCTGAAGTCCGAGCGCCCCCCCCAGCACGACCGTCTCCCCGTCCCGCAGTCCTTCATCCACGAACCACTGCTTTTCGTGCCAGGGGCCCGTCACCACGGGGCGGAACTCGGCCTTGCCATCGCTATCCACGACCCACACAAAGCTGCCCTGGGCGCCCTGCTGTATCGCGGCCTTCGGGACGAGGATCGCGTCGGGGCGAATCGCGCCCTTGAGCAGGGCCCGTACGAACTGCCCCGGGCGCAGCGCCCGGCCGGGATTGGCGATCTCGGCCCGCATCAGGAAGGTGCCGGTCTCCTCGCTTAGCGCCGCATCGGCGAAGGTGATCCGCCCAACGTGAGGAAAGATCGATCCATCGGCCAGCACCACTTCGACCGTCAGGCCCTCATCGCCGGGGCGCCTCAACAGCCCCTTGTTGATCTGGTCCTGGTACGTGAGCTTCTGGTTTTCCGAGATACTGAACTCGACCCAGATGGGATCGAGCTGGGCGACGTAGGTCAACAGGCTCTCGGAGCCGATTCCGATATAGGCGCCGTCGTGCTGCTTGGCAAAGCTGGAAAGCCCCCGGAAGGGAGACTTGATACTGGTGTATCCGAGATCCAGTTCCGCCTGCACGACCTTGGCATTGGCCTCTTCCACGGCGGCCGCCGCCGAGCGATACAGGGCCAGGGCATCATCGAGCTCCTTCTGGGCCACGGCCTTCTGCTTCACCAGCGGCCTGATCCGCTTGAGATTGACCGTCGCGTTCTCCAGGCGTGCATTTTGTTGTGCCAGCGCCGCCTGAGCCGCCTGGAGCTTGGCCTCGAAGGGTTTCCGGTCCATCTGGAAGAGCACCTGCCCGGCCTCCACCATGGCGCCCTCCTTGTAGAGGCGCTGTTCCAGAAACCCCTCCACCCGCGAACGGATCTCCACGCGGCGGGAACTCTCCGCCTTGCCGACAAACTCGAAGGTGACCGGGGTATCGCGGGCCTGGACCTTCACCGCGGTGACTTTCAGGACCAGGGGTTCATCACTCTGCACCCGGCTTGACTCCTCCTGGCAGCCGGAAAGGACCAGCGTCAACAGGAGGATCATCCGGCGCGTGGCAGAACTCCACGCGCCGTTCGCCGACCGCGAGGCCTGGCGTGTATCTGGATTCATTCGCCGTCTCACTGAAAATCCATTGGGCCATTGTGCCGGGTGAGTCAATCTAGCGTAGCACGGGTGCGGACACGACAAGGA
>JAYENI010000086.1:0-36760 GCA_034722015.1 Pseudomonadota bacterium
GCGCTTGTCCACCCTACCGGGCCTTATCTCACAGTGTGGATGGGGTAGGGTGGACAAGTGCAACGCAGTCCACCAGTGGAGAGCCCCGGCGCCACAATGGTGGACTGCGCGTCGCTTGTCCACCCCACCCTGCACGCGGTTATTGAGATGTTACGAAAAGCCACTCTATGTGGCTTCATGACAACCAAAAAACGCCGGTGGGCCAGGCCCACCGGCGTTCTAGTCCGGCTTCAGTCTGGTTGACAGGACCGGGCTACGACCCGGCAGCCGCCTTGAGGGCCTTTCCAACCGCCGGGGGGGAGGCCTTGACCTTCATGAAACTGTTGTCGCCCATCATGCTGAGGTCAGGAAAGTGCACCGCCATGCGGAAGCGCATGTTGAGGGCCTCGACGTCGTTACCCTTGACCAGCACTTCGTACGGGAGATAGGCCGTCTTCTTCAGGTCCTCGAAGTCCACGATACCCATCTGGTAGGAATCAGAACGGAACTTGTCGCCATCGGCCTCGCTCATGGCAACACCGAAGACCGTGACATCCTCGGAGAGATCGATACGATAAACCTTGGACACGCCTCCCCGCTTTTCCGCCAGCCCCTTTTCCAGGGACTCGACCGCCGCGGCGTGAGAATCGAAGCTGCCCAGTTCGTAGGGATCGTCGAAATACTCCATGCCGATCATATAGTGGTATTTGCGCAGCGCCTTGGGCGTGAGTCCGTCCTCGGACCCGTAGGTCTTCTCCGCGCCCAGGGCGCCAGACAGCTTGTCGGCCACACCGGAAAGATCGGCATCCATCCGGTAAGCGTGCTGGACATAGACGGGATTCACGTAGGCAACCTGCACCTGGTCGCCGACTTTGGTGACGCCGACGCGAACCACCGCGCCGTAACCGCCGTGATCGGAACCGGATGCGGCCTTCTTCAACTCGTCGCTGGTCGCGACGATGACCGTGGCGTTGTCGTAGGGCGAGAACTCCCCGACGACGTCAAAACCGGCACCGCCGAGGGCGTTGCGGGTCTCCCCCACTTTGGCATCCAGCTCCCCGGTGGAAATGGATGCAAGCACGAACGGCTGAAGCGTCTCCCCGGCCTGTACACCGGACGCAGCCATTGCGAGCGCGAACGGCACCATTAGGTATCTCATCCTTGATAACATCGAATTCAATCTCCGTATTGAAACTAACGACACGCTCCCGGGAGTCGACAGTCGACTCGAACACCCGAAAGTGCCGTACGAGTTTAGCATGAACAAATCGCAATAATTAGACGTGGTTAGGCGATTGCCGGAAAATAACATACCAGATCGCGCCGGATTTTCGTTCGTCATCAAGGCGCGACAACAGGCACATAGTCGAACGATGGAACGGTTGTCGCAACACAGGGGACGGACGAAAAGACAAGCAGGATGGTATGTCATTTGACAGAAATCGCCTTAGTGCATTCCGGATTGCTTCCGCCATGGTCGAGTGATCACGAGGCGACAATAAAAAGGGGCCGTGTTTCCACGGCCCCAAGGCAGAAGCAAGACTGAGGATAGCCTGCTTACGGGAACTGATACGGATACCGCGGGCACCGGAAAGAAGATCTGTCTATCGCGCCCCTCGGGAAAGCTGTTGCGTACTTGAAACAGGTGTCAAATACGTCACACTTTAGAGATTATATACAACAATTTTAAAAACTAGCTGAAATTTTTACAAATTACTGCCTGTGTTAGCATGTATACAGCACAGCAAGCTCCTCTAGCTATTGTAAAAATGCAACAGTTTGGCGATACCAGTCCGATGATCCAGACCGACCGGCTGACCATGCCCCACCGTCGACCAAACGGGCCACCGTCGTGTTTGACCTAGACGGATTCCGCGGGGCGGCGCCCTACATCAACGCGCATCGCGGGCACACATTCATCGTGGCATTCGGGGGCGAAGCCGTCTCCGACAAGGCCTTTCCGGCGCTGGTACACGATATCGCCCTGCTCCACACGCTTGGGGTCAGGCTGGTACTGGTTCACGGAGCGAGGCCCCAGATCGAGTCGCGACTCGAGGGAATGCGCATCGGGAGCCGGTATCACGAGGGACTGCGAGTCACCGACGAAACCGCATTGGCCGCGGTAAAGGAGGCCGTGGGCTGCGTGCGTGTCGAGATCGAGGCACTGCTCTCGGTCGGACTGGTCAACACACCCATGTCGGGCATGCGACTTCGGGTGGCGTCGGGTAACTTTGTGATCGCGCGTCCACTCGGCGTGCATGACGGTGTGGACTACAAATTCACGGGCGAAGTCAGGCGCATCGATGCCGAAGCGCTGCATGCGCAGCTGGATATGGGCAACATCGTGCTGCTTCCGGCACTGGGCTATTCCCCGACAGGCGAGACATTCAATATCAGCTCGCTGGACGTTGCCACCATGACCGCCGCCTCACTGCGCGCCGACAAGCTGATTTTTCTCATGGAAGATACGCTCCGCGACGGCCGCAGGCGTGCGCTGCGGCAGATGTCGCTGCCCGACCTGGAGGCGCTGCTTCAGGGTCGCCGCAAACTGGACCCGAACCTGCGCGCCTATCTTGAAGGGGTCATCAATGCGTGTCTGGCAGGCGTACGCCGCGTCCATCTGCTCGACCGGCGCGTCGACGGGGCCCTGCTCAAGGAGGTCTATACTCGCGACGGCATCGGCACACTGATCACGGCGGAGACCTACGAAGGTTATCGACTCGCGACCATCCGGGACGTCGGCGGCATCCTCGAACTGATCGGCCCCCTCGAGCAGGGCGGCGTCCTGGTGCGTCGTTCCCGCGAACAGCTCGAACTGGAGATCGATCGCTTCAGCATCATCGAACGCGACGGCATGATCATCGGCTGCGCCGCCCTGTTCGCGTTTACGGACGAGGGGATGGGGGAACTCGCCTGTCTTGCGATACACCCCGAGTATCGCAACGGCGGCCGGGGAGACACCCTGCTCAACCACATCGAGAACCGGGCGATCAAGCTGGGTCTCGAGCGCATCTTCGTCCTGACCACACAGACGGCCCACTGGTTTCAGGAGCGCGGATTCGTCAGGGGCGACACGGACGCCCTGCCGATGGGAAAACAGCGGTTGTACAACTACCAGCGCAAGTCCAAGGTGTTCTTCAAACCGCTGAAACAGCCGGATTAGGCGAACGCTGGCCCCCCGCATCAACCCGCAATCGTCGCGCCCGCGCTCCCGTGCCCCTCGCGTGCCGCTTCCACCCCGAAGATCTCCCGGTAAAGGACACCGATGACGTTGATCGCCCACGGATAACTCCATATCAGACCGATAAGCAGCGGTATCGCACTGACCAGCAGGATCAGACTCGTCACCAGCAGGACCAGAAACACCTTGAACCAGCGCCTTGTGATCGCCCTGCGAGACGCCTCCATCGCGTGCCATGGACCAAGGCCCTTGTCGGTGACCAGCGGCACCACGAGAATATACGCGACCATGAGATAAACACCGGGCAGCAACAGAAGCAGGAACCCGACATAGGTCAGCAGGGCCGTGAGTAGGCCGACAACGAACAGGGGAACGGCATGGTTGAAATAGCTGAATGCCGTATGGGTCGAAACCGGCAAATCAACCGAGCGGCGCACTCCGATCATGAGCAGTCCCGCCATCAACGGATACGAGACACCAGAACTGATCAGCTGCTTCGCGAATCCGGAAGCGAGTTGTCCCGCGGTCATCACCGCCTCCGGATCGTCCGGTGGCGAACCGAGCACGAATTCCAGCAGCACCCCGACTGCCGTCATCGCGATGATGATGACGATGGCCGCCGCCCAGAAAGCGCCCTTCATGCCTTCGGTTCGCCGCCATGCCTCCTTGAATACGTCTTCCATGCTAAAGTCATACCGGCCCGCGATGCCATCCGCCAGCGTGCCGCCCGAGGCGCCAGCCGGGACCATGTCTTCAACCCGGGCCTCGGGTGGGGAATACGGGTTCTCGCTGCTCATGGGGTACCCAGTTGTTAGATGGAGACAGCCCGGCGCCATCCAGCTATCTTCGGTTCCTGGCCGCCGCCGGCCAGGGCCTTGTCGGCAGACCGGATGGCGCATTCTGAGCCGCACCTCTCACGAACGCAATCGCGCCGCCGCCTGACTCGAAACCATTGGAAATGAACGCGATCGACCACGCTCGCTTCCGCGCATGGCTCCGCGGCCACGCGAACATCGAGGACTGCGCCATCGAACCGGTTTCCGGCGACGCCAGTTTCCGCCGATACTTCCGCGTCGATACCGGGGGCCGGACCTGTATTCTCATGGACGCGCCCCCCGACCGTGAAGACAGCGCGCCCTTCGTTGATGTCACTCGCCGCCTCACGGCAGCCGGGCTCAACGTCCCCAGGGTCCTCGAGGCCGACCTGAAAGCCGGCATCCTTCTGCTCGACGACCTCGGGGATGATCTTTACCTGAATCATCTGCACGACGACAACGCCGCGACGCTGTATCGCTACGCGCTCGACGCACTGCAACGGATCCAGGCCGCTGATACCACCGGTTTGCCGGACTACGACCGTACGCTGCTGCTGCGGGAAATGGCGCTGTTCCGTGAATGGTTCCTCGAGCGGCATCTCGGCCTTGGTCCGGACCCCGCCCGCGACGCGTTGCTGAACCGTACCTTCGAGGCGCTCGTCGAGGTAGCGCACGAACAACCCCAGGTCTTCGTGCATCGGGACTACCATGCGCGAAACCTGATGTTGACACCTGACCATCCCCCCGGGATTCTGGATTATCAGGATGCCGTTCACGGCCCGGTGACCTACGACCTCGTCTCGCTGCTCAAGGACAGCTACATCGCCTGGCCACGCCAACGACAACTCGACTGGGTGTTTTCCTATCGGGACAGGATCGTGGAAGCAGGCATCATCCAACCCGTGGACGACGCAACTTTCCTGCGCTGGTTCGACCTAACGGGTGTGCAGCGCCAGCTGAAGGTGTGCGGAATCTTCGCACGCCTGAACTACCGCGACGGAAAACCGGGATACCTGCGCGATATCCCGCTGACCTGGCGGAACCTCGTCGACGCCGCCGGCCGTTACCCCGAAACCCGTGAACTGGCCCGATCGCTTGCCGGTCTCGACATCGAACCCGGTTCGCTGGTGGACCCGGTGCCGTGAGGGCCATGATCCTGGCCGCCGGACGCGGCGAACGCATGCGGCCCCTGACTGACCACACCCCGAAACCGCTCCTGGAAGCGGGCGGCAAATCACTGATCGGATATCACCTGGAATCCTTGCGGCGCGGGGGGTTCAACCGGGTGGTGATCAACCTGGCGCATCTCGGCGACCAGATCCGGTCCGCGCTGGGCGATGGATCCCGCTGGGGGCTGTCGCTGACCTATTCGCAGGAACCCGAGGGCGCACTGGACACCGGCGGGGGAATTCGCAGGGCGCTGCCTCTGCTCGGCGACGCCCCGTTCCTCGTCGTCAATGCGGATATCTGGACCGACTTCCCCCTGATTCAGGGTTTTCCCCAAGGCGACGCGCTGGCGCATCTCGTGCTGGTCAGCAACCCGCCCTATCACGACCAGGGAGACTTCGCGCTAAACGGAAACCGGGTGTCGTCCGATGGCTCCCCCCGATTCACGTTCAGCGGAATCGGCTACTACCGCCCTGAACTGTTTTCCGGTATCCCGGAGGAGCGGTTTGCCCTGGCGCCGTTACTGCGAAGGGCCATGGACCGCTCAGCGGTGAGCGGCGAACGCTACTGCGGACCGTGGGTCGACGTCGGGACACCGGCACGGCTGCGCGAGGTCGATCGCCTGGTCACCAGTGCTCTATCCAAGTGATAATTGCGCCGGGGTTTCGCGCCGGGACATACCGGCGGAATTCCGGATAGAATCGGGTCATCCCATCCACCCGACACCCTGACGGGCTGTCAACACGCGCTACCCGACACGACACATTGGGCCAGGAAATCGAGACACACCGATTCACCGAGCGCGATTTCGAGGCGTTTTCGGACCGGCTGAATCGTGAAACCCGCCTGTTGAGGGAACTCGCCGACGGCGGGCGTCTTTCCAGCCACCGTCCCGTGGCGGGATTCGAACTCGAGGCGTGGCTGCTCGACGACAACCTGGCACCGGCGCCGCTGAACCAGGCGTTTCTCGAGCACATGGGGGAACCGGAGGTCTCCGCCGAACTCGCTCTGTTCAACCTGGAGCTGAACAACGAACCGGTTGAACTGACCGCCGGTGCACTGGGGAGGCTGGAGGCGGGCGTCGACGCGATCTGGCGCCACGCACAGGACACGGCGAAAACCATCGGCGCGCGCCTGATCACCATCGGAATCCTTCCCACGCTGGAACCAAAGCACCTGTCGCAACGCTACATGACACCGATGAAACGATACCGCGCCCTGAACGAACAGGTGCTGCGACTTCGTGAAGGCCGGCCCCTACGGCTGAATATCGTCGGCCGCGAGCACCTCGCCGGCGAGCATGGGGACGTCATGCTGGAGTCCGCGGCAACCTCGTTTCAGATACACATGCAGGTGCCGGCCGAACAGGCGCACCTGTACTACAACGCCTCGATCGTCGCCTCCGCCCCGCTGATCGCCTGCGGCGCCAACTCGCCCTACCTCTTCGGACAGGACCTCTGGGACGAGACCCGCATCCCGCTTTTCGAGCAGGCCGTCGAGACGGGCGGTTTCGAGGGGGTGGCGCGTGGGCCGCTTCGCCGGGTCAGTTTCGGCAACGGGTACGTGCGGGAATCGATCGTCGAATGCTTCGAGAGAAACCTGCGCCACTACCCCGTGCTGCTGCCCACCCGGTTCGAGACACCGGACTCGCGATTCTCCCATCTGCGCCTGCACAACGGGACCATCTGGCGATGGAACCGGCCGCTTGTCGGGTTCGACGACGACGGCAACCCGCACGTCCGGATCGAACATCGCATTCTGCCCGGGAACCCGAGCGTTCCCGACGCCATCGCCAACGCCGCGCTGTTCTACGGACTCGCTGTCGCCCTGTGCATGCCAACCGACGAGCTGGCGGAGCGTCTTCCGTTTGCCTGTGCGAGGGACAATTTCTACCAGGCCGCACGGTTCGGTCTGGACGCAAAAATTGACTGGATCGACGGTCACCGGGTTGGTGTACGCAACCTGCTGGCGGACAAACTGATCCCGCTTGCTCACGAGGGACTGGACCGGCTCGGCATCGACGCGGCAGAAGCCAGGCGATACCTGGGAATCGTGGCCGAGCGGGTCGCAAGCGGACGCAACGGCTGCGCCTGGCAACGCGAATTCACCGAGCGCCACGGCAGGGACATGCGCAAGCTCCTCAGCGGCTATCTCGAACGACAGACCGAAGGCGCACCGGTGCACGAATGGCGAACCTGACCCGGAACGGCGTTGGTGCACAGGACCTGGCCCATATCGAGTGCCGGGGGCGATCGATACCGTGCTGACGATACTCGACCAGCTGCCGACACCGGCGCTCAAAACGCCGGCGTGTGACCTGCACAAGGTCTTCTCCGGCCCGACCCTCGTCCATCTGCAGGGACGGGACCCCAGGCCGCTATTCCTCTCCGCGCTCCTGCACGGCAACGAGCCCGTCGGACTCCAGGCGGTTCAAGCGGTTCTGAAGAAGTATCTCCAGGCGGACCTTCCCCGCTCGGTATCGATCTTCTTCGGTAACGTAAGCGCCGCGCGGGAGGGGATGCGGCGGCTGGATCAGCAACCCGATTTCAACCGGATCTGGCCCGGCGGCGATGACACGGATCACCCCGAGGCGCGGATGATGCAGGAGATCGTCGACCTCATGTCCGGGCGCGAGGTCTTCGCCAGTATCGACATGCACAATAACACCGGCCTGAATCCCCACTACGCCTGCGTCAACCATCTCGGCGACCCCTTCCTGCAGCTTGCCTCGCTGTTCGGGCGAACCGTCGTGTACTTCCTGCAACCGCGCGGCGTTCAGTCCATGGCATTCGCCCGGCTTTGCCCCGCGGTCACGCTGGAGTGCGGCAAACCCGGCGATGCCCTCGGGGTCAAACACGCGGCGGAATTCGTCGATGCCTGTCTGCACCTCTCTTCGATTCCGGCCCATCCGGTGGCGGCGAACGACATCGACCTGTTTCACACGGTGGCGAGGGTGAGAGTCCGCAACGGGGTCACGTTCGGCTTCCACGGAAAGGAAACGGACATCGCGTTCGACGGGGACCTCGACCGACTCAATTTCAGGGAGCTGCCCGCGGGCACCCGCTTCGGTAACGTCGCCGACGGAATGGAACGCGGCATCCTTGTCACCGGAGACGACGGCGACGACCTGATGGACCGCTTCTTCAGCGTCGCCGGTGGCTGGTTGACACTGTCACGCGCGGCGATGCCCTCCATGCTCACCCTCGACGAGCGGATCGTTCGCCAGGATTGCCTTTGCTACCTCATGGAACGCCTTCCCACGGATCGGTGAAACGGTTCACCCGAACGATTCTGTAGTGTATCGGTACGCCTTCAGGGTGTCGGACCAGTGGTCGGCGGGCAGTCCCGCCTTCTGCTTGAGATGCGAAAGGAAACTGGCGGGGTCAGGCAGGGACTCCCAGACGCTGGGCAGGAAGGTCCCGCGGAGTGCCCCGTCGCGCAGCACCACACCGTCGATCGCGGGCCGTAGCTGCGAGATCAGGTCCGCCTCATCCTGAAAATCGATATCCACCGGCGGGCTGAGTACGGATATCGAAATGGAGAGCTGGTCGAACTCGCCGGCCGCCAGCTGCGGAAAGCGGGGGTCGGAGAACGCCGCGGCCCTGGCGTTCTCGCATACGTCCGTGACCAGTGGGCGCGTGGCCTCCAGTGAGCCGATGCAACCCCTGAGATCGCCGCGACGATGGAGGGTCACGAAGCTCGCTCGCGGTACCCGCAGTTCCGGATCGAAATCCTCCGGGTGAACCGTGAGACGTTCCCCTCTCCACAGCTTGCTGGCGATCGATTCGCGGGCGACACCGAGCAGTTGTTCCCTTGCCGATCCCGGCAGCTCACTCGAAGACATAGGCGCCGTATCCAACGACCCGGTCCCGGGGACCGGCGGTATCGCCAGAATTCCTCTGGTCCACCGTCGTACAGTGCAGGCCGTGACTGCGCGCGGCCATCAGCAGCCCGCGCACCGGCAACGCTCCGCAGGCCTGATCAAACCCGATTTCCTCCTCGCGCAGGGCCTCGATCGAGGAACTCGTCCTGGCATCGATGGCCTTCGCTTGCGCATAGGGAAGGTAATGACTCAGATCGGAACTGATCACGATGACGGTTTCGTCCCCGCCCCACAGGTGTTCCAGGACCGCGTCGACCTGGGCCGGTTCCGCTTGTCCGACAACCAGCGGCACCAGGGTGAACTCGTCCAGTATCGTCTGCAGAAACGGAAGCTGCACCTCGAGGCAGTGCTCCTGGGCATGCGGCGCATCGGAACGCTGGACCCAGGGGAAATCGGCCAGTGAATCGATCGCGGCCGTATCGACGGGGATGCGTCCCAGGGGGGTCATGAAATACCGCGACTCGGGTACGGCGATGCCACGGAACCCCACCCGGTGGGACGGGCCCGCCATCACGACGCGCCGGATCGACCCGGCCCGCGACGCCAGCAAACGATAGGCGCTGGCCGCCACCTCACCCGAGTAGATGTAACCTGCGTGCGGCGCGATGATGGCCTTGGGTACGTCAGGGCGTTCGCCTGCCTCGTGCAACAAGCCGCTCACCGTCCGTTGAAGCACCGACGCATCCCCGGGGTAGAAAACGCCTGCCACGGCGGGCTGTCTGGTGGTTTCCATGACGACACCTCACTCAGAAACCTGTTGATGCCCCGAAAAGGGCGATACCGGACGGGCGCGAAGTGACGCGGCCAGTCCCGCCAATGATTATAGTGCGCGGTGTGCCGCCAGCGGCTAGCCGATGACGTGGTCCTGGAGGTCGTCCGGATCAACCTGCTCCTCACTGACCGACCATCCCCGCACCGACACGCCCGCGTCATGGACGGATTCCGCGCTACCGGACACCAGCGGATGCCAGTCCGACAGGTCCTCCCCGTCCCGAATCAGCCGGTAGGCGCAGGTGTCGGGTAACCAGTCCAGAGACTTTACGCCGGCCGGATCCAGTACCAGACAATCCGGTACCAGGCGACTCCTGTCACGGTATCGCGAGCAGCTGCAGTGCTCCGTGACCAGGAGGGAGCACACCACATTCGTATAGTGGATCTCCCCCGTGTCCTCGTCCTCCAGCTTGTGCAGACAGCATCGCGCGCACCCGTCGCAGAGGGATTCCCACTGTTCGCGCGTCATCTCATCCAGCGAAAGGGTCTTCCAGAAAGGTTCGGACACGTTCGGCCACCATTCGATCGCGGGTCGCAAGATCCACCTGTACCGTGCAGGCAGGGGTTATTCTACGCCGCCTGCACGCTGACGGCAGGTTCACGGCGGCACAACCGGGACGAAGCGCCCCGAATGCCCCGCTATACTCCGGGTATCCGGTAGCAAGAGTCACTCCATGCCGATTTCCCCGCCTGACCCGGGAACGGGGACCTCGACTCGCCGCGTGGCGCGCGCCTTCCTCACCCCCCTCCTCGTCCTGTCGACCCTGGCGCTTCCCGCTTGCGCGAACCTGCCCGACAGGGCCGAACGTCGCCCCGAGCTGGCATTCCCTGATACCGCAAGCAGCTCGCTCGGAAAGGCGATCGCGCCGGAACTCGACGCGCACCCGAATCTTTCGGGATTCTATCCCCTGCCGGACGGTGAGGAGGCCTTTCTCGCCAGGGTCCTGCTGGCCGACCTCGCCCAGCGCAGCCTCGACGTGCAGTACTATCTGTTTCACACCGATTCCGCGGGAACGGCCCTGGTCCATCACCTGCTCGAGGCGGCCGAGCGCGGTGTCAGGGTACGACTGCTCCTGGACGACATGGGGACCAGCGGAAAGGACCGCCAGATCGCTGCCCTCAATACCCATCCCGACATCGAGGTGCGTATCTTCAACCCCTTCGCGCGCAACACTATGCGCCTCTCGCAGTTTCTCAGCCGCTACGGCCGGGTCACCCGGCGCATGCACAACAAGAGCTTCATCGCCGACAACCAGTTTGCCATCCTGGGCGGCAGGAACATCGGCAACGAGTACTTCGGCACGGACGAGGACACCGCCTTCAGCGACCTCGACATCGTGGTGGCGGGACCCGCCGTGCAGGACGCGTCCGATGCCTTCGATCTCTACTGGAACAGCGAACTGGCCTATCGGATCGACGACCTGAAGCAATTCGACTTTTCCACCGCGGAGATTACTGCCGGTCTCCAAAGACTGGACCGGCACCGTCTCACCCCGGAAAACCCGCCCTATTCGAGTTTTCTGGAAGATTCCCGGCTGGCGAGGATTCTGATCGGAGAGAAGGGAAAACTCTACTGGGGCAATGCGCGGGTCATCTATGACCATCCCGACAAACTGCATGACGACCCGGGCAACAAGGAGAACCACCTCGTACCGCAGCTGAAGTCCCACATCGGCGGTGTCGGCCACGAACTGATCATCTTCTCGCCTTATTTTGTCCCCGGCAGGGTCGGTGCGGAACTCCTCTCCCGTCTGAGCATGAGCGGGGTCAGGGTGCGGATCCTGACCAACTCCCTGGCCTCGACCGACGTGTCGATGGTGCACTCGGGCTACGTGAGATACCGCAAGAAGCTACTCAAGGCGGGGGTTGAACTGTACGAACTCAACAGGACCCTCGACTACCGGCAACGAAAGGAGAAGCGTGCCGGCGCCGGTGGTACGGCGAAGGCGAGCCTGCACACCAAATCGTTCGTGGTCGACGGTCGCATCGTGTTCGTCGGCTCGCTGAACATGGACCCGCGGTCCATTGACCAGAATACCGAGATCGGTGTCGTGATCGAGAACGAATCGCTGGGCGCGTTGATGCGCGACGAATTCGAGGCGCAGGTCCGGCAGGGCGCCTTCAGGCTCGAGTTGTACACCCGTGAAGACGGCGCCACCGCGATACGCTGGGTCGGATACGAGGACGGACGCGAGGTTACCTACGACACCGAACCCCATGCCGGATTCTGGCGGCGGGTCGGACTGGGGTTCTTTCGCATGCTGCCGATCGAGTCGCAGCTCTAGCAGCCTGCCGGTGATCTATCCATTCGGTTGAAAAAACCCGCTGCCGACCGGGGCGCATCCGGACGGGCGACGCGCCGGCAAGGCTGCGCGGCCGAATTCCCTGAAGGCGCACTCAGCCGTAGCGCCAGCGGTAGTAGTGCAGACCGAGCCACTCATGCATGGCGAGGCGCGTCACCAGCAGGGCGCTGGCCTGGGGGACCCAGGCAAACAGCCCCTCGTCCAGGACGCCGGGACGAATGAATCCGACCGGCGCGGCCACCACCTCCACTCCTTCGTTCTCGAAGCTCCAGATGGCGCGCGGCATGTGGTAGGCGTGCGTGACCAGCAGGACCCGCCCGATCCCCTTCTGCCCGAGCGAAGTTGCGGTACTCGCCGCAATTTCCCTCGTGTTTCGGCCGCCCTCGTTCTCCCAGGCGACACGAATCCCGAATTCGTCCGAGAGGAATCGCTTGACCCACCCGGCCTGCCCGGTCGCGCCACCACCGTCGTCCGCACTGCCGGCCGCGACCACGGGCAATCCGGTCTCCCTGTGCAGTTTCGCCGCATAGCGCGCACGTTCCAGGGACATTCCCATATTCATGTCCCCGCCGTTATATGCATCCCCGCCCGGTTCACCATGCGCACCGAGCACCACGATCGCGTCGGCCGTCCCGGGCAGATCATTGAAGGGTGGATATCGGGTCTGCATGAAATCCACCAGTGCGTGGGACACGGCGGGGGAGCAGGCAAGATAAAGGGCTGCCGTACCCAGGGTGATGAACGCCATCCCCAGGAATCGCCACCCGCCAGCAATCAGGATGCCAAGCAGCAGCAGAAGCAGTGGCCCACCAGGCGGCAGAACCAGCAACTCGATTAACCGAACGAATGTTATGGACACGAGCCCCCCTGTCATCCCCGCGCATCCGGGACGACGCTGACCGCTTAGGCGAAATTGGCCCTACAGCACCCCGGCGGCTTGTGCATCCGCGTGATACGAAGAGCGTACGAGAGGACCGCTGGCCACGTGAGAGAACCCGAGTTCGGTGCCGATACCGGCCAGATCATCGAACGTTTCCGGGGGGACGAAGCGTTCCACCGGCAGGTGAAACCGGCTCGGCTGCAGGTACTGCCCAAGGGTCAGCATGCCACAGCCGTGCGCGCGCAGGTCGGTCATCACGTCGACGACCTCCTCAACCGACTCTCCAAGACCCAGCATCAGGCCCGATTTGGTCGGTACCTGGGGATGTATTTCGCCGAAACGCGCCAGCAGATCCAGCGACCATCGATAATCCGCGCCCGGGCGGACCTTCCTGTACAGGCGGGGAATCGTCTCGAGGTTGTGATTGAAGACGTCGGGCGGCGCCTCACCCATGATCCGCAACGCGATCTCCATGCGTCCGCGAAAATCGGGCACGAGAATCTCAATCCTGGTTCCGGGATTCAGTTCGCGAATCGCCCGGATACAGGCGATGAAATGGCCCGCGCCGCCGTCCCTGAGATCGTCCCGGTCTACCGAGGTCACGACGACGTAGTTCAGGCCCATGGCCTGTATCGTCCCTGCAAGGTTAGCGGGTTCGGCCGAATCCAGGGATTGCGGCCGGCCATGGGCCACGTCGCAGAACGGACAGCGACGGGTACAGATATCGCCCATGATCATGAAAGTGGCGGTGCCGTGGCCGAAACATTCCCCCAGGTTCGGGCAGGACGCCTCCTCGCACACGGTATGTAAGCGATTCTCGCGCAGAACCCGCTTCAGACGCGCGACTTGCGGGGTTGCCGGGGATTTGGCACGAATCCAGGACGGCTTGCGCGCCGGGCGCTGCGTCGGCGCAACAGCCACGGGAATCCTTGCCACCTTGTCCCTTGCGCGTTGTTTCGTCCCTCGTTCCATGCTCGCTCCCGATTCCTCTATTGCCGACGCTTCACGCGGCGTCCGCCATCCTGATCTCGTCGAATCCCAGCTCACACGCCACGAGACGGACCAGTTCCGGGGCGGCCCGATCAAATGACATCGCGACGCCGAGATCCCTCAGCTGCGTCACTTCCAGCCCCCGGTAACCGCAGGGATTGATCCGTTCGAACGGCGTGAGGTCCATATCCAGGTTAAACGCCAGTCCATGGTAGCTGCAGCCGCGCCGAACACGCAGGCCAAGCGATGCGATCTTGCGGTCTGCGGCATAGACACCGGGGGCATCCTGCCTGGCGGCGGCTTGCACACCATGGTCCGCGAGGAAGCGTATCACACCTGCCTCCATGGCCGTGACCAGGCGACGGATCCCCATATTCAGACGGCGCAGGTCCAGCAGCAGATAGACCACCACCTGCCCGGGTCCGTGGTAGGTGACCTGCCCGCCCCTGTCCACCTTGACGATCGGGATATCGCCGGGGTCGAGTATGTGTTCCGGCTGCCCGTTCAGCCCTTGGGTGAAGACCGGGTCGTGCTCCACGACCCAGCACGCGTCCGGAGTATCCGGTCCGCGAGAATCGGTAAACGATCGCATGGCGCGCCAGACCGGTTCATATGCGCGGCGCCCGAGCCATTCTACCGCCAGTTCCAAAACGGCCTCCCGAAACGACCCATCAACTCCCTCGGCCCGCTGCGGCAGGGAGCAGCGGGCGGGTCATAGCGCCATGATGACATCTTCGCTATCGCTCAGGTCCTGGTAGATGCGGTCCAGTTGCGAACGGCTGGTCGCCGTGATCAACACCGTCACACTGATGTACTTGCCCTTCGCACTGGCCGTACGCTTGACGGAATGTTGCGACACGAAGGACACGTGGTTGGCGACGATTTCGACGACCAGTTCCTGAAAACCCGGTCTGGAGAGCCCCATCGCCTTGATGGGAAATTCGCACGGGAACTCCAGTACGACTTCTTCCTGCTCTTCCATACCTACTTTCCCTAGGCGATTTCTGTCAAACAACATATTCGACCCCGGAACCTGTCAATCGTCCCGAACCGGTCGGCGGATTGCGTTCAGCAAAAAAGCCATCGATTGGCACAGCCGGTTTCGTCACGGCCCTTTCGTATCTACCGCAAGCGCACCGGGTCATCCGGCCCGCCGGCTAGGTCCCTGGATCTTCGCGCAGCAACGACCAGATCTTTCGCCAGACCGGTCCGGGGCGGCCGTCACCGACAGGATCGCCATCCAGGGAAGTGACGGCCAGGACTTCCTTGGTGGAACTCGTGATCCAGACCTCCCCGGCGGCGCGCAATTCGGCTTCCGGGATCTCGCGTTCCTCGTGGGCCGTTTCATTTTTTCGCACCAGTTCGAGGATCACGTCACGGGTGATGCCGGGCAACAGGTCCACCCCCTTGGGCGGGGTGACGATGACGCCCCCGCTCACGATGAACAGGTTCGTGGCCGCGCCCTCCACGGCGATCCCGTCGCGGATCAGGATGGCCTCCGCGGCGCCGTTCTCGACGGCCTGCTGGCGCAGCATGACATTGCCGATCAGACTGGTCGTCTTGATGTCGCAACGCCGCCAGCGGATATCCGGGCGTGTTACCGCCGCTACACCCTGGCGAAGCATGTCTTGCGACGGTCGCGTCATTGTCCCCGCCATCGCAAACACCGTAGGGGGCGTGTCGGGAAACGCGTGGTCGCGGGGCGCCACGCCCCGCGTCACCTGAAGATAAACGGACAGGTCACCGCTACCGGCGCGTTCGATCAGACCCGATACGATTCGCGACCACTCCAGCGCGCTGCATGGGGGGGAAATACGGGTCTCCGACAGGCTTCGCGCGAGGCGCCGCAGGTGCGCGGACAGCCGGAACGACCGACCCGCGTAGACGGGGATCACCTCATAGACCGCATCACCGAACAGAAAACCGCGGTCGAGCGCCGACACACGTGCCTCGGACAATGGCAGGAAACGACCATCCAGGTAGGCGGGACTGACATCCGCACGGGTCATGAACGGGTGGACAGACTCCTATTCAAGCCACAGGAGAACGGTGTCCACGGTCTGCCGCCACAACCCACCTTCGGGTACGGGTCGCAGGGCCACCAGCGGCTGACGATCGATTTCCTTGCCCTCCAGGGAAACCACCGCCTCACCGACCTCCTGGCCGCGCCCCAGGGGGGCCATGACACGGGAACCCAGTTCCATCCTGGCTTTCAGATTGTCGTACTGGCCCCGGGGAATCGTGACATAG
The DNA here is from genome assembly GCA_034722015.1 of Pseudomonadota bacterium. Lineage (GTDB taxonomy): Bacteria > Pseudomonadota > Gammaproteobacteria > JAJDOJ01 > JAJDOJ01 > JAJDOJ01. The sequence goes on from JAYENI010000086.1 coordinate 16,220, forward strand.
AGCGTTTCCTCCGTGCCTACCGGTACGTTCTCCTTGTCTCCCTTCCAGACCCGGGGCAACGCGAGTTGCTCCCCGACCTCGTAGATGCGGTGCGTTTCGTAGAACCTGAAACCATAACTGAGCAGCGCCTGGCTGTGCGTGGCCCGCGCTCGCGCACCGTCGGCTCCCATTACCACGGAGATGAGACGCATCCCGTCACGTACCGCCGAGGCGGCAAGGCAGTAACCGGCCGACTTCGTATAACCAGTCTTGAGACCGTCCACCGAATCGTCGCTCCACAACAGTTTGTTTCGATTACGCTGGGTGATGCCGTTGAAGTCGAATTCCTTGTCCGAATAGAGTGCGTAGTCGTCGGGAAACTCCCGAATGATTGCCGCGGACAGGGTTGCAGTGTCCCTGGCCGACATATAGTGGTCCGGATCCGGCAAACCGGTGGCGTTGACGAAGTGTGTGTTGCTCATACCGAGCGCCTCAGCCTCCGCATTCATCATGTTGGCGAATGCGGACTCGCTTCCCGCCACGTGCTCGGCTATCGCCACGCTGGCGTCGTTACCGGACTGTATGACCACCCCCTTGATGAGATCGTCCACGCGAACACGCTTGCCCACCTCGATAAACATCCGCGAGCCTTCCATGCGCCAGGCCTTCTCGCTGACCAGCACCTCGTCTTCGATCCTGATATGCCCGTCCGCCAGCGCCTTGTAGACGACGTACGTGGTCATCAGCTTGGTGATGCTGGCGGGTTCCAGCCGTTCGTCGGGATTCTTCTCCGCCAGCACCCTGCCGCTGTTCGCATCCAGGAGAATATAGCTCGATGCGTTGAAACCGGGCGGAGCCGGGATCGGTCGCTGCGCGGCAAGCAGCACGGCGGGCCAGAACAGGAGGAGCATGAGTGTCGGATTTCGTCGGATCATAACTGGTGCCCACACGTTGAAGACCCGACGGCAAGGGCGACCGAAGTACACACTCGCCCTGGGCGAAGGTTGGGTTTGCCGTCGTGCGGCGGAACGCAAGAGCGGGGCGCCTGGGGCCCCCGCGGAAAACCCCGCTGCATCGTGGCGCCGCGACACAAGGACCGGGCGAACCCGGTAGATGGAATCCGGACTGCTGTCACTGAATTGATTGCGGGGTTATTGTGGATCCGATTGTAGACTTTTCACCTGTCGTGCGCCACGAGATGAACGGCATGCCGTTAATCGATCACCAGGCGGTAACCGCCCAGACCGAGTGAACCCAGTCGGGCGTACACGCTATCCGCAGAATCGACGTCTTCGATCGGCCCGACCCGGACCCGGTAGATCGTGGAACCATCAGACGTACCGTCGTAGATCCCCACGCCGGCGATCTCGTGGCCTTCCAGGGTTGACTTCAGGGCTTCAGCGTTCCCCCGGCTCGAAAAAGCACCCACCTGAATAAACAGTTCGGGCGCAGGTGACGGCGGCGGAACCTCCGCCCCCGCATCCTGGGCGGTATCCGGGGTAATCGCATGCACCTCCACGAGCCCGGTGCCGTTTTGGGCGATACCCAGTTTCGTCGCCGCGGCATACGAAAGGTCGATGATCCGGTTGTCATGAAAGGGACCGCGATCGTTGACCCGCAGTACCACCGTGCCTCCATTCTCCAGATTGGTGACGCGGACATAGGTAGGCAAGGGCAGCGATTTGTGCGCAGCCGTCATCGCGTACATGTCGTAGGGCTCCCCACTCGAGGTCCGCTGCCCGTGAAACTTGGTCCCGTACCAGGAGGCCACACCCCGCTCCCGGAAGCCATCGGCGCTGTCGAGAGTGCGGTATCGCTTGCCGTTGACCCGATAGGTTTCCGGGTTTCCGTAGAAGCTTCTGGGCTCCCATCGGGGCGAGGCGTCCGGCATATCGGCGGGGACCGGGGTGCCGCCCGGTCCGTCTTTCTGATCGACGAGTCCCTGCTGACCACCGCAGGCGGCAAGCAGGGCGGCCGCCATCGACACCGATAGCTGTAGAACGAATTTATTGTTTTGCAACTTCCTCACTAGCCTCCACTGTTCTCGCGATCTCTTCGCTCAACTGGTGTACCGCCATCGCGTAAAGCTGGCTGCGGTTATACCTTGTGATGACATAGAAGTTGTGGAAACCGATCCAGAATTCCTTTTCCTCGCCGTTACTGTCGTACTCCAGCAACGCCACCTTGTGTCCGTTGAGGTCTACGCCTTCCACGACCACTCCCGCCTTGTTCAGGGATTCCGACGGGATTGCCGGCTTGGTCCCCTTTTTCAACAGCTTCCGGTGCCCGTTACCGGTCACACTGGCCGGCGCGGTCACGACCTCGCCGTTTCGCCACCCATGACGGCTGAAATAGCTGGCGACGCTGCCGATCGCATCGACCGGGTTCCACAGGTCGCGTTTGCCGTCGCCGTCGAAATCGACCGCGTAGGCCCGGTAGCTGCTCGGAATGAACTGGCCGATCCCCATCGCCCCGGCGTAGGAGCCCTTCACCATCGGGGAGTCCAGGGATTCCTCACGCGAGAGCAGCAGGAACTCCTCCAGTTCGCGGCGAAAAAACTTCTTCCTGGGCTCGTAATCAAATCCGAGCGTGGTCAGGGCGTCCAGCACCCTGTGCTTGCCTGTCCGTGTCCCGTAGAGGGTTTCGACGCCGATGATTGCAACGATCACCTCCGGCGCCACCCCGTAGTCCTTCGAGGCGCGTTCGAGCGTCTCTCGGTGTTCGGCGTAAAACTGCGCGCCGCCCTCGATTCGAGCGGGAGTCAGGAAAATCTTGCGGTACTCGTACCACGGTTTCGCCTCGGCGGGTCGCGCGATCGCCTTGAGGATGCTGTCCTGCCGCTCTACCGACGCGAACAGTCGGGACAGGTCCCGGGGATCGAAACCCTCGCGCTGGCTGAGATCCGCGATAAATGCGCGGACGTCCGCGCGTTCCTCGTATCCAGCCGCCTTTTCCGGTGACGCGCCATGTACGGGAAGGCACCAGACGATAAAGGAAACCAGAACCGCGATCCCGGGCAAAAACGTCGGGACGCTGCCATTTGTGTTCTTGTTCAACGTGTCAGCAACCGGCGGTGTGAGTGGATGGACATCAGGATACCGAATGCGGCCATCAGGGTCACCAGCGATGTCCCACCGTAGCTGATCAGCGGCAGGGGCACACCCACCACGGGGAGGACACCCGAGACCATACCGATATTGACGAAGAAACAGACGAAGAAGGACATACTGAGTCCTCCGGCGAGCAACCTCGAGTAGGTGTCCGGGGCGCGAGTTGCGATATACAACCCTCTCAGGACGACGAATCCGTAGGCGATCAGCAGGACCAGTGCGCCCAGGAACCCGAATTCCTCACCGAAGACCGAAAAAATGAAGTCGGTTGAGCGCTCGGGAACAAAGTCGAGCTGTGATTGGGTTCCGTTCAACCATCCCTTGCCGTACATCCCGCCGGAACCGATCGCAATCTTCGACTGAATGATGTGATATCCCGATCCCAGCGGATCGCTCTCCGGATCCAGCAGGGTGAGAACCCGCGTGCGCTGGTAGTCGTGCATGTAATGCCACAACACCGGGGCGGCAGCCGCGGCCAGCACGCCCAGGCTCAGAATCAGGCGCCAGCTGATACCGGTGAAGAAAATCACGAAGAGTCCGGCGCAGGACACCAGCAACGCCGTGCCGAGATCCGGTTGAACGGCGATCAGCACGGCCGGAACGGCGACGATCACCGCAGCAATGCCGACCTGCCGGACCCCGGGAGGGAGGCTCATCTCGGAAAAGTACCAGGCCAGCGCCATCGGCACCGCCAGCTTCATGACCTCCGAGGGCTGAAACCTGACCACGCCGAGATCCAGCCAGCGCTGCGCCCCGTTTCCGCTCTCGCCCGCGAATATCACCCACAGGAGCAGGATCAATCCGGCCGCGTAAATCCATGGCGACCACAGAGGCAGCCTGTCCGCCGGGATTCGCGACAGAACAATCAGCACGAGAAATCCGGCACCCAGCCGAACACCCTGCCGGGTCAGCAATGCCGTGTTCTCGCCTCCCGCACTGTAGAGTATCAGGAACCCAAGCACGGACAGCAGCATGACCGCGCCGAGCAACGGGAAATCGACACACAGGGCCCGCTGAAGCGCGCCTTCCATACGCCCGTGGCCCTCGGCCTGATCGATCGGTATCACTAGATCCCCGTACCGCCCGCGCTGCCCAGAAGATAATAATCCATCACCTTTCGTGCGACGGGCGCGGCCGCCGAACCGCCGTGCCCGCCGTTCTCGATGATCACCGCCACCGCGATCCGCGGGTCCTCGGCCGGCGCGAACGCCACGAAAAGTGCATGGTCGCGCAGGTTCTCCGATACCTGGTCCTCTTTGTACTTCTCCCCCTGCTTGAGCCCGAAGACCTGCGCCGTACCGGTCTTGCCCGCGATGGTGTAGGGCGCGTCCCGGCCCACGCGGTAGGCCGTCCCGTTACGCTTGCGGGTCACACCGACCATCGCGGACACGATCTGGTCCCAGTAGCGCTCCGTCTTCAGCCGCACCGGATCGAGCCGGATCGGTTCCACGGGTTCGAATCCACCCGACGCCGTCCTGCGTACGCCGCGCAGCAGGCGGGGCTGGACGCGTTGCCCCCGGGTGGCGATCGTGCTGACGGCCGCGGCGAGCTGGAGCGGGGTGGTCAGCATGTATCCCTGCCCGATCCCGGAGATTACCGTTTCGCCGGGAAACCAGGGCTGCCCGCGGGCGCTTCGCTTCCACTCCCGTGAGGGCAGCAGCCCGCCGGCCTCGCCCGTGGCATCGAGACCGGTTCGCGTCCCGAGCCCGAAACGCTCGAGGAATGCGTGCATGCGGTCGATCCCAATCCTGTAGGCAAGGTCGTAGAAGTACACATCGCATGACTGGACGATGGACTTGTCCAGGTCCACCTCGCCGTGTCCCCCCTGTTTCCAGTCCCGATACCGGCGTTTGCCGTTCGGCAGACGGTAATACGCCCCTGCATGAATGGTGCGCTCGGCCGTGGTCACGGAGTAGTCCAGCCCGGCGAGCGCCATCAGCGGCTTGATCGTGGAGCCGGGAGGGTACTGCCCGCTCAACGCGCGATTGAACAGCGGACGTTTGGGATCGTCGGACAGAGCGCGATAACGCGCCGTGGTAATCCCGTTCACGAACAGGTTCGGGTCGTACGCGGGATTGCTCGCCAGCGCCAGCACCTCTCCGGTGTAGGGGTCGAGGGCCACCACCGCCCCCTTTGATCCGATCAATGCCTGCTCGGCGACCCGCTGCAGGTTCGAATCCAGCGAAATGACCACATCGCTCCCGGGCACGGGAGGTTGTTCGTCAAGGACCCGCAGCGTCCGGCCCTGGGAGTTGACCTCCAGACGTTGCACACCGACCTCGCCGTGCAGCAACGCCTCGTAGCGCTTCTCGACGCCAAGCTTGCCGATATGGGTCGTGCCGTTGTATTCGTTCCGGTCGATGCGTCGCAGTTCACTATCGTTGATGCGACCCACATATCCCAGCGCGTGAACGCCGAGTTCGCCTTGCGGGTAGTAGCGTCCCGGTCGCGCCGCGATATCCACGCCGGGAAAGTCGTGGCGATGTACCGCGAAACGCGCGACCTCCGCGTCATCCAGATTGAAACGTAGCGGGACCGGCTGGAACGACCGCTTTCGCTTGACCTCTGACCTGAATCGTTCGACTTCGGCCCCGGTCAGATCGATGATCCCCGAGAGTCGCTCGACGACCTGGTCGATGTCCCCGGCATGGGAGGGCGTGATTTCAATGCGGTAGTTCGCCCGATTCCCGGCCAGCAGAATACCGTTACGATCGTAGATCAACCCCCTGGGGGGGGGCAATGCAACGAGACGCACCCGGTTGTCGGTCGACAGGGTGGCGAAATGGTCGTAGCTGAATATCTGAAGGTATGCCAGACGCCCGGCGAGGAAGACGGTCAGACCGCCCACCAGGATTGCGGCGAAGACTGCGCGCGAGGCGAACAGACATCGCTCCGCGGATGGATCCTTGAGATGTTCCCTTTTTGTGCGGGTACCCGGCAAAGGCATAAGGTCCCATGCAATTGAACTCACCCGAGCCAAAAAACCGCGGGGTGCGTTCCTGACACATCAACCGGTAAATCCCCGAATCCACCGCGGCCCCGATTGCCCTTTATTGTTCGACGGAGTATCTCATCCGCCGGAGCCACCGGGTGATTCAGGTGTACAGCCGGCGCCACCAGTGTCCGGTCACCGCAAGGAGCAGTCCCAAGGGTGCGGACAGACGCTAAAATTGTCTGGAGTATAGACCCAAAATCAACAAGCTACCCGGTTTGATGTCGTCCTGGTGCAGGAGGGTGGCGAGTTCCAACGAAACCGGGGGCGGAAACAGCCGCATCGACATCTGTGCGAGCGCCGGACCCGGCACACCACCCCGTTCAGGGGGGGATCCACGGCGGGTCCTGATACGACCGGAGCACAGGCGTGAACAACGGCCGTGCGGGGTATCAGCGCGGCTAACTACCGAATTCCTCCTCGTAGTCGGCGATGGCCGCCTCGATGACCTCCATGGCGCGCTCCTTGCCATAGACCCCGTCGATCGACACCTTGCTCTCTTCGCCCGGGACGAGTTTGTAGGTCAGAAAATAATGGCGCAGACGTTCCACGAGCGCGGAGGGTAGCTGGGAGATATCGTTAACGTCTCCCCAGAGATCATCAACCTCCAGGACAGCGATAATCTTGTCGTCGGCCTCTCCGTGATCGTTCATCGGCAGTCCGCCCACGACCCGCGCGTTGAGTATCACGTCCGAACGATTGATCGGGCGTTCGCTGAGGACGCAGATATCGAGCGGGTCCTTATCACCCTTGTCCGCACCCTCGAGGAGCGACCCGACCCGGTTCCCGCAATAGGTTCGGGGAATCAACCCGTACAGGGTCGGCGGAAGCGACGAAGTCTGCTGGGGACGATCGACGCGGCAGTATCCGGTGACCTTGTCCAGTTCATATTTGACCGCATCGTTGGGCGAGATCTCGATATAGGCATGGACGATCTCCGGCGGCTTCGGACCGACCTCGAGTCCATGCCAGGGATGGGGCCGCCAGCGATAAAACGGTGCGGGAAAGTTCATAAGGGCTCCTTGGATTGATCAGCGCACTGTCGAATATCCGCAAGAGGATACTCCGGTGAGCGGATATTTTCCCGCCTGCAACCCGCCACGAAATCCAGCGGGCCTTGATAAGATGCGCAAAAAAAAAGCCCGGCACAATCGTGCCGGGCCATTCAATCATCCCTTTGAAGGCGATCCATGCTATCGGGCATCCCGCCCCTACGAACCGCACATCCCTTGCGGCCCGTCAGCCGGCCTTCCTTGCCATGGCGTCCATGCCGAATCCATGTCCTTCAGGTCATTCCCTGACTCACCCGCTTCCTTCGGGCATCTCCAGCCACAACCCTGTGTCAAACCGTCGCGTGTCGATTCCCTGACAGCGTCTTCCCTGCCGCGTGCACCTATGTTGCTTCCCTGCCGCGTGTGCCTATATTGCTTCCCTGCCGCGGCGGTTTGCATCCTTTCCCGATCAGGCGTCGTCCCTTGCCGACCGGTTGCGTGGAACTCCGTTCCAGTGATGAGCAGTGTCGCCGATTCGTCGCGTCCGGGGTATCGGAGGTTCGATGCGCTTGCAGTAGGACGGGAGCGAAACACGGTGTCGGAAAATTCCTACATCGCGCCTTCGTCGCCGCACATGCGCCCGACCCTGCGCAACGGGGGCCTGTTGGCCCCGGGATGAAGCCGGCTTCCCATATCGGCTAATATCCGGTGACTGACCGCGTTTGGGGAAACGCTGAAAAGTGAGCGAAATGGATGCAGGGCGGCATGCGTGGAGGGCGGCGGGAAAATCCCCCCGGCCCGCACGGGCAAGGGAACCGGAACGGCGCGGCGCAACAGGTTGCCATTGCGACCGCCCTGTGGGCGATGTCCCGGGGGACGGCACCGGGATACCGGCAGGTCAGCGACCTGCGAACAGAATGGAAAAGACGCTCCGTGGCATGACAACGCCGTGCTGCGAAAAACGCTGACTGCATTCGTGGTGGCGTTGATCGCGACCACCGGAGCGCTGGCGGAAGAGTCTTTGTGGGCGCTGTGCGGTGATGTGCCCCCGCCTCCGGCCTCCTATCCCGAAACCTCTTCTGATGATCCCCTGGAGCTGACCGCGGACCAGGGCCTGTTCGACAGGTCGACGGGACAAGGTCTGTTTACCGGGAACGCGCGGGCGATTCAGGGCGGGCGATCGCTCAGCGCCGATACGCTGCGCTACTACCAGTTCACCGAGAAGGTAGAGGCGGAAGGCAACATCCTGTTCAGTGACCGGGGTTTCTCTCTCAGTGCCCCCGAGGCCAGGATGCTGCTCGACACCGGGGATATGGAGGCCTTCGACGCACGGTACGGCATCGAGCAACGGCATGCCCGCGGACGGGCTGACTACGCCTTGCGCGACGAGCCCGGGGTGGTCGAGCTCCGCAATGCCACTTTTACGACCTGCCCCGTCGGCAAGAGTGACTGGTCGCTCTACGGCAAGGACGTGACGCTGGACCAGAAAAAGGGAGTCGGAAGCGCGTGGCACGCACTCTTCAGAATCAAGGACGTGCCGGTCTTCTATACGCCCTATGCCCAGTTTCCGCTCGACAACCGGCGCCGAACGGGATTTCTGATCCCATCCTACGGCAGCACATCGAAATCCGGGGTCGAGGTCGTTGTACCCTACTATTTCAATCTTGCGCCCAACTACGACGCCACCCTCACCGCGCGGCTGCTGAGCGAACGCGGCGTGCAATGGCGTCCCGAGTTCCGCTACCTTTTCCCCGGGACGGAGGGCGAGGTCCATTTCGAGGTCCTTCCCGACAGCAAGGCCGAAGAAACCCGAACCCTGATCGACTATTCCAATTCGACGCGGATCACCGACAGGTGGAGCTCGAGCATCCTCTATACCTCGGTTTCAGACGACCGATACTTCGAGGATCTGGGCAACTCGATCGAGCAAACCAGCCAGAGTTTCCTGCAGCGGCGCGCCGACCTGTTTTACAACGGCGGATTCTGGAACCTGTTGTCGCGGGTACAGGAACTCCAGACGATCGATCCCAGCGTATCCAGTGCCAGTCTGCCCTACGCCCGCCTGCCCCAGTTCCTGCTGACGGCGCGCCGGCCCGAGGAACTGTTCGGGCTGGGACTCGACTTCCGGGGGGAATTCGTCAACTTCGACCGTGACGACAGCGTGACCGGAGGGCGACTGGACGGACTGTTCAAGCTGGAACGGCCCCTGGTCCGCCCCGGCTATTTTCTCAAACCACAGGCGAATTTCCGGTTCACGGGTTACGGTCTGAGGGACACGGTTCCCGGGGATCCCGTCAACCCGACGCGCACCATACCCACGCTTTCCCTGGATTCCGGGCTGGTATTCGAAAAACCGTTGTTCGCGGGCAATATGATCCAGACCCTGGAACCACGCGCCTATTATCTCTATACACCCTTCGTCGACCAGGACGACATCCCGGTGTTCGACACCTCACAGTTCGATTTCACCTTCGCCCAGATGTTTCGCGACAACCGCTTCACCTCGGCCGACCGCGTCGGGGATGCCAACCAGGTGACCCTGGCGCTCTCCAGCTCGTTCATCGACCCGACCGAGGGCATCGAAAGGGCCTCGGTCGGGGTCGGACAAATCGTCTATTTCAAGGACCGGGAAGTCACCCTTCCGGGCCGGGCCCCGGAAACGAACGGCGTGTCCAACCTCGTTGTCGACGGTGTCTACCAGATCAACCCGCAATGGCGCATCCAGGCCAACACGCAGTGGGACCCTTTCAACGACCGTTTGGAACGCACCTCGGCTCGCCTGCGCTATCGCAGCCACGGGCGGCGACTATTCAACCTCGGCTACAGTGCCCGGGTCGGCCAGTTCGAGCAGGCCGACGTCTCACTGGTCTACCCGCTGACGTCCCGGTGGCTCGTGGTCGGACGCTGGAACTATGACTTTTTCAACGAACGCAGCCAGGACATCCTCGCCGGTATCGAGTACGACAGCTGCTGCTGGGCCGCCCGTCTCGTGGGACGCCGGTTCATTTCGGGGGCGGAGACCAATATCGGCGACGACAGCGAGTACAGTACGTCAATACAGTTCCAGTTCGTGCTCAAGGGGCTGACGGAGCTCGGAAACAACATCGACGAACTCCTTGAACGGAACATCATCGGCTTCGATTCGCCGTACTGAACGGGACCGCCCTGTCGGCCAGTCAGGCACGAAACAGCCCCGCCCGTATGGTACGATGACCTCCGGAATCGGGCACTAAGCCCGGCCAGTCCCTTTCCCGCACGGTATCAGTCCGGCGACCCGACATGATGATTTCCCGATTGTTTCAATTCCGGTTTTTGGAGCCTGCCCACAGGGCGGGCACGTGGCCTCGCGCCGTGTCCCGCGTAATGTTCCCCGCGCTTGCCGCCGCGCTGTGTTCGTTTTCCGCGACCGCTCAGGAAGGCGAAGACGTCATCATCGACCGCGTCGTCGCCCTGGTCGAGTCGGATGCGGTCATGGTGTCCGAGCTCGACATCCGCTACGCCATGATTCTGGAGCGCCTGGATGAGGATCAGCGGTCCCACCTGCCAGCCGAGAATATTCTTCGCCGGCAGATCCTGGACCGACTGGTCGTGGAGCGGCTTCAGCTGGAAGTGGCGGAACGACGCGGCATCCGTATCGATGACCTGACGCTCAACGACATGATGCGTGAAATGGCAGGCAAGAACGGTATGAACCTGACGCAGTTTCGCGACGCACTGGCCGCGGAAGGCATCCAGTACTCGACGTTCAGAAACCAGCTTCGCGACGAACTTACCATCGAGAAGTTACGCAACAGGATCATCGGCGGACGGGTCAAGGTCACGGACCAGGAAGTGGATGAATTCCTCGCCGGACAGCAAACCCAGCTCAACAGCGAGGTGGAATACCAGGTCCTGCATATTCTGATCACCGTGCCGGAAGCCGCCACCCCGAACGAGGTGGCCGAGGCCAGGAAACAGGCCACGGACATTCGGCAGCGGGCCCTGGACGGCGAAGACTTTACGCGCCTGGCCATCCAGGAATCCGACGGCCAGAACGCCCTGGAAGGCGGCGACCTGGGCTGGCGGAGAACGACGGAACTCCCGGACCTGTTTGCGAGGCCGCTCACCGGCATGTCCACCGGAGACGTCGCCGAGGTTCTCAGAAGCCCGAGCGGATTTCACATCATCAAGCTGGAAGACAAACGCGGAGACAGCGGCGGAAGCATTCAGCAAACGCACGCGCGGCACATCCTGATCAAGCCCAGCGCCGTGGTCGACGACGACGATGCGCAGCAGACACTCCAGGGGTTACGCAATCGCATCGTCAACGGAGACGACTTCGCCGAGGTGGCCAAGGGCAACTCGGACGACACCGCGAGCGCGGTGGAGGGTGGGGACCTCGGCTGGCAGAATCCCGGCGCACTGGTGGCGGAATTCGAAGAGGTCATGAACGGCCTGCCCATCGGCGAGGTCAGCGAACCGTTCAAGACCGAATTCGGGTGGCATATCGTCGAAGTCCTGGAACGACGCGATTCCGACAACTCGCAGGACGCCCTGCGCACGCGCGCCCGGGAAATCCTGTTTCAACGCAAGGCGGAAGAAGAGACCGAATTGTGGATACGCCGGCTCAAGGACGAAAGCTACGTCGAGTATGTCGAACCGACCTGAGGCGATTGCCGGAAAATGACATACCAGATTGCGCCGGATTTTCGTTCGTCATCAAGGCGCGACAACAGGCGCATAGTCGAACGATGGAACGGTTGTCGCAACACGGAGGACGGATGAAAAGACAAGCAGGATGGTATGTCATTTGACAGAAATCGCCTGGGCTCCGATGACCGCTGAATTCGCGTCGGCGCTCGGATTGCGGTCCGCTCTCTACCCGTGTCTGCGAGCCGTCTCCCGTTACGTCCCCACCGCCGACCACGAATCATGAACCATCGGCCGCGAATCGCCCTGACGCCCGGAGAGCCCGCGGGCATCGGTCCCGATCTCGCCGTCATGATCGCATCGATGCCCGGGGACGTCTCCCCCATCGCTGTTGCGGACCCGGCGTTGCTGCGCGAACGCGCCGATCGGCTTGGCCTGCCCCTGAAGATCAGACCCGTCGACCCCGGGAAAGGTGAACCGTGGCCTCCTGAAAAGGGCACCCTCGACGTCATTCCCGTACCTCGCTCCGCGCCGACGATCTGCGGTAAGCCGGCGCCCGCCAATGCAGGGTACGTCCTGGAGACGCTTCGCGTCGCGGCGGACGGTTGCGCGGTTGGCCGTTTCGACGCCATGGTGACGGGCCCCGTGCAGAAGAGCGTCATAAACGATGCCGGTTTCCACTTCAGTGGCCATACCGAGTTTCTCGCCGAACGCGTCGGTGGACACCCCGTGATGATGCTGGCCACCCGGGGACTGCGCGTGGCCCTGGTCACCACACACCTGCCCCTGGCAGCGGTGGCGAGGCACATCACGCACGGGCGCCTGACACGAGTCGCGAGAATCCTCGACAGGGAACTGCGTTCGGGATTTGGTATCGCGGCGCCAAAAATCCTGGTCTGCGGGCTGAACCCGCACGCCGGAGAGGGCGGACACCTCGGCCGCGAGGAGATCGAGGTCATCTCTCCGACGCTCGACGCGCTGCGCGCAGAAGGTCTGGACCTGGTGGGACCACTGCCCGCCGACACCGTATTCACCCCCGATCGGCTTCTGCACACGGATGCGGTGCTGGCGATGTACCACGACCAGGGGCTACCCGTGCTGAAGCACGCCGGCTTCGGAAAGGCCGTCAACGTCACGCTGGGTCTGCCGCTGATCCGCACCTCCGTGGACCACGGCACCGCGCTCGAACTTGCCGGGACCGGTGACGTGGACACGGGCAGCCTGCGCGCCGCTGTGGATCTCGCGGCCGAACTGGCCGGAAAACGGAAGGCGTCGTGAGTTCCCGGCTTCTCTATTTCGCCTACGGATCCAATCTGCTGCCTGAACGGCTGCGTGAGCGGGTCGCTTCGGCGCGTGTGGTCGGGACCGGTCGGATCAGCGGGCGGGTGTTGCGATTCCACAAGCTGGGGGGCGACGGCTCCGGTAAGTGTGACTGCCACGCCACGGGGGACCCTCGCGACCGGGTCTGCGGGGTCGTCTACGAAATGGACGAATTCGAGAAACCTGGGCTCGACGCGGCGGAAGGTCCCGGCTATGCGGAGATCGAGGTCGCCGTCAGATTGTCATCGTCGAGTGTCACCGCCTACACCTATGCCGCGCGTGACACCCATGTGGTACCTGGCATCCCGCCGTTTCACTGGTACAAGGCCCTTGTGCTCATGGGCGCCCGTCACCACCGGTTAGATAAAGTCACCCTGCGCAGGATCAGGGCCGTCGTTGCCGTCCCGGATACGGACCCGGAACGTGCGGCCCGACACCGGGGCCTGATCACCGATCACACGTCGCCGTCGGACAGCGAAATCATCCCCATTTTGGATGACCGGCCCCGATCGGACCGGTAACATGACAGGGACTGACGGAATCCGGCAGCCGTTACCCGGTCATACAATGGAGAACGCCCCGAGTCACACCAAGAAGCGACAGCCCCTTCATCTTCCGGTAACGCACATGAGCAAACCGCCCCGTGACCTCCGATTCCATTGATATGAACCAACACCCCTTCCCCTGTCAGCGCCTTGCGCGGTACGCAACCCTGATCCTGGCCACCATCCTCGCGGCCGCGGCTTCATCGGCGGCCGCCGAGATCGCCAGTTTCGCCTTCATCAACGACGACGGTACGCTTCGCATGCGGAACCGGACGATCCACCTGTACGGGATCTACATCCCGGATACCGCGCGCACCTGCATGACCTTTCGTCGCCCGCTAACCTGTGGAAGTCGCGCGGCACTGGCGCTCGATTTCAAGAAGGGCGCGAATTTCGTTCACTGCGAACCCCAGGAGCACTACACCGACGGCAGCATCAGCGCGGTCTGTACCGTCAAGGGCGACGATCTGGCGGCCTATCTGATTGAACGCGGTTGGGCGTTGGCCCTGCCCGATGCGCCGTTCGAATACAGGGCCCTGGAAAGGATTGCCGAACGCCGCGGGATCGGCGTCTGGGGTATTACCCTGGGCGAACCCGGCAGCCCGCTTGGTCGCTGACAGCGCAACCCGGCCGGGATGGATACGGGATCTATCCGTCGCCTCTCACATCGCTAAAATCCCTGCGTACGCTTTCAATATTCCTCTGATACTCCCGGCAATCTCCATACTCCAGAAACTTGTGATAGCGGTTGTGAATGGATGTCAGTTTTCTGGCATGTTTGATCGGGCACCAGTATTGTTCTGTTCTGGCGGCGATTTCCTGAACATATCCGACCAGCCCGTTGAAGTACCCGCAATAGACACAATTGAGCTTTTCGATTGGGTTCAGATAGGCGAGGCTTTGCCGGTCGATCACGATAAAGTCCTTTCTCTTCACCTTCGGAATGCCGTACACCCCGAAGCAGACCCATTGAAAAATCGACACCACCAGGTCCAGAAAAACCGCCGGCACGATACAAAACCAGATAACCGGCGCCGTCAGAATATTCAGCAATGACGCATCCAGCAGGTAGGCGTGAATCCTGGTTTCGAATTTCCGGTGGTACTTTCTGGTTTCCTCCTCGAAATAGACCCTCTTGCCCCTGATTTTGTAAAGGAAATCGTCCTCCTTTCTCTCGATCTCCCGTACCAGTTCTTTTTCGAGCGCCTTGATTTCTTCTATGATGTCCTGAAGCTTGCTCATTCGGGCCGCACCTTTAAATGTTTCTGCAAGAGAGAGTCCGTTACCCGCTTCCGATGGTTCATTCCGTTCGCAGCGGGCACCTGCGGAGGATGCCGTTTCCAAAGATCATTCTTGACCTCTGGGCAATAGAAGTCATGTGCTACTGAAAACTTCTGATCCGGGGAAAACTCACCGCCTGCAGTTTCTCGGGCCGATATTCTATCAGGGATACTTCTGAACGAATGAGCGAAACAGATACCGCCCGCTCACGATTCCCTCGCTCGGCAATACCCTCCTCTGTGGCGTCACGGCAAGGCAGAATGCCGCAGCGTCCACTATCGCGTTATATTTCGTGAATCTTACGTCGTGGGTCGTAGTGATGGGAGAAGACACGGGGATTTCACAATTGGCAGCGACGCCATCCAGACCAGTGCAGAAGTTGGAGACTCATCTCCGGTTTACCTATGCAATCGGCGATGTACAGGGCTGCTTCGACGATCTGCTGCGATTGCTGGACATGCTCGATTTCGATCCGGCGCTGGATCGTCTCTGGTTCACCGGCGACCTGGTGAACAGGGGCCCCAACTCCCTGGAACTGCTGCGTTTCGTCAGGGCCCTGGCCGGTTCTGCTATCAGCGTGTTGGGCAACCACGACTTGTACCTTCTTGCTGCGGCCGCGGGCGCGATAAATATCCGAAAGAAGGACACGATCGCCGAGATACTCAACGCTCCTGACTGCGAGGAATTGCTGTTCTGGTTGCGGCACCAGCCATTGTTGCACCACGATACAGGGCTGGGATATGCCATGGTTCATGCAGGACTCCCCCCCCAATGGGGGCTGGAACAGGCCCGCAGCCGTGCCTGGGAGTTGGAGGCCGTGCTGCAGAATTTCGATTACGAAGATTTCTTTGCGCACATGAGTGGTGAGAAACCGCTGCAGTGGAATGAGGATCTGACGGGTTGGGAACGCCTGCGTTTCATTGCAAACTGTTTTACCCAGTTACGCTATTGTGACCGCGAGGGTCGCCTGGATCTCACCGGTCAGCGTCGCGGCGGGTCGGGAAAGAAGCGCTCCATGCCCTGGTTTCTGGTCCCTAAGCGTGCCAGCAGGGAAGTGAGGATTCTGTTCGGCCATTGGGCTACGTTGGGCGGCAAACCGGCGAAGGGGCAACGCGTCTATCCTTTGGATACGGGGTGTGCGAATGGCGGCCGATTTACTGCCTTTCGTCTCGAGGATGCCCGTTACTTCCGGGTGCGCTGCAAAAACGAGGCGGTACCCTGGCCCAGCGAATCCGCGCCCGAACGCCAGAACTCCGCATTCTACTAGCGGGCGCAGAGCAGAGGCGGGTCTTGTACCGTGGCTTTTTTCTGCCGGCTACGTTAGCCACGCAACCTCTCGCTGGGACCGTAAAAGTCGCATGCAGCCGGTGGTGACATACCAGCCTGAGCCAGTATGGTTCGCGCAGGGTAAAACCTGACACTATATTCCGGCGGACTTCCTTCATGAAATCTTCCAGCATCAGTTATCGCGTCGCGGACTTTCTGCGCCAATACCCCCCGTTCGACGTGATGTCGGAGCCCGATTTGCTCGTACTGGCCTCCACGGGTCGGGTCAGATTCTATGAATCCGATGAAACGGTCTTGCGCGCGGGCGGGAAGAGATCACCGTTCATCTTCGTGGTGCAACAGGGTTCGTTGCGGCAATTCCTGGAGACGGACGGAAACAGGGTCTTGCAGGACATACTCGGGGAAGGCGACCTGATCGGCCTGGGCGTCCTGCTCGAATCCAGCCGATATCTGCACACCATCGTGACTGGCTCCGATGTCATCCTGTACACGATCCGCTCTGACGAATTTCTGCGCGTGGTCCGGCAATACCCCGCCGCGGTCCGGTACCTGTCCTCCTGGTTCACGGTGAAACGCAATTTTCCCGCCGCGCTCGTGGAAAACAGCTCGTTCGCCGAAAGTGGTTTCTTCAAGACGCCAGCGAGTCACGCCGACTGCCCGGATTCAGGAACCTCCCCCATGCTGCCAGCCGTCCCGGCCGCGGTCGGCATTGCCTCCGGACGCCCGATACGAGAAGGCGTCGCACTGATGAAGTCGCGGGACACGTACTGTGTCTGCGTCGTCGACGACGGGATATTCCGCGGCGTCGTGTCCATGAACGATCTGCGCGATGTCGTCGTTGACGGGAACGGCGCCCTGGACGCACCACTCGGCAAGGTGATGACCGCGGCGGTTCCATCCATGCCAGACGGCCTGCCGGCATCCTCGTACCTTCTGAAGATGCTCGAGACCGGCGCCTCGATGAAGGCGCGAAACGGCCGTCGAGACAACGGTCCGGCTCGGTCTCATCCACGACGACCGGATGGAAGGGGACCGGCCCGCCATGCTGCGCAAACTCGCGGACACCATTCGCGGCACACTGCAAGCATCCGGACTCGCTCTCCGGCTGGACCCGACGCTATCGAAACCTGATCAACGATCCGATACGCCACCGCGCCTATCTTTGGCTGGAACTGTTCGATCTCGATGCGCTCGACGACAGCGCGGACCTGCCGCGAACCCTGATTCGCAACATTGAGGCGGAGCTCGAGCGGGACAAGTGGCGGTTCGTCGCACTGATGGCCAACGATTCCATGGCCCGGCTGCCACCGCTGACCTTCTTTCAGGGCCAGGTCGTCGACGATCTCGGGGAGCGGCACGCCCGATTCGATCTCCGTGAAACCACGCTGCAACCCCTGATCAACATCGCTCGGGTGCTGGCGTTGCACGACGGTCTTATTGGCGGCCAGCCGACCCGGCGGCGTTTCAGGCAATCCGCCGCGGTCCGCGGCGGGGAAATCTGGATCCTGGAGGAAGGCGGAGACGCCTTTTCCGCCGCGTTTCGTTTGCATGCGAGCACATTGGGGTCTGGCCTTACACTTGACACGTCCTGCCCGTCTCCGCGTGACGTGATTTGCTAGAGGGCGCCGGCAAACTCAAGGCGTAGTGGTCTGACCATGGGGTGATGTGTAATGGTCTGGATGTCACCAAGAAAGGCCTGGTGACCCCCGACCCACCAAATGTGTCTGTTCGCCGGGAATGGCTGGATTCCCACCCACTAAAATATGCGGCATTGCCAAACCGCTGCTGGCCCCTTTGATCGTAACCGGCAGCCGGAGCGCAGCATAGGCTGTCCGAGTGAGCGATAGCGAACGGCGTTGACTGCTTTGACATGTGCGCCTACAATAACTGTACGTTATACTGTACGTCTCCGAATCTGAGAGGTTGCTATGGATGCCATAAGCTATACCGCAGCTCGCGCTAACCTAGCGAAAACGATGGAAAAAGTCTGCAATGACCATGATCCCGTAATTATTACCCGTAAACGAGAAACGCCAGTGGTTATGATTTCTTTGGAGGACTTTCAAGCCATGGAGGAAACAGCGTACTTGCTCCGATCACCTGCAAATGCTCGGCACCTCCTTGAATCGATAGCTGAGCTTGAGGCTGGAGAAGGAACCGAGCGTACGTTAATCGAATGAAACTCACCTTTTCTAGCAAAGCCTGGGATAACTACTTGTATTGGCAAAAAACCGACAAGGCCATGCTGAAGCGAATCAATGCGCTGATTAAGGATATTCAGCGCTCGCCTTTTGAAGGTATCGGAAAACCTGAATCTTTGAAACATGGCTTATCTGGCTACTGGTCTCGGCGAATTAACGACGAGCACAGGCTTGTATATAAAGTGGTTGATGACCACATATTTATTGCCCAACTCCGCTATCACTACGAGTATTAATTCACATATCGTCGAAAATCAGCCGACACAAAAGGAGCGAAAACGACCGCAGCGGTAGGCTGAATTTGCATTATTATGGGGTGTTTTCTTCATTGTCTGATCGATTCGCCTTATTTTGTGCCTTTCTCTTCCGTTTTTCCGCGTCTCTGACCTCTAATGGCCTTATGTCATCCGGCACCTTCTTACTGAAGCGCTTCTCATACAGATGTTCAATATAGTCCGGCAAAGGCACTTTCCACTGCTCTTGTTTGTTGTTTGCCATGCCTCCAAACTTTTTAGGATTTAACCCTAGCTCCCGAGCCATTTGCATCTGTGCATGCGACAAATGGAATACATTTCTTGCCTCTATCCATGGTCTCAGTTTGTTTGGAATGAAGCCCTTCTTTGGCATATTTGTCCCCGAGTTTTATTCACGGCCTGATTACTACGAAGTGGTATCCTGTTTCAGTTTCCCCTGAAAAATCTTCTTCTTTCAGATCAAAACCAATTTTGTTGGCGAGCGGATAAAACCGATTGTATGATTTCTCATCAAAGGCATACGGCGCACCCATTTCCATTCCTTTGATTATTTCACCAAACCTGGTTTTCTTTATTGTCGTTTTTTGTGATAACCCCGTCGAAGCTGACGCCACATAACTTCTCATGCCTTGTTCTGAACCAGAGATCACGCAGGCATCTCCTTCGCATATGACCTCAGTTGGTGAGCTGAACGCGAAATACCCGATGACCTTGCTATTGATATCACGATGCACGTTTGTGCCTATCCAATCTGGATTTTCTTCTTCAAATAACGGTCAAGGATAGGTCGCGCGAGAAACACGAGCCGCGACCTATCCTCGTCCGTTATGTTCCTTGTAATTACCAATAAACAGAATCATTGAATTCCTTAACACATGTAGGACGTTCATTGATAGTCGGAATTGGCTCTTCCGTTAAGGACTGGCCTAGCCAACCTTCTGGAATTGAAAGCTCCAGAGGCGCCTTGATGAGATTTTCTGACAGGGTTTGAAATCCTACCTTGGAGTAGAAAGATGGATCACCATATGTGATAGCTACAGAGACAGATCGGTCTTTCATCTCATTAAGCCCATAATTAATTAGTGCCTGTCCGACACCTTTCCCCTGATGCTTTGTGCTAACTGCAACAGGCGCAAGCATGTAAACCTGGTTAGCCTCATTAAATCGAAGACGGGTAAAGAAAATCGATCCAATAATTGATTCTTCTTCATATGTTCCGAAACAGACTATTTCTTGATTATCGATTGCTGAAGAAAGTTCAGAGGCAAGATTGCTAATCAGCTTTCCCTCTTTCTCTCCCTCAGATGACGTGAAAACAGACGCGAACAGACTAGTCACTTCTTTTTGGCCGTTTTTATCGAGAATCATGTGATTCATGCTCTATCCTTCAAATCGATTTCGCTGAGCGGCTTTGGAACTTAACGCCTAGCTAACCGGACCCAGTGCCGCCCACTCATCAGCTTGAATTACACGACCAAAATCGCGCGGGTTAGGCGATTTATATGCCAACGTGCGGGACAAAACGTAGGCTCATGTATTCGTCTTTTCTACGGCCCCGTCTTTTGTTCTTTCTGACCCCTTTCTCGATTTACGTTCCAGGAGCCATTATCATGCATTCACACTCTCCCTGCACACTAAAAGTAGTGGTAAATGTTTCGGATGATTGGTCATACACAGTATTGCTAGATGAGCTTGTTGTTTTGAATCCGCAATCTTGCTCTAGCCCTGAGCAAGGGCCGTTACACTACATGCCAGCGTCACTTTTTGCTATTGCCATTGCCTTGTTAAACGTGCGTTTCCGTTTCTTGCCGGTTGCGGTTGCCACGGCAGAAACGTTTGTATTGTCGGTACAGGACATGATTAATACCTCGCAGTATGTATATCGCGATCACTTGTTGGAAGGCGTACGTGATAGTGAACCACTACCATAGCCCAACTACCATATAGCATA
>JAYENI010000087.1:0-12803 GCA_034722015.1 Pseudomonadota bacterium
CCAGATCGACACCCAGTACTACTACAACGCGACACCCGGTTCCGCGCAGCGCGATATCAAGGGTGCCCTGCGGGTGATGCAGGTCTTGCGCGACCTGGCGGGCAGGCATGGTGCGATGAGCCCGGAAGAATTCTCTATCGCCTACCGCAAGGCGCTGCTCGAAGTTCAGAACAGCCTCAGCAAACCGGGTCTGGCACCGGTGGCCAGCAATGCGACGGCGGTGAGCCAGCGCCACCTGCAGCCCTTCATCGAGAAGCGTTGGGGTTGAGGGTTCGACCAAGCGCAAGCTCGATCCCGACACGTCCCTGAATGACGAGGAGTCCGGACCATGCCCAACTTCGACGGCGGTCACTATTTCCTGAGTGTGTTGTTGCCGATCCGCGGCGGCGCGGTGTCCATTGGCGATGGCTGTTGCCGGTCCCATGTGGATTTGTTACGCGAGGCCCTGGTGCGTCTGCCGACGGTGCGCCAGAATGTCGTCACGCGCGACTCGCGGCTGACCAGCCCCTTCGCCCGCAACCGTCTGAATCATTTGGCGCGATTCGTGGTTATCGACGACGTGGCCTACAACGGCCGCAACCCGAGCGACGCGATTCTGGGGCGTATTACCGGCGACAACCCGATCATCCCGCAACCGGTGGACCGGCTGCGCTGTTCTTATCTGTTTTTTGGCGCCGATATTGACGCGATGGAAGGCGCCGAGGCGGGGCTGCGCGCCTACACCGACGCACTCTGGTTGACCATGCGCGAGGAACTCGAAGCGATTCTGAAACATTGCGTCGGGTTCGATCGGGTCAAGGACGCCCAGGCCTTCCGCGAATACATCAAACGCGGCCAGATCGAGACGACCATGCCGTTCAACGATTACTGGATCACGCCGATCCCCGCCAGGTCGATCCCGCTCAAGGGCATTGTGGGGGCGTTTGGAATCCTGGCGCTGGCCACCGTCGCCGCCTTTGTGCTCCACGTGTTCGACATCGGCGGGGCCCGTTGGGGCTGGCTCAGCCTGTTGGGCCTGGTCGTGACCGCGGCATCGGCGGCAGGCATGTACCACTATCTGGTGGCGAAGGGCCAGACGCCCTTTCCGACGGCACCCAACTCGGACCTGCCGTCGGTCCTCAAGGCCCTGTATCTACAGCAGCGTTTCACCGATTTTGCCATTCGCGCGCAGGGGCTGGACGCCGAGACCCTGTATCGTGAGTTCGGTGCCTTCGTCGAGACGGAGAAGCCTGATGACGTTGACGGGCCGACTCAGGATCCCGGTGTCCTCGACACCCCGGCAGCGGAGAGCCCGGCATGAGCCGGCATGACCTGGACCTCGCCGACATCCAGGGCAATATCCTGCGCGCCTACGGGCGATATGGTTTCCCGTTCGCGCGTTATTACATACTGGGCATAAAATCAGGGCGGGCCGCCGAGGGGCGCGCCTTTGTTGATCGGGTGCGCCCACGCGTGACCTCAGCGGTGCGTTGGAATACCGGGCCGAACGCCAATGCCGCGGA
The DNA here is from genome assembly GCA_034722015.1 of Pseudomonadota bacterium. GTDB lineage: Bacteria > Pseudomonadota > Gammaproteobacteria > JAJDOJ01 > JAJDOJ01 > JAJDOJ01. Next base: position 1,503 of record JAYENI010000087.1, read on the forward strand.
CGCCGTCCCGGCGCCGGACAGCACCCTGAACATTGCCTTCACCTTCTACGGTCTGCTGGCGCTGGGCCTGCCGACGCCGACACTGGCGCGGATGCCGCCCGAATTCATCGACGGCATGGCCGCGCGCAGCTACATACTCGGCGACGAGGGGCCGAACGCGCCAGAGCATTGGGACCCGATCTGGCGCAAGGGCGCCACGCCGCGCGCCGACGACGAAGGCAATGGCAAGATTGCAGCCGTCGACGATACCGGCGAGATCCACATCTGGATCTCGATCAACGCCCGCGATCCGGACCACCTCGGCGCTGCTCACGACTGGCTCATGGGCGCGATCGCAGAGCACGCCATCGGTGTGCAGCTCCTGACGGGTCATGGTCCGGACAACGCCCCCTATCAGGATGCCTCGGCGCTGTTTCAGCGCGATGCCGAAGGAAACCCGGTGCCGAGCCCGAAGGAGCACTTCGGCTTCACCGACGGTATCGGCAATCCGGTCTTTTCAGGCCAGTACGAGCCCCAGGCCGAGGCCCGACTGGTGCTCGGTCGCGGCAAGCTGATGCCGGATCAGACCTGGGCACCCCTGGCGACGGGCGAGTTCCTGCTCGGCCACGCGGACGAGTCGCAGGAGCTGCCGCCGGTGGCGCCACCCTGGGAGTTGACCCGCAACGGCTCCTACATGGTATTTCGCAAGCTGCACGAGAACGTCAAGAGCTACCTCGGCTACATATCGGGGCAGTCGCGGCTCTATGCCCGGGTGATGGGAATGGACCCGGATGATGAAACCCATCTGGAGATCGCCCGCGAGACCATGATGGCCAAGATGGCTGGCCGCTGGACTGACGGAATTCCGCTGATGGCCGCCGGCAGCTACGAGGAATGGCAACAGCTGCGCCGGGAATGGGACGACATTCCGGCCCTTCAGGCCACGCGAGCGCGGACCCCGGAGCAGCAGGCTCGGCTCGATACCTACCGGCGGATGCTGATCGACTTCACCTACGGCGATGACAAGGACGGCACCAAGTGCCCGTATGGCGCGCACATCAGGCGGGCCAACACCCGCGATATGCTCGACCCGATGCTGACCTCGCCGGACCCCTCCGAGCGTACCGGCTCGTCGCTGAACAAGCGCCGCAGAATCCTGCGCCGCGGGCTGCCCTACGGCGCGTCGGACCCGGACAACCCGACCGATGATGGTGAGCACGGCATCATTTTCATCGCCGTATGCGCCAGCCTTGGCCGTCAGTTCGAGTTCGTGCAGCAGCAGTGGATGCAATACGGACTCGACTTCAACGTCGGCAACGACACCTGTCCGCTGATCGGCAACCATGACGGCAAGACCAAGTTCGTCATCACCGCGGATCCGCAGGGTGACAAGCCGCCGGTCATCTGCGCCAACATGCCGCAGTTTGTCACCACCCGCGGCGGCGACTACTTCTTCATCCCCGGGCTGAACGGCCTGCGTATGATCGCCGAGGGCTCCGTGGATCCGACCTGACGATCGCCCGCGGTCTTAGGCGATTTCTGTCAAATGACATACCAATCCAATTTGTTCCAGACAAATAGGTGAGCCCGATTGCAGCGCCGCATGGAGCCGGCTGAGGGTTTTTCAACGGCCTGCTACAGGGCTCCGCATCCCAACTACCGCGAACACGCAGAGAGTCTTCAATGTCTTTTCTACTCAATCTCATACGAGTGCCGGCACGCTTTGTCGGCGTGCTGTGGGGCGGTCTCGTGGATCTGTTCCGGTTGCTGGGACTGGTCGTCTCCTCGCTGTCCGGAGATCAGGGCACGGTCAAATCCCGAATCGCCGGGCGTCTGACGTCGACCCAGGGTCAGCTACTGGTGTTCGGTGTGCTGCGGGTGTTCCGGGCCAATCTGGTCATCGGCAAGTCGCTGGTAAAGGCCTATGAGAACAAGGGTACCGCCATCGTCACCCGCTTCGCCGACGTCAAGGAGGTATTGGACCGGGAGGCGGACTTTGCCGTCGTCTATGAGCCGCGTATGCGTCGCATCACCGCGGGCGACAACTTCTTCCTTGGTATGCAGAACTCTCCAGCTTATCAGCATAATGTTTCGGTCATGCGCCTGGCCGCGCGCTGGGAGGACGTGGACCAGATTGTCTCCCCGTTCATCGAACAACGCGCGGCGGCTGTCGTGGCCTCGTCGGATGGGCGCATCGACGTGCCGGCGCAATTGACCCTGCCGGTGATCGCGCAAATGGTGGGCCGCTACTTCGGCACGCCGGGGCCGTCGGAAGGGGACATGATCCAATGGACTTCGCTCATGTTCTGGTATCTGTTCATCGACCTCGGCGCCGATCCCGAGGTGGACCGCAAGACCCTGGCCGCCGCTGCTGCCTGCCGTGAATATCTCGACCGTACCATCGCCGATCGCAAGGCCAACCCGACCTCGGACGATGACGTGCTGAACCGCTGCCTGGACCTGCAGCGCGCCGGCACCCTGGGGTTCGACGATCTGGCTATTCGGAATAACCTGATCGGGCTCGTCATCGGCGCCATCCCGACCATCTCGCGGGCGGCGGTACAGGCGCTGGATCAACTCCTGGATCGCCCGGCCATGTTGCGAAAGGCCCAGGAGGCGGCGCGTGGAAACGATGTCGAGACCCTGGGCCGCTACTGCTTCGAGTCATTGCGCTTCAATCCGATCAATCCGGTCATCTACCGCCGTGCGCTGCGTGATTGCACCATCGCGGACGGTACCCTGCGCGCCCGCCTGATCCCCGGGGGCAGCATGGTTTTCGCGGCCAATCTCAGCGCCATGTTCGACGCATGGGAGTTGAATTCACCCAGGTCCTTTCGTATCGATCGCCCCTGGGAACACTACATGCTGTGGGGTTATGGTCTGCACACCTGCTTCGGCCAGCACATCAACCGCGCCGCCATACCCCTGGTCCTGCGTCCGTTACTGGCCGGCGGCGAACTGCATCGCGCCGACGGTGCCGCCGGCCGCATCGATACCGAAGGGATGCCATTCCCGGCACATCTCTGGCTCGAAATCGACCGCGGCTAGCGCAGCGGCGCATGGGCCTGTCCAAGGTCCACGTGCAGCTCTGCTGCGTCTATCCGCCGTCTCCCGGATCCGCTTGGCGGCATTCGAGGCCGTCAGTTCCCGGGTCCCGTACGCCTTTCCTTATAGAGGCGCAACATGTACTGGCCGGTCGGCCGGGCCCGAAAGGCTTCCACCTGGGTTCTCAACGCCTCCGGCATCTGTTCCAGGGTGGGCAGCGGTGCACCGTATTCGGTCGGCATGACCGTTGGGCCTCCATTTGCGCATACCACGACGTCGAAGAGTGAAAACCGGTCACCGTTCAGGTAGGGACGGCCGTCTGCAGCGCATCGGCCGTACCGGGATCGCCTGGCAGCAATTTTCTGTCCGGCGGTGCAAGCGCTTCGAAGTGTTTCAGAATGTCTTGCCAGATGAACAGCGTAGTTTCTCTGGTCTGATAGAGGGGATACTGGTTCGTCCCGCCAGCCTTCTTGATCGCGTGAAACAGAAAAAACGGTGTGTGCCGTTGTTCCCGGAACGGGACCTCGAAGTATCCGTCCCGCTCGTTGGTCTGTGTGAAATGCAGGATGTCGGGCGATTCCCCGCATCCCGGTTCCGCGAAGCGGGTGGCTATGGCGCAATGGCGCAGGGCCATGATGCGGATTCGGGCCATTTTGGGGCAGACAGCGGGGATTTTTCCTTGTCGAAGCGACGTTGTAGTGCAGTCCACAGAGAGATCCATCCGTTCTCGCCTGGATCGCGTATCATCGTTGCGGGCTAAGGCGATTTCTGGAAAATGACATACCATCCTGCTTGTCTTTTCGTCCGTCTTCGGCGTTGCGGCAACGGTTGTATAGAACGACTATGCGCCCGTTACCGCGTCTTGAAGACGAACGATAATCCTGCGCAATCCGGTATGTCATTTTCCGGCAATCGCCTAAGGCGATTTCTGTCAATTGACATACCATCTTGTTTGTCGTTTCATCCGTCCTCTGTGTTGCGACAATCGTTCCATCGTTCGACTATGCGCCTGTTGTCGCGCCTCGATGACGAACGAAAATCCTGCGCAATCCGGTATGTCATTTTCCGGCAATCGCCTAAGCGGTAGAGTGTTCCCAGGCAGGAGTGGTTTTTGCGAAGAATGGGTAGTCAGGTCGTACTGTGAGAGAGAATGAGGCGCTGTCTGATGAGCACATGTCGCTGTTTCGTCCCCAGGCGATCGACGGCGGGACATGTACTGCGGCGATCGTGCTATAAAAGTGCGGGAACCCTGACTGGCCCCTGATGGCAGGAAATGCAGGGTGAGGCTGGATTCCAGGGCATGCGTCCATCTAGTCTCAAATAATGCGTAAAATATCGCTGCCCGGTTGTCTCTGAGGGCCTGTCGCAAGGTGGGAGGGGTTGAGCGGGATGTCTGCCTCGCCACGGCCGATGGAAATCACGCACCAGGTGTGGATCACAAGTGACGGAAAAACGTGCAGAACTGGATTCCATCGCGCAACGCTACGGGTGCGAACCGACCGCGCTGCTGCAGATCCTGCGGGAAGCCCAGGAAATCGAGGGCTGGCTGCCGCCGGGGACGCTGAGCTATCTGGCGCGCCTGCTCGGATTGCCTCGTGCCCGTGTCGAAGGCGTAGCCGGTTTCTACAGCTTTCTTCACCTGGAACGTGCCGGGCGCTACCGGGTTTTGTTCTCGGACAACATCACTGACCGCATGGCGGGCAATCTCGAGTTGCTCGAGCGTTTTTGCAATAGTCTCTGGCTGGAACAGGGCAAGGTGTCCGAGGACGACCTGGTCCGGGTGGACACCACGTCGTGCACCGGCATGTGTGACCAGGGTCCGGCGATTCTGGTGAACGGGTGGGCCATACCGCGAATGTCGCCGGACCGGGTCGACGAGATCGTCGAGCTGATACGGTCCCGCACGGAGGTCGAGACCTGGCCGGCCGAGCTGTTCCTGGTCGAGGACAATATCCGCCGCAGGGACATCCTGCTCGGTTCCAGCCTTGAGCCGGGCGAAGCCATCCGCGCGGCGATCACGCCCGCGTTGCGAGACGGTCGAATCGCGATCTCCGACCCGGGTCCAAAGGCGACGCTTGAGGCGATAAAGCGTTCGAACCTCCGTGGTCGGGGTGGGGCGGGCTTTTCCACCGGGCTCAAGTGGGAGGCCTGTCGGCACGCGCCTGGCGAGATGCGTTATGTGGTGTGCAATGCCGATGAAGGCGAACCGGGAACGTTCAAGGACCGGGTTCTGCTGACGCGCTACGCGGACCTGGTTTTCGAGGGCATGACTGTCTGTGCCTTCGTCATCGGCGCCCGCAAGGGATTTCTCTACTTGCGCGGGGAGTATCAGCATCTCCTGGCGCCCCTTGGGGAAGTCCTGTCGCGCCGTCGGGCCGAGGGGCTGCTGGGCACCGGCATTTGCGGGCACGCCGGGTTTGAGTTCGATATCGAGATCCACCTTGGAGCCGGGGCCTACGTGTGCGGCGAAGAGTCCGCCCTTATCGAGTCGCTGGAAGGCAAAAGAGGCGTACCGCGCAGCCGCCCACCCTACCCGGTGACCCACGGCTTCCTGCAGCGGCCCACCACGGTCAACAATGTCGAGACGTTCTGCGCGGCGGCGCTGATCGCGCTGCGCGGTGGCGAGTGGTATCGCAACATTGGCACTGTCAAGTCCGCCGGCACCAAGATTTTATCGATATCCGGTGACTGTGCACACCCGGGCATTTACGAGTATCCGTTCGGTGTCGAGGTCGGCCAGATTCTGGAGGATTGCGGGGCGGACCGGACCCAGGCGGTTCAGGTCAGCGGCCCCTCCGGAACGTGCATCGACACGACCGAATTCGAGCGGCGCATCGCCTTCGAGGATCTGCCGACTGCCGGGGCCTTCATGGTGTTTGACGAATCGCGAGACATATTCGAGGTGGCCCGTAATTTCACACACTTTTTCGCGCACGAAAGTTGTGGCTTCTGCACCCCCTGCCGGGTCGGGACTACGCTGCTGCGCAACATCATGGACAAAATTCATAGGGGAAAGGGCTCTCAACACGAGCTGAACCAGATCTTCCAACTCAGCCAGCTGTTGCAGTCTGCCAGCCACTGTGGCCTCGGCACGACGGCGTGCAATCCGCTCCTGGACAGCATCAAGCGGTTTCGCCCGGCCTATGAGCGACGCCTCGAGTCGCTCGAATTCGAGCCCGCCTTCGACCTGAACGGGGCGCTTGAACGGGCGCGGGCGATGGCCGGGCGGTACGACGTATGCGGACACCCGGGGGCCGACACGTGAACCCGGACAAGACGCCCGCGACCTTTCTGCTCGATGGGGAGGAGGTGCCCTTCGAACCGGGGCAGACGGTGATGCAGGCCGTGCTCGCCGCCGGCCACTACATTCCGTACCTCTGTTACCATCCGGAGTTCAAGCCGCACGGCAGTTGCAAGGTCTGCATCGTGGAGGTGAACGGCCGCACGGCGGCGTCCTGCACCATGCCGGCCGAGGCGGGCATGGAGGTGGCGACCCGGACCGACGAACTCGTCGCGGGGCGCCAGATGCTGGTACAGATGCTGTTCGTCGAGGGCAACCATTTCTGCCCGTCCTGCGAAAAGAGCGGCAACTGCCTGTTGCAGGCGGTGGCCTATGAGCTTGGCATCATGTCGGCCGGGCTTGACCACCTGTTCCCGAACCGGCCGGTCGATGCCTCGCATCCCGAGATCCTCCTCGATTTCAACCGCTGTATCCTGTGCGAACTGTGCGTGCGCGCCTCGGCGGAAGCCGATGGCAAGAACGTGTTTGCCCTGTCCGGCCGCGGTATCACCAAGCACCTCATCGTAAATGCCGAATCCGGGCGCCTGGCCGACACGGATATCGCCGTCACCGACAAGGCCATGGACGTGTGCCCGGTCGGTGTGATCCTGCGCAAGCGCGTCGGGTTCGTGGTGCCCATCGGCGAGCGGCGTTTCGACGGAAAGCCGGTTAGCGACCAGGCGCTCGAGAACGCGCCGCGCCGCCCGGCGGTCAGACGCGAGGGTTCGACATGAGCGACGCCGCGCAGCCCCGGCCTCGCGTCGCAACCGCATCCCTGGCGGGTTGTTTCGGTTGCCATATGTCGCTGCTCGATATCGACGAGCGGCTGTTCGAACTGCTCGAGCGCATCGAACTCGATCGCAGCCCGTTGACCGACATCAAGCATTGCGGTCCCTGCGATATCGGCCTCATCGAGGGCGGGATCTGCAACGAAGACAACGTCAATGTCCTGCATGAGTTTCGCGAGAACTGCAAAATCCTGGTCGCAATCGGTGCCTGCGCCGTGAACGGTGGGTTGCCGGCGCAGCGCAATCACATCGACCTCGGTGTCTGCCTGCGGGAGGTCTATGTCACCGAGGCCAGTCTGTCACGGGGGTGCATTCCCAGCGATCCCGAGTTGCCGCTGCTGCTCGACAAGGTGTACCCCCTGCATGAGGTGGTGAAAATCGATTATTTCCTGCCGGGTTGCCCGCCGTCCGCGGACGCGATATGGAAGTTTCTCACCGATTTGCTGGCGGGGCGCACGCCGCATCTCGGACACGGCCTGATCCAGTACGACTGAGTACGCACCCGGAGTACCGAACCGATGAACCCTGAACTCGAAACCGCCGCCGATCCCGCCCGCCTGAAGCGGGTGGTCATCGAGCCGGTCTCCCGCGTGGAGGGCCACGGCAAAGTCTCGATCCTGCTCGACAGCGACGATCATGTGAGGCAGGTGCGGCTGCACATCGTCGAGTTTCGCGGTTTCGAGAAGTTTATACAGGGTCGACCCTACTGGGAGATCCCGGTCATGGTGCAGAGGCTGTGTGGTATCTGCCCGGTCAGCCACCACCTGGCGGCGGCGAAGGCGCTGGACCAGGTGGTCGGCGTGGATCACCTGATGCCCACCGCGGACAAGGTGCGGCGGCTCATGCACTACGGCCAGATCCTGCAGTCGCACGCGCTGCACTTCTTTCACCTGTCCTCGCCCGATCTGCTGTTCGGTTTCGACTCGGACGTCGCGCGTCGCAATATCGTCGGTGTGGCAAAAGAGTATCCCGATATCGCCAGGCAGGGGGTGTTGCTGCGGCGCTTCGGTCAGGAAGTCATCCGCATCACCGCCGGCAAGCGCGTTCATGGCACGGGGGCGGTTCCGGGTGGCGTAAACAAGTCGGTGACACGGGAGGATCGCGACGAGCTACTGAAGGATATTTACCAGGTCATTGCCTGGTGCCGATCGGCCGTGCAGCTGGCGAAGCGCCTGCACCTTTCGAACGCGGGACTGTACAACAGCTTTGGCGCCTTTCGCTCCAACCTGTTGAGTCTGGTCGCGCCGGACGGGGCCATGGACCTCTATCACGGCGTGCTGCGGGCCCGCGACGACACCGGCAAGATCATCTTCGACAAGGTGGATTACAGCCGTTACTGGGATTACCTTACGGAGGACGTCAAGCCGTGGTCTTACATGAAATTTCCCTACATCCGGTCGCTCGGCGTAGACGCGGGATGGTACAAGGTGGGGCCGCTCGCGCGGGTTCAGAATTGCGATTATATACCGACACCACTCGCCGAGGCGGAGCGGCGCGAGTTCATCGACTTCGGTGGTGGTCAGCCGGTGCATGCGACGCTGGCCTATCACTGGGCGCGGATGATCGAGATGCTGTTTGCCGCGGAGACGATCAAGGACCTGCTGCATTACGACGATATTCTGGACGACGATCTGATGGTCGCCGGTGAGCGCCGCGAACGCGGGGTGGGTGTCATCGAGGCGCCACGCGGCACGCTGATTCACCATTACCGTGTAGACGACGAAGACCAGGTGATCCGTGCCAATCTCATCGTCTCAACGACGCACAACAACCAGGCGATGAACGAGGCGATCCGTCACGTCGCGAAACGCTACCTCGATGGTCGCAAGCTGACCGAAGGCCTCCTGAACCACATCGAGGTCGCGATTCGGGCCTTCGATCCCTGCCTGTCCTGCGCCACTCACGCACTCGGCAAGATGCCCCTGCACGTCGAGTTGTTCGACGCCGAGAGCCAGCGCATCGATAGCCTGGTCGAGGACTCTCGGCAGCGGTGTCCCTGAGCACCGAACCTGCAGCCGGGGCAGCGCCCGTCCTCCTCATCGGCATCGGGAATCCGAGCCGCGGTGACGACGCGATCGGGCCGCTCGCCATCGAGCGGCTGGAGAAACTGGGTCTACCTGAAACCGAGCTGCTGACCGATTTTCAGCTGCAGGTCGAGCATGCACTGGATCTGGTCGGGCGACGCGAGATCGTGTTCATTGACGCAGCCGCATCCGGCACCGAGCCCTTCAGTTTCGGGCCAGTGGCACCGGCCGTGGATGCCAGCGCGACCACCCATGCCCTTTCCCCGGCGGCCGTGCTGGATGCTTTCCTGCGGGTGTCCGAAGCGACCCTGCCGGTGGCGTATGTACTCGCCGTCAGGGGCTACGACTTCGAACTTGGTACACCGTTGAGCGACACGGCAGCGGAGAATCTGGAAGCGGCTCTTCAGATGCTGATCTCGCGTCTTATCGCCGGTCCGGATCAGGTGCGGAAGACCCACATCTGACGTTTCCGGATGATGAAGCCTGTACGTCCAGGCGGTAGACTGGATAGAAATACAGTATCGCGCGGACGCCGATCATGTCGCCAACGCCGACGGCACGGACTGCCGCCCGGGAGCGGGGCGCTGACCCATACCAGCGCCACCGACCCGAACAGACCCTGCTCTACCGGATCGTAGATGAGCACTATCCGCAATTTGTTGACCTCATGGACCGCCAGGGCCTGCCGTTGCCGGACTATGTGCAACGGGAATTCGAGGACTACCTGCGATGCGGGCGTCAGGAACAGGGCTTTCTTCGTGTACGTTGCGATACCTGCCACGCCGAGCGACTGGTGGCGTTCAGTTGCAGACGCCGTTGTTTACTCCGGGCTTCCTACCCTCCGCCCTTCGCGGCAGCCTTCGGCTGTGCAAATCGGCAATCCTGCCGATTTGTCAACATCGATATCGAGGGCGGCCTCAACGAAGGCGAGAACAGCTGTCCAGTACCACTGGATTTTCGAAAGGGGGCGTTATACTCCGCCGACGACGAGAAGGGTGTGGACTGGGCCGACGTGCTGGCCGGGCAGGGGGTGTACGGATTCCCGAATCCCGCCGTCTGGAAAGCGGCCTGAACCGGCGGGTCGTCGCAAGCGGATTGGCATCCCCCGGAGCGGACCGTTCCGGGGGGGGGGGGGGGCTGCCCTGATTGCAGAGGCTGTGTCCCGTTGGGAGGACGGGGCCGGGTGCCAAAAAGCGGAGCCTCTTTCAAAACTCTCGCTGGTCTGCGCTCATCGTTTCCAACTCGCACCCGGTAAATGCGAACCACTCTTGTTCGTGCGGCTCGCCTATTGTGATTGCATCGTTTCTCTCAAATAACAAGGGAATCCCGAATTCAGCGCAAGGGTGTCCACGACACGACTGTTTTGGCGTTTTTTCAGCGTAGTAAAATTACTTTTCAGGCTGACTGGCAAGTAGCTCGGATTCCGGGGGATAGCATCCTTAATGTGGCGGCGGGGATTGCCGCACATCCAGCAGCCGCGGGAAGGCATTGTGCGGGCAAACTGTCCGATGCCGCACAACTTATCGGCGTGGGACATTATGTGAACGTAGCCGCGTACTGCCCCTCTGGAGGAATCCAAAGGCGAACGGCGTGAGGATCTTCTCAGCTCTGCCGGCGGGTAGGCGGCCACTGTCTGGCCGCGTGGAGTACGCGAAGCACACGCACCAAGTCACCGGCCGTGTCATAGATCAGGATATAGTTTTGATGGACTACTAGCTCTCTGGTGCCGGCGACACGGCCAGGACCGCCAAGGCCGGGATGATCGGTCAGACGCGAAGCCTTCTCCGAAAACAGTTCGTCGAGCACCAACGCAGCGGCCGGGTTGTCCTGGGCGATGGACGCACGAACCTCTTTCCGATCGAGGATGGCCGGTCGTGACCAAACCAGCTTCACGCGTCAGCGTCGTTCATCTTGCGGCGCATTTCCGCACGCCAGGCGGCCGCGTCCGCTTCGATCTCTTCGGCTGGAATGAGTTGGCCAGCATTGGCCGCGTCTATGCCGGCTTGAACCTCTCGCCGGAACCAGGCGTCATGTTCGGCCGCTTCCTGCTGCTGTCGCACGAAGGCGCGCATGAAGTCCCGGAGGAGCTGCGCGCCGCTACGGTCGCGGGACTTCGCGGCCGTAGTGAACTCGTGTTTCAGGACCTCATCGACGCGGAAGGTGAAGGTAGCATCGCTCATGGTTG
>JAYENI010000088.1:0-97716 GCA_034722015.1 Pseudomonadota bacterium
AGTGGAAATCGAGCCCCCCGTCACGATGACCGAGGCGGCGGTTCGACACGTCATGAACCAGATCGAGAGGCGCGGGTCCGGCATCGGCGTGCGTCTCGGCATCAAGAAAATGGGTTGCTCGGGTTTCGGGTACCAGGTCGATTTCATCGACGAGGCCGGTGAGGACGACCGGGAGTATCCGGTTACCGAGGGTTTGTCGGTCTACGTCGATCCGCAGGCCTTACCCTACGTAAAGGGCACGCAACTCGACTATGTACGCGAGGGGCTGAACGCCACTTTCAAGTTCATCAACCCCAACGTGCAGGATACCTGCGGATGCGGGGAGAGTTTCAGCGTCTAGCGGACGCTGGCAGAGATTCATGGCCGATAAATTTTCGATGACCCGGTTTGTATCATCCGGGGCCCGAAGCAAATGGCGCCGGACAAGTTTGGAGACGACCCAGAAATGCTGACAATCAAGGACCTTCGGGTCAACGTGGAAGGAAAGGAAATCCTCAAGGGACTCGATCTCGAGGTGAACGCGGGCGAGGTGCACGCGATCATGGGACCGAACGGCTCGGGCAAGAGTACGCTCGCCCACGTTGTGGCCGGACGACCGGGGTACGAGGTGGTCGGAGGCGACGTCACCCTGGACGGAAAGGAGCTGCTGGACAAGGAGCCCGAGAAGCGCGCCTGTGACGGTGTGTTTCTGGCGTTTCAGTACCCCGTCGAGGTGCCGGGCGTCAACAACACCTACTTTCTCAAGACCGCACTCAACGCGATCCGCAAGTCCCGCGGGGAGGACGAACTCGACGCCATGGATTTCATGCAACTCGCGCGTGACAAGGCGAAACTCGTAAACATGGACGCGGGCCTGCTGAAGCGCTCCGTCAACGAAGGGTTTTCCGGTGGCGAGAAGAAGCGCAACGAAATTTTCCAGATGGCGGTACTCGAGCCAAGACTGGCGATTCTGGACGAGACAGATTCCGGTCTGGACATCGATGCCCTGCGCATTGTTTCCGAGGGTGTCAACGCCCTGCGCAGGGAGGATCGTGCGATTATTGTCGTGACACACTATCAGCGTCTACTGGACTACATCGTCCCCGACTTCGTTCACGTGCTGTCCGATGGACGGATCGTCAAGTCCGGAGGCCGCGGCCTGGCGCTCGAACTCGAGGAGCAGGGTTATGGCTGGATCGATGAGGCGGCGAACGCATGAGCGCGGTCATGCCCATGGAAAACCACTACGCGGACAGTTTTGCCTCGATTCGCGGGAACCTTCCGGGCGCAGGGCTGCCATGGCTCGACGATCTGCGGGCCGCGGCGATGGACCGCTACGCCACGATCGGCCTGCCGACGACGCGTCAGGAAGAGTGGAAATACACCAACGTGCGCGCGATCGCGAAGCATGCATTCCAGCCGTCCCCCGTGTCCTGTACGGGACTGATGGAGGACGATCTCGGCGACGCGTTGATGGAAGACCTCCAGGCGCATCGTTTTACGTTCCTCAACGGACGATATTCTCCCCAGCTCAGCCGGCCCGGGAAACTGCCTAAAGGAGCGGGTGTCTACAGCATGTCCGCGGCACTTGCGGAAATGCCCGAAGCGCTCGAGTCGTTGCTCGCGCGACAGGCGGATTACAGGGCGAACGGTTTCGCCTCGCTGAATCTGGCGTTTTTTACCGACGGGGCATTTATTCGCCTGGACGAGGGTGTCCGGCTGGAGCGACCGATTCAACTCGTTTTCCTCACGACGGCGCATGGTGAAACCCTGTCGCACAATTTACGAAACCTCGTCGCCGCCGGTATCGGTTCCAGGGCCACCATCATCGAACATTACCTCAGCATCGGCGACCCGGTTTACCTCAACAACGCGGTGACCGAAGCGGTGCTGTCAGCGAACGCCGGGATCGAGCACTATAAACTCCAGCAGGAAAGTACCAAGGGCTTCCACGTCGCGACCCTGCAGGCGCATCAGGAGCGCGATAGCGAGCTGACATCCCACTCGGTTTCGCTCGGTGCGAATCTGGCCCGGCACGATATTAATTCCGTACTCGACGCCGAGGGGGCCGAGTGCAGCCTGAACGGCCTCTACATCACCGGTGGGCGGCAGCATGTGGACTACCACACCCGGGTCGATCACAAAAAGCCCGAAGGTGTAAGCAAGGAGTATTACAAGGGCGTGCTGTCGGGAAAGTCACGCGCGGTGTTCAACGGCAAGGTGCATGTGCATCAGGACGCGCAGAAAACGGATGCGGAGCAAAGCAACAGGAACCTGCTTCTGTCCCGGGATGCGGAAGTCGATACCAAGCCCGAACTCGAGATCTATGCGGACGACGTCAAGTGCAGTCATGGCGCCACCATCGGTCAGCTCGACGAGAACAGCGTTTTCTACCTTCGTTCGCGCGGTATCCCGCAACACATCGCGCGTGGCATGCTGACCTACGGGTTCGCGCATGATGTTGTCGAGCGCATGGGCCTCGAGCCCGTCAGGCGTCTGATCGAGGGAATCCTCGTGAGCAAGCTTCCACACGTGGAAGCCTCGGGAATCGAATGATGAGTGTGGTTGCCGAAGTGGTGGAAAGAACGGGATCGGGCGCCGTGTTGGACGTCGAGGCCGTTCGGCGTGATTTTCCGATTCTGCACCAGCAGGTTCGCGGGGGGGCGCTGGCCTATCTCGACAATGGGGCAACCACGCAAAAGCCGATCCAGGTCATCGATGCCGTCTCTTCCTACTACTCACGAGACAACGCCAATGTGCATCGCGGCGTGCACGAACTCAGCCGGCGCGCCACCGATGCCTACGAGGGGGCGCGTGAGACGGTTCGGGAATTCATCAATGCCGCCGACGCCCGCGAAATCGTCTTCGTCCGCGGCACGACCGAGGCGATCAACCTGGTGGCGCACAGCTACGCACGCCCGAGGATGAAGCCGGGTGACGAGATTATCGTCACGGAGATGGAACACCACTCGAACATCGTACCCTGGCAGATGGTGGCACAGCAGACCGGGGCGGTGATTCGGGTTGCGCCCGTGACGGACAGCGGCGAGGTGGACTTTGAGGCGTTCGAGTTCCTGTTCAACGCCCGCACACGCCTGCTCGCGGTCACGCACGTGTCGAATGCCCTGGGGACGGTCAATCCGCTGCAGGAGATGATTCGAACGGCACGCAGGCACGATGCCGCGGTGGTGGTCGACGGCGCGCAGGCCGTGGCACACGACACGGTCGACGTCAGGGCACTGGACTGCGATTTCTACGCCTTCTCCGGGCACAAGATGTACGGGCCCACCGGGATCGGCGCTCTGTACGGGAAGCTCGAATATCTGGAGTCCATGGACCCGTATCAGGGTGGCGGCGAGATGATTCTCATGGTCACCTTCGAAAAGGCCACCTACGCAAAGCCGCCGGCGCGATTCGAGGCAGGGACCCCGAACATCGCCGGGGCCATCGGTATGGCGGCGGCGATCGATTATGTCCGTGGATACGGCCTGAAGACGATTCGCGCCTATGAAAGGGAACTACTCGATTACGCCCAGAAGCGTGCCGCGGCCATCGACGGGCTGCGGATCATAGGCACCGCACCGGACAAGGCCGGCATCCTGTCATTCGTCTTCGACGACGTTCACGCACACGACGTCGGCACCATCATGGACAGTGAGGGACTCGCCATACGGGCGGGGCACCTGTGCGCGATGCCGGTGATGAAACGGTTCGGAATTGCCGCGACGGCACGGGCGTCGTTCGGAATGTACAACACACGAGAGGAGGTGGATCGCCTGATCAGGGGGATGCACAAGGTGCTGGAGGTCATGGGACGATGAACGATCTGCGCGAGCTCTACGAGGAAGTGATCCTCGACCACAACCGTAACCCTCGCAATTACCCGAAGAAACCGGGTGACTGCAACCATACAGCACACGGTTTCAACCCGCTTTGCGGGGATGAGTTCCAGATTCATCTCACCGTGGACGACGGCGTGATCAGGGATGTCGGTTTCGAGGGGGCGGGTTGTGCCATCTCCACCGCGTCGGCCTCGCTGATGACCGAGGCCGTCAAGGGCAAACCGGTGGCGGAGGCCGAGGCCCTGTTCGAGGAGGTGCATCGGGTGTTGACGGAAGAGGAGCAGGTCGGCGATCCGCAGGAGTTGCTCGGAAAACTGACCGTCCTGACCGGAGTCAAGGAGTACCCCATGAGGGTCAAGTGCGCAACGCTGGCCTGGCATACGATGCACGCTGCGCTCAACGATAAATCGGATTTGGTGACGACCGAGTAACTGGCCGTTATATGGTCTGTTTGCGATGGTCAGTCCCTGAAGAGTGCGAACCACCATGACTGGAATGAGAAACTGGCTACACAAATCCCGCGACGATGAGTCGGGCGATGCGGTCGACACGACCGCGATCGAGCAGCGAATCGTGGATGTGCTGAAGACGATCTTCGACCCGGAGATCCCGGTCAACATCTACGATCTCGGGCTGATCTATGGCATCGACGTCGATGACAAGGGGGCGGTGTCGGTTGATATGACGCTGACTTCTCCGGGTTGCCCGGTCGCGCAGACGTTTCCCGGTATGGTCGAGGGATCGATCCGGCAAGTGGAAGGGGTGATGGCGGCGACCGTCAATCTGGTCTGGGAACCACCATGGCGGATGGATACCCTGTCCGACGAGGTCAAACTGCAACTGGGCCTTTTATAGACAACATTCTTTGCTTCCCGACCTGATGATTAGGCGATTGCCGGAAAATGACATACCAGATCGCGCCGGATTTTCGTTCGTCATCAAGGCGCGACAACAGGCGCATAGTCGAACTATGGAACGGTTGTCGCAACGCAGAGGACGGATGAAAAGACAAGAAAGATGGTATGTCATTTGACAGAAATCGCCTTAACTGGCCCGAAGAGAGTTTCCGTGTCTGACTGGATCGAAGTCGCCCGAACAGAAGATTTTCCGCCCGGTTCCTGGCACGTCGTGGAATACGAGGACATCGTGATCGCCGTGTTCAACGTCAACGGGGATTTCTACGCCATCGAAGACATATGCACCCACGACGGCGAGACGCTGACCGGCGGCGGCGTCGAGGGCAACGAAGTCATCTGTCCGCGTCACGGCGCGCGTTTCGACATCACCACAGGCGAGGCACTGACCGCCCCGGCCTACGAGGACCTGACGACCTTCGAGGTTCGCGTCGTCGACGGGACGGTCCAGGTCAATCCGGAGTCTTAGGCGATTTCTGTCAAATCGCCTTAGGAAATCTGCTGAGGCGCACAACGAGCGCCACAGTCATCAGGAGTTATGCGTTTCGATCCCGGCGTCCAAACCCTAACCCCGGATGAGGTATCCCCTAGCCAGCTGTATATATTCTTCCGTCGATCTGGCCGCCCAGCTCTCGTCACGCCCCAGTTCCTCGGCCACAATTTCCGCCACCCGGGGCGCGATCCCGATGCTGGCTCGTGCGTCCAGCAGCAGCGCCCGCGTGCGGCGGGCGAGCACGTCTTCCACGCTGCGCGCCATCTCGTGGCGGGCGGCCCAGACCACCTCGGCGCCGTTGTAGGGCAATTTCGCTGAAAGGGGTTCGGCCAGATCGGGGCGGTCCCGGCAGATCGACCGGATCCCTTCCGCGTCGCTTCCGTAGAGATCCATGGGGGAGGTCCCCGCCGTTGGTGTGTTCATGCAGCCGTGGATCTTCAGCTCCTGAGTGACACAGGGCCGATGTTCCAGCAGGGCGACGAGTTGGGCATGGTCGAGGGTGTCTTCGGCCATCTTGCGATAGGTGGTCCACTTGCCTCCCGCAACGGAGACCAGACCGGAGTCCGAGACCAGGATGGTGTGGTCGCGTGACAGCGCAGCAGTGGATGACCCGTCTCCGGCCTTGACCAGTGGTCGCAGGCCTGCATAGACGCTGAGGACGTCGTCCCGGGTCGGGGGGCTCTCCAGATACTGCGACGCGTTGTCCAGGATGAAGGCGATTTCCTCCTCCAGGGGCCGCGGCTCGATGTCGATCTCGACCATCGGGGTGTCCGTGGTGCCGAGTATGACCCGGTCGTGCCAGGGCACCGCGAACAGGATGCGCCCATCGGTGGTGTGCGGCACCATGATTGCTGCATCACCGGGAAGAAACGTTCGGGGCAGGATCAGGTGAACCCCCTGGCTGGCTGCGATCACGCCCGGCACCGAGGCGTCGTCCATGTGGCGAACCTGATCGGTAAACACGCCGGTGGCGTTAATAACGCCCTTCGCCCTGAGTTCGAAAGCGGTATCGCTTTCGAGGTCACGTGCCTGCACGCCTCGCACCAGACCGCTGTCCTTCACCAGGCCCTCGACACGAAAGCGATTGACGGCCACGCCACCCAGATCGAAGACCGTCTGCGCCAGGTTGACCGCCAGGCGGGAATCGTCGAACTGCCCGTCGTAGTAAATGACCCCGCCGGTCAGTCCCTCTTCGTCCAGCGTCGGTATCGCTTCCAGGGTTTCCTCGCGCGAGAGCACGCGCGAGGGTGAGAGTCCGAGCTTGCCCGCCAGCGTGTCGTAGACCTTCATGCCAATGCCGTAGAACGGGCCTTCCCACCAGCTGTAGTTGGGGATGATGAATGCCTGATGCCGAACGAGGTGGCTGGCGTTGCCGCTCAACAGCCCGCGTTCCCTCAGTGCCTCCAGCACCAGCGAGATATTGCCCTGACGGAGATAACGCACCCCCCCGTGGACGAGCTTGGTGCTGCGGCTCGAAGTCCCCTTGGCAAAGTCGAACTGTTCCAGCAACGCGACGCGATAGCCCCGTGCCGCGGCGTCGACCGCACAGCCCAGCCCCGTGGCGCCGCCGCCGATGACGACAAAGTCCCAGTCCTCTGCCGGGTTGGACAGCCGTTCCACCGCAGACTCGCGCTTCATGCGTCGCTGCCCTCCCGGGAATCGATCCAGTGCCGGGAACGTTCCAGGGCGCGCGACCACTGTCGTTGCATCCGCTTCCTCAGGTCGTCTTCCATCTTTGGCTCGAAACGGCGTTCGCTTTGCCAGACGTCATTGAGTTCCTTCCGGTCGCGCCAGACCCCGGTGGCCAGCCCGGCCAGGCAGGCGGCACCGAAGGCCGTGGTCTCGATCATCTTCGGACGGACCACGGGGACGTTGAGGAGGTCCGCCTGGATCTGTAACAGGAGGTCGTTCTGTGACGCACCGCCGTCAACCCGTAACTCATCGAGCGTGATGCCCGAGTCCCGGTTCATCACCTCGAGCAGGTCGCCCACCTGGAACGCGATGGACTCCAGTCCCGCGCGGGCAATATGGGCGGCCGTCGTTCCCCGGGTGATACCCAGCATGGCGCCGCGGGCGTACGGGTCCCAGTGGGGTGCTCCGAGACCGGTGAAGGCGGGAACCAGCACCACGCCGCCGCTGTCTTCCACGCTTGCGGCCAGGCGCTCGCTCTCTCCCGCCGAGCCGATGATGCCGAGACCGTCACGAAGCCATTGCACGACCGCGCCGCCGACGAAGACACTCCCCTCCAGGGCGTACTCCGTATGCCCACCGATTTGCCAGGCGATGGTGGTCAGCAGGTTGTGCCGGGACACCGCGGGGGTGTCACCTGTATTCATCAACAGGAAGCAGCCGGTGCCGTAGGTGTTCTTCGCCATGCCCGGTTCGAAGCAGGTCTGTCCGAAGAGCGCCGCCTGCTGGTCGCCCGCCATCCCCGCAATGGGAATGTTGCCCAACTCCGGGCTCTCCCCGTAGACCTCGCTGCAACTGCGCACCTCGGGGAGCAGGTCCCGGGGGATGTCGAGGACAGCAAGCAGGTCATCGTCCCACTCACCCGTGTGGATATTGAACAACAATGTCCTGCTGGCGTTACTTGCGTCGGTGACGTGTACCCTGCCGCCGGTCAGGTTCCAGACGAGCCAGCAGTCCACGGTACCGAAGGCGAGTTCACCGCGTTCGGCGCGGCGACGGACATCTGCGACGTTGTCCAGGATCCAGCGTATCTTGGTACCGGCCAGGTAGGGATCGAGCAACAAGCCGGTCTTTTCGCGGATCGTGTCCTCGTGGCCCTCGGCGCGCAGCTGGTCACAGAGGTTCGCCGTGCGCCTGTCCTGCCATACGATGGCGTTGTAGACCGGTTCCCCGGTGCGCCGGTCCCAGACGACGGTGGTCTCGCGCTGGTTGCTGATGCCCATCCCGCGGATGCGGGACGAATCGCCGTCCATCCGCCCGAGGACTGCCAGGGCGACCTCGCGCTGGGAATTCCATATGTCACGGGGGTCATGCTCCACCCATCCCGGTCTGGGAAAATGTTGCGGGAACTCCTTCTGTTCAAGGTCCATGATGGGACCCTGCGGGTCAAACAGGATGGCGCGGGAACTCGTGGTGCCCTGGTCCAATGCAAGTACGCAGTCCATCGAGGTCTCCCGGAAACGCGTCGTCGTTCTGAATGCGGGTCATCATACAGCGGCCCGTGGACGGGTGGTAACATTCGGAACTGGCGCCGGACGAGGCATCGGTCTCGACACCGCACGCGTATCACTCGTGGCGGTACGAGTGGTTCCGGGAGGCTGAATCCGGTCGTGGCGGGTACTCGCTGGTGCAAGAAGACGGAAGATCCCGCGAGTCATGGCGGGGCGTCCGTCACGAAGTCGAGCGGTAACGGCTGACCGGGGAGTGCTCTACTTTTTTGGGTCTTCACCGGCTTTGGTCAATGCTTTCTGAATCTCGCACTGAAGGATTTCGGATTCGGCTTACGGAATGAGTATTCGTACTAAACTTCTGTTCTCTCTCGGGATCGTCCTGGCGCTCAACCTGTCCGCTGGACTGTATGCCTTCCAGGCCTACAAGCGGGCCGCCGGCAGTGCGGAACAGGTCAGCGGCTGGGCGAACAGGATCGTGACCACGAGTCTGTCCGCGCAGGTCCATTTCAAAAAGCAGGTGCAGGAGTGGAAAAACATACTGCTTCGGGGTCATGAGCCGCTTCTCTACGAAAAATACCTGAACCAGTTTTACGACGAGGAACGAAACACGCGGCGGGAGATCGAATCGCTGCTGGACCTGCTGGAGGAAGATTCCGGGATCAGGGATACCGCGTCCGCGTTTCACGAGGCGCACCAGAAGCTGGGTGTTGAATATCGTGCCGCACTCGCCTTTTATGATCGCGCCGATGAGAGGCCGCATGTCTCCGTAGACGAGCGGGTTCGGGGTATCGACCGCGAGCCGACGGATCTTCTCGACCAGGCCGTCAGTCAGACCCTGGCGG
This sequence comes from Pseudomonadota bacterium, assembly GCA_034722015.1. Classification (GTDB taxonomy): domain Bacteria; phylum Pseudomonadota; class Gammaproteobacteria; order JAJDOJ01; family JAJDOJ01; genus JAJDOJ01. Next base: position 9,211 of record JAYENI010000088.1, read on the forward strand.
AGAAAGGGGCCCGCCTCGACGCGATCTGGGACCAGGCGGTGCAAACGGAACAACGAACGCTGTTCGTTGCGCTCGGTTTGCTGACCCTGGCCGTCGTTCTGATCATGTGGTTCGCCGACGTCGCCATCGGGAAACCGATATCGGCCGCGACCGGCATCGCCAGGCGAATCTCTCTGGGCGATCTCTCCGGCGGGATCGACGTGCGTGGTCGCGGTGAAACCGCACAGTTGCTGCTGGGACTGAAGACCATGCAGGAGAATCTGGCGGCGTACCAGAACGATCTCCGGCGAAGCGAGGAACGCACCCGTTTACTCCTGGATTCCTCGGGCGAGGGGATCTACGGGGTGGACACCAGCGGCCATTGCATGTTTATCAATCCGGCGGGCGTCGCCATCCTGAAGTACCGGGACGCCAGTGATCTGCTCGGCAAGGAGATGCACTCGGTCATTCACCATACCAGGCCGGATGGTTCCGACTACCCGCTGGAAGAATGCCCGTCAACACGTTCCTATCGCAACGGAGAACCGTGTCAGGTGGACGACGAGTATTTCTGGCGCGCCGACGGGTCCCGTATCCCGGTCGAGTACCGTTCCTACCCGATCCGGCACATCGGCAGGCTTGCCGGTGCCGTCGTGCTTTTCCAGGACATCACCCGGCGCAAGCAGGCCGAGGCGGCGCTCACCGAGGCCCACCGTGCATTGCAGGACGAGCGTGCGCTGCTGGCGAGGCGCGTCGAGGAGCGCACCGCGGAACTGAATCTGACGAACGCTGAACTGGCGCGCAGTGCCCGCGCCAAGGACGAATTTCTGGCGACCATGAGTCACGAGTTTCGCACGCCGCTGACGACCATCATGGGCACATCCGAAATGCTCTCGGACGGTCTCTACGGCGCCCTGTCCGAAAGCCAGGTACAGGCCATATCGAACATCGAGGAAAGCGCGCAGCATCTGTTGTCGCTAATCAACGATATTCTGGATGTCGCAAAGGTGGAGGCCGGAAAGATCGAGTTGTCGCAGGGGACGGTTTCCGTGCCGGAACTCTGCGAATCGAGTCTGCGCCTCGTGCGACAGCCCGCACAGAAAAAGGACCTGAACGTGTCCTTCGAGCTCGATCCCGAAGTGCGCTCGCTCAGCGGCGATGAACGAAGGCTGAAGCAGCTTCTGGTCAATCTGCTCAGCAATGCCGTCAAGTTCACACCCGAGCACGGCGAGATCGGGCTCGACGTCAGGGGAAACCAAGCGTCCGGTATCGCGGAATTCGTAGTCTGGGACAAGGGTATCGGGATCGCGAGGGAGAGCATGGCCAGATTGTTCAAGCCTTTCGTTCAACTTGACAATCCATCGAACCGGCACTATTCGGGTACCGGTCTTGGACTGGTGCTGGCGTATCGCATGGCGGAGTTGCACGGCGGGGGAATCACCGTCGAGAGTTCGCCCGGCGAGGGCAGCAGATTCACGGTGACGCTGCCCTGGGTTCCGGTTCCGCCATTGCCCGCCGGGCACGATCCCGCGGCGGAACAAAACGAACCGGACGCAACGGGGACGCAAGCGGGAAGGGGGCTCAAGGTGCTCCTGGCGGAGGACCACGAGGGAAATTCCGCCATGTTGAGCAATGCCCTGGTATCCAGGGGTTACCGGGTCATACAGGCCAGGGACGGCGTCGAGGCACTCTCCGCCGCGCGCAGGGAGGCGCCGGACATCGTATTGATGGACATGCAGATGCCCAACCTCGACGGGCTGGAAGCCATTCGCCGGCTAAGGGCCGATCCGACGCTGGCGAAAACTCCCGTCGTCGCATTGACCGCGCTGGCCATGCCGGGAGACCGGGAAAGGTGCTTCGAGGCCGGGGCGACCGATTATCTGGGAAAGCCGGTTGGCGTCGGGCAACTGATCGAGGCGATCGAGCGGTGCGAGACGGCTCCGGGTAAGCGGACCGGGCCCGACGAGGCGTGATGCCGCTGCGCCCGTATGTCCTCGGGCGACTGCCGGCGCTGTTAGGCGATTGCCGGAAAATGACATACCAGATTGCGACGGATTTTCGTTAGTCTTCAAGGCGCGGTAACGGGCGCATAGTCGAACTATTCACCCGTTTCCGCAACGCGGAAGACGGGCGAAAAGACAAGCAAGATGGTATGTGATTTGACAGAAATCGCCTTAAACTGTAACCGTGTCCTGAAAGCCGGGGTGGCTGGCATGAATCGAATTTCTCCTGTTATTCGGGAAAGTGTGTTCGCCGTTCTGCTGGTCGCGTGGCAGGGTCCCGTCCACGGTGTTCAAACGGCCCGGGTGAGCGGAGATGCCGTGGTGGCAGAGGCCAGGGAGAATCTGCGGACTATCGACACGGCGCAGTTGCAGAAACGGCTGGAAGGGACACCCGACCTGTTGCTGGTGGATCTGCGCACCCGGTACGAGATCAATGTCCTGGGGGGATCGATCAAGGCCCGGCGCACGGCCCACATCCCCCGGGGATGGCTGGAACTGCGCATCGACGAGGCCGCTCCGCAACGCGATACGCCGATCGTCCTTTACTGCGGCCCCAATCAGCGCGGGGTGCTGGCCGCCGCGACCCTGAAGAAGATGGGGTACACCGACGTCAGCTTTTACCCTGGCGGTTTCCCGCACTGGAAGGCGGCGGGCCTGCCCGTATCGATTCCCGACAAGGCGCCGGATTCCATGCTCTACAGCAAGCCCGTAGAAGTCATCGACGGTGTGTGGTCCGCCATCGGCGCGACCGCACCGGGCACGTACGAGAACTCGGGGCACAATAACAACTTGTCCTTCGTCATTACCGATGCCGGTGTGCTGGTGGTCAACGCGGGCGACAACTACCTTCTGGCCAGGGCGCTGCACGACGAGATCAGAAAACTGACCGACCAGCCGGTGAAATATGTAGTGCTGGAGAACGGGCAGGGACATGCGGCCCTCGGCTCCAGTTACTGGAAGGAGCAGGGGGCGACCGTCATCGCCCACGCCGAGGCTGCACACGAGATCGAGGAGAACGCCGATTTCCTGCTCGAACGCATGCGATCCAGAAACCGGGACAAGGCCCTGGGTACCGAGGTCGTGTCGCCCGATGAGACCTTCGAAGGCAAACGTGTCATTGAACTGGGTGGGGAGACCATCGAACTGCTCGATCTGGGTCCTGCACACAGCCCGGGCGACATCGTCGTATGGTTGCCGCAGCGCCGTCTCGTCATTTCAGGGGATATGGCGTTTCACGAACGCATGCTACCGGTGTTCGACCATACCGACACGGCGGCCTGGCTGGAGACCTGGGAGAAATTCGCCGATCTCGATGCGAAGGTCGTCATCCCCGGTCACGGTTCCCCGACGACGATGGACGAGGTCACGCGATACACCCGTGACTATCTCGTCTATCTTCGGGCCAGGGTGGCGGAGGTGATCGAGGCCGGTGGAGACCTCCAGCAGGCCTATGAGGTGGACCAGTCACCCTACGCCGACCTGGACACCTACGAGTTTCTCGCCAGAAAGAACGCCGAGCAGGTCTTCCGCGCGATGGAATTCGAGTAGTCGTCCGCTCTACAGGGCGCGGGTGAATTTAGGCGATTGCCGGAAAATGACATACCGGACAACAGGCACATAGTCGAACGATGTCACGGTTGTCGCAACACAGAGGACGGACGAAAAGACAAGCAGGATGGTATGTCATTTGACAGAGATCGCCTTATCGGTCGCCTCCTCTATCCGGAAGGTGAGTACGTCGCCTCCGGCGCAGACGTACCGGTTCCGTACACCGTGGACGCCGGCAGGTCCCGCTGTCCGTTTTCAGGCGATGATGATGGTCGGCATGTACGGTGGCGATTATTTCAAGGCGGTGCGCAAGACCTTCTTCGCCGAGACCGTGTCGATGAACTTCGTGATGACGGGGATGATTCCGACCATGGTCGTACTCGCCGATCGTTGGGAGGGTTCCATGAGCCCGCTCGAACCGTCCTTCTGGTTTCGCATGAGCCTCGCCAGCATCGCGGGTGGGATCATCGCGTTTCCCGTGAATTTCTGGCTGGTGAGAAACCACCTCAAGCACGGTTGCATGACACTTCCCGGGGCGGACGGGCCCGCGGCGGGGTTTGGGCACCGGTCTCCCGAAGCGTCCGACACAGGCGGGGGAGACATGATGGAGATGGGCGGCGATATGGCCCACGATCAGCGGGCCGGGGGCGAAATGGAGATGAAAAAGGACCCTGACTCGATGGGAGGTACGCCCATGAAGGAGGACCACGACGCCGTTTCCCCTGAGCCCGGTATGACGATGCGTGAGTTGTCCCCGGGTACCGTGTTTTTGTGGATCGCAGGGACCTGGGTGATGTTGCTGGCCGCCATCTGGTTGACATCCCGGTGGGTGCCGATCACGTTTTCATAGTTTGTACCGGGTCCGCTGGCAATGAGGTTCCCGGGTGGCCCCAGTCCGACGCCGAGACCGATGAAGCCGGCCGCAACGTCGCATGGCGTCAGTAAAACGTGTCACTGCATCCCGTTATCGGGACGGATGAAAAACCGTCAATAACCGGTTGGCATCGACGTTTGTCAACGTCGTGCGTTGCCCGTCCGGCCAGATAACGAGAATTTCATCGATCAGCCTGGCATTGGCCACGCCGAAATGCGCCTCCGCCGGGTTTTGCGAGACGAAGTTGCAACCGGCCCGCAGTTCCCGCATCTGTTTCCGGCCGTCGACGTCAATCAGGATGCGTGCCCCGATCGCCTGCGTGTTGGGTGGCAGACCGCGTAGCCTGATGTCCAGGTAGTTGCGTTCATTCCCGAGGTCGTTACGGTAGAGTCGGGGCGGCTGGTTGTTGTTCGCAACAAAGATGTCCACGTCACCGTCCCTGTCATAGTCGAAACATACGATTCCTCTGCCCTGGCCGGTATCGTCGATGCCGAGTTCGACGGCGGTCTCCTCGAACGTGCCGTTGCCGTTGGAAATGAACAGGCGTGACCGGTCCTCGAGGAACGCGCTGGCGATGCCCTGATCGCGGTTCCAGCCGTTGACATGGAAGATGTCCAGGTGGCCGTCGTTGTTGAAATCCGCGAAGCACGCCGCCCAGCCCCAGTCGCCGTGTCGAACGCCGGAACCTTCGGTCGCATCATCAAAGAGGCCGTCGCCGATGTTTCTGTAGAGCCGGTTGCCGGAAATGCCCCAGGTGCCCACCTGTCCTCCACCGGGTTCCGAGATGCTCGAGACGAACCAGTCGAGATCGAGATCGTTGTCGTAATCCCCCACGGCAGCACCCATTCCGTTTTCGTCCGAGATCACCGGCGTCGTGGCATCCCGGAAGGTAGAGTTGCCGTTGTTGAGAAATACCCGGCTGGTTCCGAAGTCGGCGGCCATCAGGATGTCGGGCAGGCCATCGTCATTGACGTCGGCGAAGTTCGGCGTGAAGGTATAGTCTCGCCCGTTCAGATAGACGTCCGTGATTCCCGATGACGTGCTGACGTCTTCAAAGCCGCCTTTGCCGTCGTTTCGCCAGAGGTGTTCGGAGGAGGAACCCGGTTCCACGATGCCGCTCAGCCAGTGGCTCATTACGAGGTCCAGGTCCCCGTCGAGGTCGTAGTCACCAAACGCGGCTGAAAAGTTGTTTGGAGACCGCGGGTCGATGCCCGCGGATTGTGTTATCTCCTGGAATCGCCCCTGGCCGGTGTTGCGGAACAGCCGGGGCCGGGTGGGATGGATGCCACCGATGTAGAGGTCGAGATAACCGTCGCCATCCAGGTCGGCGAATGCGGGGCCGGACCCTGTCGAGTCCGTGAGCCCAACGCCGGATCGACTGTCCGCCTCCCGGAAAGTGCCGTTTCGGAGATTTCTGAACAGCAGGTTCGGGCCAATCGTCCCCCTGACGACATACAGATCGATCCACCCGTCCCCGTCGTAGTCCCCGGCGGCGACCCCCCCGGATATCGATTCGGCCTGTTTCGGTTCAGGGGAGAGCAGGCCATGAGCGAAATTGAGCCCGGCCTCTGAGGTGACTTCGGTGAAGCGTTGCCCGGTGTTGGAGCCCGATTCGCGGGTGGGGGCCGGGACCGGCGTTTCTTCGTTGCAGGCCGCGAAACATCCCACACAGGCCATGGTGAGATATCGTCCCAACGACATGACAGGATACTGTCGGGCGAGGGGATGGTGGCAGGCGCTGGTTCGGGTTCGCATGCGAATGACCGGATCGGGTTTTACAGGGAAATGCTGTTCATCGGGTCATGGCATCATACAGCCCCGGGCCGGTGTCCGGATTCATAGAGACGTTTGACCTTTGGACTGGAGATATATCGATGCTTCATCATGAGTTGCTCAGCGAGCGTGGGATCCTAGTGGTTACGCCCGAGGGACCGCTGGAAAAGGCGGATTTCGAGCAGTTGACGCAGGTGGTGGATTCGTTCATCGCGGACAAGGGCGAACTGAACGGCCTGATGATCTACACAGAGTCTTTTCCGGGATGGAGTGACTTTGCGGCGCTGGTGACCCATCTTAAGTTTGTAAAGGAACATCAGAAGCTGGTCGCCAAAGTCGCCGCGGTGACCGATGACGGTTTTCTCTCGGTCATGCCGCGCATAGCCGATTACTTCGTGCATGCCCAGGTCAGGCACTTCGACTATGCTGACAGGGAAGCCGCCCTGGCCTGGCTCGGTGATCACGGATCGTGACGTTTCGGGTCCGTACATCCCGTACCGGAACGATGTGGAGATCCGGCCTCTCTCGTCGATGTGGCAGGGGTGCGCTTCCCGGGCTAGCGGATTGCAATGCCCCGATTGTCCGGATGCGCTCGGCCCCTTATCCTTTCGCGAAGTAGTCAATACCGAATCGGAACGTCGGACTATCAGACGGTGAAGACAGGCAAGAGCAACTACATCTTTCTGCTGATCGGAATGCTCGCCTTGCAGTTCTGGATCGCCCTGGCCGGAGAGTTTCCGGATAGGGTTCAACCCGACCTGATACCATTCGCTCTGGTCATTACCTTGTGGATGGGCGTCTGGGCACTCCTCGAGAGACGTCTGTATCGCAATATCGGGATCGTGCTGGCCGTCGTCGCGGGGCTTGCCTTCACGATACAGGAAGTGACCGGCGCGAAGGCATTGCTGATCACGGGGTATATCGCCGTACTGAGTTTTTACCTGGGCTCGACCGGGGTGGCATTCACCCATGTGTTGTTCGTCGGACCCGTCAATCGAAACAAGATCTTCGGGGTGATCTGCGTCTATCTCATGCTGGGCATGTCCTGGGCGATCATGTACAATCTGATGTACGACTTCGAGCCCGCGTCGTTCAACGGGATCGCGGAAAGTGCCGGCGATGCGGTGCTTTCCCAGTTCGTGTATTTCAGTTTCGTCACCCTGTCGACCCTGGGGTACGGTGACATCACGCCCGCGCTGCCCACCGCCCGCTTTCTTGCATACGCGGAGGCGACGTTCGGCCAGTTCTACATCGCCATCGTCGTCGCGAGTCTGGTATCGGCCTACATCGCCGGTTCCAGAAAGCACTGAACGGCGAATGGAACTGTTTCCCGCCGATGGATGTCGTCGCGCAACGCGGGAACGGCGCGTCGCACGTTAAGGGGCATCGCCCTGTGTCGATGTCCTGATCACGTGCGCGGCCTGGGCGGGAAGGAAGAAATTGTAGATTGGGGCGGACACGCGGGCATGATGTTGCCCTGCATCTGCGGGTTCGAGTTCGTAGAGCGCCAGGAATTGATTTCTCTGGAAGACATCCATTTCGCGGCGTGACACCAGTTCGACGAGTTTTGCGTTGCAGACGACATCGGCGAGTTGTTCGTCGACGGCGCGGATCTCGTGGAGCAGTGATTTCGGAATCGCCTTGTCCCGGTTCGGACGCGTGAAGACCTGTTCCAGCAGGTTGATCGTGTCAACCCCTGTCGGTGCCAGGCATTCGATCCCTTCATCGCGGAGTGCCGCGATCAGCTCGCTCAGGGGCACGGATCTTGTTGTGTCTCCGTTGCCGCCAGTGACTCGCAGGGCGATGTGGTGCGCCGTGAATCCGTAGACCCGGTTCCAGTGGCGAATGATCTGCCGTTCGTGACCGGTTTCTGACTGGTCCGGGAACAGTCGCAGCAGGCTCCCGTTTCCCAGCAACTTGTAAACGGGTAGCGCGTTCCACCCCTGCGCGAAGCGATAGAATTCCTGACCGGGAACCCTGGCACTGGCGTAGCCATGATGTTCCTTCAGCATCTGAACGACAGACTGCGCATGTCCCTTTTCCTGCACGCCGCAGCGAATCGCCAGGTGATCGAAGTGCACGGTCCAGCCCCGTGATTCGGCGATCCTCAGCAGGATACGATCCTCGGGGCGGTTCAGCAGGCTTTCGATCGATTTCGCCGCGCAGTACGGATCGAGCCGGGTCGTCCAGGCCGCGATGCGGCGCGCATCGTTGTCCGGACAGGTCTGAGCTGCCTGTGCGAGCAGGCGTTCGAGAAATTCCCCTGCGTAGGGACTGGCATCGCCGCTGGCGATGGAGTCCTCGAAGACATGGCCCCGCCGGATTCGGCGATAGGCGTCAACGAGATCGTCGGTGCCGGCAACCCCTTCCAGATACCGGTTCGCGTCCCCGGCCCTGACGCTTAAACGCGGCGGTGTCAGGTCGAGGCGGATCGTCCCGCCCGATCTCGCCGTGAGTAGCAGGCAGGCCGGTTCACCGGGGTCTACCCGGGCGTCTGGAATTTCCGTCTCCAGCCGGGCAGCAAGTCCGGATGCGAAGCTGCTGAACCTGTCGGTCGCCATCGCCATCGTACAAGCCTCAGATCTCCGTCCATACCACAGCTATCCTGGCATCCCGGCCAAGAATCACATTCCGGACGATCACCCCCGCAAAAAGCTAGAACTACAGAATTCGTATAGTAAACGCACTGATTTTTAGCGATTTTCACCGTACCCACGAATCATCGACGACATCTAATCGGGATTCCTGCATACTCCGTCGCGATCCAGGTTCAACAGAATATCTGTATACTCTAATAAGCCTCTCGTAAAAGTTCATTACCCGCTTGATCGAAGCGAAGGAGTTGACATGGATAAGGTGTTTTGGGCAGTGGCGATTGGCCTTTTCGGGACAGCCTTGCTCGTGCTGTCTATCAAGGGAATCGATGCAACGATTCTCGGCGTCCGTTTCTGGTTGCTGTTCTTGATCGGAACCTTGAGCGCGACCATTGGCAATTTCAGCATGGATTCAGAAGAGCAGTAGGCATCATGTCCTGACGTACCCTCCCAGGTGGATCTGCGCTGTTTTCACTGAGTGGACAGGCAGATCCCGCAGAGGGGACAATCAAAGGGGCCGGATTCGATTGGTTTGTCTGTTCTTCATGTAGGAAGCCGATTTTCTGTCTCCGCCCCGTGGCTTCGGACTTGCTGCCCGGTTCCAATTCGGTTCTATTCTTGAAGAAAGCACTGCCCCACACCCAGGCCTTGCTGGTGGCTTCTCTGATCTCCTCCAGCGTCTTGTCAGGGACACGGACCTTGAACAGGGCTCGATAAGCCCTTTGACCCTCTGGTCCGTTTCTACGCAGAGCCTTATATCGTTGATGAGGCGCGATCAGTTCGTCGGGTTCTCCCAGCGCATTGCACCGAAAGCTTGATCAATTGATGCACTTCTTTGACGAAGGCGTCAGTTCGTAGGTGCCATCAATGCCGCGACGGCGTCCGGGACCTTGGGAAAAGATCCACCTGATTACCCCTGAGGCTCAGTATATCGACCGAATCGCCGGGTCAGGGCATCTTTCCAGGCCGGGAGTCGGAACGGTGAAACCGTGACAGTCGATCAGGGCTCTAATTGCTGAGAACGTCTATTTTTTCCGATACGCCGAATTGCGGCGATCGGTGTTGGCGGAGTCGGCCGTGAAACTGCTGGAACGTCTGAACATCGGTGCGCTAAACCCGGGGTCCTGTCTGGGACCGGACGGATGGGGGCCTCTGGATCGAGATACGGTGCTGGATTCGATCAACCCGGCAACGGAAGACCGGCTCGGGCGGGTTGTTGCCGCGGACGCCGATGACTACGAAGTGGTCCTCAAGGGCAGCGCCTCCGCATTCGAGCGGTGGCGGCAGGTTCCGGCGCCGGAGCGCGGAGAACTGGTCCGGCGGATCGCCGACCGGCTCCGGGCATGCAAGCCGGACCTGGGGCGTCTCGTCTCCCTGGAGATGGGAAAGGTCCTTGCCGAAGGCGAGGGCGAGGTCCAGGAGATGATCGACGTCGCCGACTACGCCGTGGGGCTGTCACGCATGCTTGGGGGGCGGACCCTGCATTCCGAAAGGCCCCTGCATCGCATGTACGAGCAGTGGCATCCCCTGGGCGTGACCGGTGTCGTGACCGCCTTCAATTTTCCGGTGGCGGTGTGGGCCTGGAACGCGTTCATCGCCGCGGTGTGCGGCAATACCGTGGTCTGGAAGCCCTCGCCCCGGACACCGCTGTGTGCGCTCGCCGTACAGCATCTCTGCAATCAGGCCATGCGGGAGGCGGGGGTCACCGGTGTGTTCTCGATGTTTGTGGACGCCACAAGCGCGCTCGCGCAGCGTCTTGTCGATGACCGGCGGGTCGCGCTCCTGTCGTTCACCGGATCGACCCGCGTGGGACGTCGCGTCGCGGAACGGGTCGCTTCGCGTCTCGGACGGAGTCTTCTGGAACTGAGCGGCAACAACGCGGTAACCGTGGACGAAACCGCGGACCTGGACCTCGCCGTCAAGGCGATCCTGTTCGGTGCCGTGGGTACCGCCGGCCAGCGCTGCACGACGACGCGCCGGGTGTTCTTCCAGGAGGTGATTTACGATGACGTGCTGGAACGCCTGCTCCGCGCCTACGGGCGGATAAGGGTCGGTGATCCCCTGGAGGAGGGGGTGATCATGGGCCCGCTGGTCCATGCCGGCGCCGTCGATGATTTCGTGCGGGTGCTGGACGATGCGCGTGAGGAGGGCGGCAGTGTCCTGTACGGGGGCTCCCCGATACCGGGTGCGGGGCACTTCGTGCAGCCCACGCTCGTCGCGATGAAGGCCCAGACGCCCATCGTGCGGGCAGAGACGTTTGCACCGATCCTCTACGTCATGTGCTATGGCGGTCTGGAAGAGGCCATCGCGCTGCAGAACGGCGTCCCGCAAGGCCTGTCGTCGTCCCTGTTCACCAATTCGTTGCGAAACTCGGAGCGGTTCCTGTCCGTGATCGGGAGCGACTGCGGGATCGCCAACGTCAATATCGGCACCTCCGGCGCGGAGATCGGGGGGGCCTTCGGCGGCGAGAAGGACACCGGCGGCGGGCGTGAGGCGGGATCGGACGCCTGGAAGGCCTATATGCGCCGCCAGACCACCACGATCAACTGGGGCGCCGACCTCCCGCTGGCGCAGGGGATCCGTTTTGATCTCACCGACTAGCAGGCCCCATGCGCCGGGGCGGTTCGAAACCCCCGTGACGCCCCTGATCAGACCGGCCCGGACCCGCCGGGGCTTTCTGCCGGACCCGGATCCGCTGGTCGTGTTTCCCGAGGGGTCACCTTTGTCGGCCCTGGACGCCATCGGTGAGACCTTGCCCCTGGCGCTGGAGGCAGCCGGATTTCGCGAATACGCCGCGGCGCTGGAGATCCCGGCCTGGCCTGTAGGGTGGGGCGCGAAAGACCATCTGCCGGAACTGCGACTCTACTACCTCAGGCTGGCGTTCCTGGTCTCGGGATACGTCCATCAGCTCAATCAACCCAAGGTCGGACTGGTACCGCGAAACCTCGCCGTTCCACTGGTCAGGGCCTGCGGTTGGCTGGGGCGTCCGCCGATCCTGAGTGAGGTCCGGCGGATCGCCGCGTGGCCGGGGCCGCTTGACGCCGACCTTCCCGGGCGTTCCCTGGGCCGGATCGCCAGCGTGGTCCGGGCGCAGACACGGGTTTTGCGGCGGATACCGGAGGCCATGGATCCGGACCTCTACTACCGCACGTTTCGACCCTATATCGGATCCTTCGAGGGGATCGTATACGAGGGCGTAAGCGAGCAGCCACGGCATTTGCGGGGAGAGACCGGCGCGCAGAGCACGATCATGCCCCTGCTGGTCAGCCTGATGAAGATCCCCCACCGGGAGTCGCCGCTGATCGATCACCTGCATGACATGCGGCGCTATATGCCGGTCGAACACGGGCGGCTGCTGCGTGCCGTGGACGCCATGCCGAGCCTGCGCGGCTTGACGCACAAGAGGCCGTTCAACGCCGTCCTGGAGGCAATGGCGGAATTCCGGGAGGTCCACTACGGCTGGGCGCAGCGATATATCACGCAGCGGGTGGCGGACCCCCGTGGCACCGGCGGTACCCCCTACCGGCAGTGGTTGAGACAACTGATTCGGGAGACCCTTGCGCACAGGATCAGATAGAAGGCCTTGGTTTCAGCGTAGTTCGGGCGGAGTCCGTCCACAAGGGTAGTCAATGCGTATTGAAAATTCAGGAGTTTCCGCCCCGTGCAGGGAGGGGTCCGGAGATCCCTGCAAGCCGATTGTTTTCGTGAGTCACCATGAGAGGGAACGATTCAAAATCCGTTGCCGTCTAAATTTCCGAGAGTCTCCTGGTGCGTCAATCGATGAATACCAGGCGCAGGATTCGTGCGAACTGCGCAAACCCTGTGTCCCGTAACGTGGAGAGGGTCATGACTGGAGAAGGGGTCGGCAATGCCCGGAAGGGGCGTTTCATCGAATCGCTGACGGCATTTACGCGGAATCACCGTGCCCAGCACTGGAAGGGGACATTTTCGCAGTTTCTCGAGGAATGCGTGTCACGCGAACCCAAACGATTCACCCGTACCAGTCACGAGTACATCTGGGACATGTTCCGTTGGTACAGTCGCGAAAGGCGCGGCGACAAGCCCGAGGACGCGGGAAAGGACCTTTTCGCCCACGAGCTGTACGGCGTGGACAGCGCGCTTGACCGGGTGGTCGAATATTTCAAGGCAGCCAGCGCGGGCTCGGACGTTGGGCGGCGGCTGCTGCTGCTCCTGGGGCCTCCATCCGGCGGCAAGTCGACCCTGGTGATCCTGGTCAAGCGGGCGCTGGAGGAGTACAGCCATACCGACGACGGTGCGCTCTACTCGCTGGAGGGGTCGCCCCTGCACGAGTCTCCGCTGGCCCTGATCCCCGCAAGTCTGCGAGGGGAATTTCGCGAGACCTATGGCGTCGAGATCGCCGGCGACCTGAGCCCGCACGCCCGCGTACGCCTGGAAGAGGAATTCGAGGGGGATTTCCTGTCCTACCCGGTCGAGCGAATATTCCTGTCGGAGGCTTCCCGTGTCGGCGTCGGGACCTATGCGCCCCATGATCCCAGCACGGCGGACATCGCCGACCTGGTCGGTTCCGTGGACCTTTCCAGGGTGGCGGAGATCGGTGACGAGGGCGACCCCCGGGCGTGGTCCTGGTCGGGCGCGGTGTATGCCGCCAGCCGAGGCGTCCTCGAGATGATCGAGATCCTGAAGGTCAAGCGCGAGTTCCTGTATCTGCTCCTCACCCTCACCCAGGAAAAGAACGTCAAGGTGTCGCGCTTTCCGTTGATCTATCTCGACGAGACCATCATCGCGCACACCAATCTGGCCGAGTTCCACAAGTTTCTCCAGGAAAAGGAGAACGAGGCGTTGCTCGACCGCATGGTCATCATCCAGGTCCCCTACACCCTGGACTATGCAGACGAGGCGCGCATTTACAAGAAGCTGGTCTCCAGGGCAACGGCCTTCCAGGACGTCCACCTGGATCCGCACGCACTGCGGCTGGCCGCCGTGTTCGCGATCCTCACGCGTCTGGGCGATTCGGAGCGTGACGACCTGGACGAGTCAAAGAAGGTGAGGCTCTACGCGGGAGAGGACGTCGAGGGGTACTCCGAGAACGAGGTCGAACGCGTTCGGACCGAGTCTCCGGAGGAGGGCATGTCCGGCGTGAGTCCGCGCTTCGTCATCAACGCCGTGTCCAACGCCATAACGCGCAGCGAGGCGCAGAGTCTGACGAGTATGGAGGTGTTGCTGGCGCTCAAGGACACCATCGATTCGGATGCGCGCATGGAGACGCGGCAGAAGCAGCAATGGATCGACCTGCTGGTCGTCGCGCGCAAGGATTTCTACAACCGCTGGGTGAAGGAGGACGTTCACAAGGCGCTGTTTGCCTCCTTCGAGGAAGAGGCCCAGGAACTGCTGGACAAGTATCTCGACGAGGTGGAGGCCACACTCGACCAGCGCGAGGTAGAAGATCCGATCACCGGCGAGATCCGTCCCCCGGACGAGCGTTTTCTACGGTCCGTGGAGGAGAAGATCAAGGTATCGGATTCCGGCAAGCAGTCGTTCCGTCAGGAGGTCGTCCGCAAGGCGATGGTGGCGTTCAAGGCGGGCGAGAAGTTCACCCTCGACAGCCATTCCCGGCTCCACGAGGCGATCGAACACTATCTGTTCGAGGAACGCAGGGACGTTTTGCGACTCGTCGGATCCGCGGCGCGCCCCGACGAAGCGGCGCAGCAGAAGATATCGCTCGTGCAGGAACGCCTGGTGGCGGAGTACGGATACGATGCGCACAGCGCCAGGGAGGCCCTGAATTACGTCACCACACTCCTGTCGCAGGAGTAGCGCGCACCCGGGCGACTTGCCGGTAGCACGTTCGCCCGAGGGGACCTCAACGCACGGGAATTGACGGAATGAGCGACATCACCCATACGAACCGACGACCCTCGAGCCGCTGGTACGAACTCTTCTCCCGTGGAGCGCGCGACTGGTTGCGTCACAACAAAAAGGTCCGGGACGCGGTGCGCGAACAATTGCCGGAACTGATCGCTCGCCTCGACATCACCGGTGGCGACGGCAACCGAAAGCTTGGGGTACCCGTTCGTTTTCTGGAGCACTACCGATTTCACCTGCTGGAAGCGGAATCGACCGCGGGCACCGGTCAGGGCAAGGTCGGTGCGGGAGACGTGCTCAGACCTGCCGATTCCGCTGGGGACGGGGAAGCCGGAAAGGGGCGTGGCGGGAGCGGCGAGGGGGGACTGGAATTCGTCCTCGAACTCAAGGTTGATGACATCGTCGACTGGCTCTGGGAGGAAATGCAGCTTCCGAACCTGAGGCCTCGCGAGGGCAATCTGGAGGACGAGGACCTGCAACGCGAGGGTTGGGACCGGCGTGGTGCACGCTCACGCCTGGACCGCAGGCGATCCCTCAAGGAGGCGTTGAAGCGCAGGGCGGTGCAGCCCGGCGGGGCGCCCTTCTCGAACGAGGACCTTCGATTCCGTCAGCTGACCCGGCGCCGTCGCCCGGTCACGAGGGCCGTCGTTTTCTTCGCGCTGGACGTGTCCTCCAGTATGTCGGAACGCGACCGGCAGCTCGCCAAGACCTTTTTCTTCTGGGTGGCCCAGGGTTTGCGCAGGCAGTACGCACATGTCGAGGTTGTGTTCGTGGCCCACACCGTACAGGCCTGGGAATTCGGCGAGGCAGAGTTTTTTCAGGTTCGGGGATCCGGCGGCACCGTCGCCTCTACCGCGTTTCTCAAGGTGCTCGACATCATGGACCAACGCTTCGACCCGTCGCGCTACAACATCTACCTGTTCTACGCTTCGGACGGAGAAAATTTTGCGCACGACCGGGCAACGGCCGGTGAGGCACTGGAAAAACTTGCCGCCGTCGTGAGTTTCATGGGGTACGTGGAAACCATGGCGGGCCCGCGTGCCATGCAGACGGAAACGGCAAACCTGTTCAGGGCGCAGGCCATCGAAGGGGCGCCTGCCGGATCCTACCCGCTCTCGGCGGACCGGGACGTGTGGGAGGCCATCCGCAAGTTCTTCGGTCACGAGACCGGGGCCGTGGAAACCGTGAGTGACAGGGCTTGAGGGTGCGTTCGCGGTGAACTCCGAACTCGAACAGTATATTCCGAAGATCGAGGACCTCGCTCGCGACAGCGGCCTGGAGTATTTTCCCGTCGATTTCGAACAGGTGCCCGACAGCTTCATGATGGAGGTGGCAGTCTACGGACTGCCGGTGAGGATGCCGCACTGGTCGTTCGGTGTTCGCTACATCTACCAGTTCGTCCAGCATCGCATGGGACATTCCCGTTTGTTCGAGGTCGTGTTCCCGGGCGACCCGGGGCGCGCCTATCTTTCCGGCAACAACAGTGTGGCCGAGAACGTCCTGGTCGTGGCGCACGTCCTGGGGCACGCAGATTTTTCGCGGAACAATCTGCTCTTCGATGCGGCACAGCGGTCCGTTGGTTACCACATCGTGGAACAGGCCGCCGCCCATGCCCGTGAGATCTCGCAGGCGATCGAGGCGCACGGCATCGAGCGGGTCGAAGCGGTGCTCGATGCCGCGTTGTCCCTGGAACAGTACATCGACGTGGACCACGAACTGCGGCGCAAACCCTATCCGGATTACATGGAGGAGAGGACCGGGGCGGCCGCCTCGCCATTCAGGTCCCGTTACGACAGACTGCCCGGCGGCGCGGTATCCGAAGGCGGCGTCACGGAACCGAGGCGCTCACCGGTCCCGCCCCATCCGGAACACGATCTGCTCTGGTTCATGGCCCACTATGCCCCGGAGATGGAGCCCTGGGAACGGGACGTCTTCCTGGCCGTACGGGAGGAGTCGTACTACTTCTATCCCGTGTTTGCCTGCCAGATCATGAATGAAGGCTGGGCCAGCTACTGGCACGCACGGCTGTTGCGGGACGCGGATTTCCTTTCCCAACAGATGTATCTGGAGGCGATCAAGGCGCACTCGGATGTGGTCAGGCCCTATGCGGGTGAGCAGGAGGTCTCGCTGAAGATCAATCCCTACCACCTGGGTTTCGTCCTCTGGGAACATATCGTTGAGAACCAGGGTCTCGAAGCGGCGCGGAAGGTTATGCGCGAGAACGACGACTTCGGCTTCATACGCAATCATTTTGACGAGTCGATCGCCCGGGAACTCGATTTGTTTCCCTGGGAGGCGCGCCGCAGCGGCGAGATTCGCGCGAGGGGTTTCGACATAGACCGGATTCGGGAACTTGTCCTGTCCGGGAAATTCAATTTCGGTGCGCCGAGGGTTCATGTCGCGGAGACGCTCGCGGACGGGACACTCGTGCTGGTGCATGAGCACGAGATGGACGGTCGCGGACTCGACCGGGAGAGTGCCGAAAAGGTGATGAACTATCTGCTGCGGGTCTGGCGCCGGACCGTGGTGCTGTGCACGGTGGATGCAAGGGGGGAGCCATTGAAGATCGTCAGGCGCGCGCAAGGTTGAGTCGGCCCGGGGGAGTCGACCACGATGTGGTCAGGCAAGACAGCCGCATCGCCGGAAGCGGGCAACGCGGCTGTTCAACTTATTGATTGTTTCGCAAATCATTTCTCTACGCGTCCGGTTCGCACTTGTTCCGCGCGGCTCTTGCATAGAGTGTGAAGACTGCGGCCACCGCTGCGACGGAGACGGCTAATCCGTATAACGTGAAGGTATCGATTGACATTTTCTGAGTCCTCTTGCTTTGTCTCAAGTGAGTTAAGTATATCAGTAAATACTAATATAACAACCCCGTTCGTCGATAAATGTGACGCGCTCGTCGTCACGCTCGGATGAGGGCAGTTGGGTCTACGTCACCGGTTCGGATTTCCGGATACCCAGAGGATCACTACGGCAAGGAGGCGCCGTCGGCTTCCGCGAGTCGGCGTGCGACCTGTCTCAGGTTTTTCGTGTAGTCCGCGGATAGTGGGTCCAGGACCTCAACCTTGCCACCAATGGCCTTGGCCACCTGGTTGGCCATCCTTCGGTCGAACTGCGGCTGGATAAAGACGACGGTGATTCCGTCCTGCCTCGCCTGTTCGATCAGGTTTGCGAGTGCCCGTGCGCCGGGTTCCTTCCCGTCGCTCTCGATGGCTATCTGCACGAGGCCGTACCTGTCGGCGAAGTGTCCCCACGCCGGGTGATAGACCATGAATCGCGGGGTGGTCAGGTCGGAAAGGATCTCCCGGATCTCCTCGTCCAGGGCATCCAGTTCGCCGGCAAGGGTCTGGTAGCCGGACTCGAAGGTCGCCCGGTCTTCGGGCGCCAGCGCGATCAATGCGTCGCGCACGTTAAACGCCATCTGTTTGGCCAGCAGCGGACTGGTCCACGCGTGCGGATCGTGTCCGTCGTGCGTCGCGTGGCCCTCGGTCGCAGGCGCGGGTATCCCCTCGCGGGCGTCCAGCACCAGCATGGTGGGGTTGGTCGAGCGGATTCGTGTCATCCACGCATTCTCGAACGGTACGCCGGATCGCACGTAGAGATCCGCCCTGGCAAGGTCCTTGACCTGTCTCGGCATTGGCTCGTAGGTCGCGGGGCTGAAACCGGGTTGCACCATGGACCGGACCTGAACCCGCGGCCCCCCGACCCGTTCAACGAGATACTTCAGCGGCGGCACGCTCACCATGACCCTCAGGGGTTCGGCGGCGCCGTTGGCGGGCGCAACCAGTGTCAGTAATAGTACGAATCTCCACATAACCCGGACGTCCCGTCTGTACCCCGATACCATTTGAGTCAAAGCCGTGTCGCCGGGAACAAACCGGTCCGGTCCGGTTAACGACGCCGAATCGCCAGTGTAGGATTTCCGTACGGACAGGCTGTGAAGCAGGCGTTGCAGTATAACCTTGCGCCACGGTCGGGGAGGAAACGGCTGCCGGGTGAGGCAGAGCTGCATGTGCCGCGGTTACCAGGCCTGGATTGCGGCGAGCGTTTCTGTCGGCAGGCGGAGATCGATACCTCCGATCGAGAGTTTTTCTGGTACAAGACTATTTACGTAATCGGTTTCGGGATGCCGGGGAATCTATGAACATCCGTTTTCTCCATTCAGAGAGGTTGGATACCGGACGATGGCAATCCGTCCCGATATTCGTTCTGATTCTGGTGCTGGGCGCGCCATCGCTGTGTGCCCGGGCGATCGGGGCGCAGGGCGTTCGCTCTTCCACCGGCATCGTTGTTGCCGAGAGAAGCGTCACCCTCGCGGCGAAGATCGTGGGCCGGATCGCCGCGGTCAACATTGACGAGGGCGACGAGGTGAAGGTCGGTGACCTGCTTGTCGCGATCGACGACGCAGAGTTATTGGCGGACCTCGCCTCGGCAAGGGCGGCCCTGGAGCAGGAAAATGTCAACCTGGCGCACATGGGAAAGCTGGACAAACGCTACCAGACCTTGCTCAGGAACAAATCGGTGTCGGTGGACCAGGCCGACGAGGCTGCATTCAATCATGCCGCTGCAAGGGCCAGCGTCGACAGGGCGAGGGCGCAGGTCGACAAGGCGCAGGCGATACTGCGTGAATCGAGGATCGAGGCCCCGTTCGACGGGGTGATCATCGAGCGTCACGCCGAGATCGGACAGGTCACCGCGCCCGGTGATGCGCTCCTTCTGCTGGAGGATCAGCACAAACTCAGGTTTCGCACCGCGGTCAAGGAGAAGGATATCCCGCATGTCGCCCTGGGCCAGCAAATCTTAGTGACCATCGGCGCGCTGGGCGACGCAGAGCTTCCGGCGAAGATCGACCGCCTGATACCTTCCGCGGACAAGGATACGCATGAATTCGTCATCGAGGCGGTGTTACCCGCGCACGATCACCTCTATCCGGGCATGTTCGGGAGGGCCCGGTTCGATGTTGGCATCGAACCCCGTCCCCGATAGCCCGATGCGTCGGCGGGCGTGGCGTAGCGGATGTGGTCATTGCACCGTGACCCGCTCGCGAGGGGACTTTCTGAACCCCCGGGCGCCGCGGACCGCGACAACGACCGACTTTTCCCCTTGCCGGAGATGCCATGAAATCCCTGATCCGGTTTTTCGCGCAGAGATCGACCCTCTCCAATGTGCTGACCTTCCTCATCGTCTTCCTCGGTCTGAGTTCCATGACCGTCATACAGCGCGACAATTTTCCGAGCGTGGATTTCCTCGAGATGACGGTCACCACCCGCTATCCCGGCGCGTCTCCCGAAGACGTGGAACTCAACGTGACCAACAAGATCGAGGAAGAGCTGAAAGAGGTCGACGGACTGGACAAGTACACCTCTTTCTCGATGGAGAATATTTCCGTCGTCCACATATGGATCGACCGGGAAGCGGGCGATTCCGACAAGGTGAAGACGGACGTGCGCGACGCCGTTTCCCGGGTCTCCGGATTTCCGCGGGAGGTGGACGAGAAACCGGTGGTCGAGGAACTGACCACGTCTACCGCGATACCCATCGTCGAGGTCGGGTTGACCGGTGATGTCCCGTACACAACGTTGCGCACGATCGCCAAGCGCGCCGAAAAGGCGTTGCTGGACGTGCCCGGCGTGGCCAGTGTCGCGAAATTCGGATTTCTGGACCGCGAGATCAAGGTAGAGGTCAATCGCGACGCCGTGGAACGGTACCGGATTCCCGTGCACGACGTCGTCGCGGCCATCCGAAACCGCAACATCCGCGCCACGGGCGGTTCCTTCGAGTCGTACACGAGCGAGAAGAACATCGTCACGCTGTCGGAGTTCAGCGACCCGGAGGAGGCCGGGGAGGTGATCATCAAACTCACCGGGGGTGGCGCCACGGTCAGGGTCAGGGACCTCGCCAGCGTCAGTGACGGGTTCGAGCCGGCAAAGATCCTGTCGCGGATGAACGGAAAGCCCGCCATCTCGTTTCTGGTGTTCAAGAAGGAATCCGCCGACATCATGCGAACGGTGGAAGGCATCAAGAAACTGGTGGACGAGAATCGCGAAAGGTTGCCCGAGGGGGTGCGCATCGAGTACTCCAACGACAAGTCGCGCCTGGTCCGCAACCGTCTGGAGGTCGTGGCGTGGAACGGCGTGATGGGGCTGATCCTGGTCACGCTGGTGCTGACCGTCTTTCTTGACCTGCGTTCGGCCTTCTGGGTGGCGTTCAGTATCCCCGTCGTGTTGCTGGGGACCCTTTTTCTGTTGCCGATCTTCGGGGCCTATCTGGATTCGATCGCGCTGGCCTCGATGATCATCGTCATCGGCATCATCGTCGACGACGGTATCGTGATCGCCGAGAACATCTGGCGTCACCGTGAGGAGGGCATGCCGCCGATCGACGCCGCGGTGGAAGGTACGTATTCGGTGTTTCAGCCCGTGCTGACCACGATCCTGACGACGGCCCTGGCCTTCATGCCGATGTTTTTTATGTCCGGGACCATGGGGGACTTCGTCTACGTCATTCCGCTGGTCGTGGTGCTCGCGCTGGCCATCTCGTGGTTCGACGTCATGTTCATCATGCCCGCCCACCTGATAGCCGGCGCCGGAGAAGTCGGCGGGATGGTTGAGGGGCAACGCGAGCACTGGTTCGCTCAGGTTCGCGGGGTCTACGGGAGATTTCTCAATGTCGCGCTGAAGATGCGCTATCTGGTGGTAGTGGTGTTCCTCGCACTGCTTGTGATCGCCTTCTGGTACGCGGGTCGCTACATGGACTTTGTACTGTTTCCGACACAGTCGGCCGACGAGTTCTACATCCTCGCCGAACTGCCCAGCGGTTCGTCTCTCGAGCATACAGAGGAGAAGCTGGCCGAGGTCGAGGCGATCGTGCAGGCGTTGCCCGCCGGGGAGCTGGATTCGATGGTGACCCGAGTGGGGACGCACGGACAGTTCAACCTGGGGGAAAACGAGAACTGGGCCATGGTCGGGGTCTACCTGACGCCCTTTGCGACCAGGAATCGCAACGCGGACGAGATTGTCGAGGCGCTGCGGGCGCGCGCCGCTGATCTAGAGGGGTTTGTCGGGCTCAAGTTCATCATCGACAGCGGCGGTCCTCCGGTAGGACGTCCGGTTACCCTGCGGGTGGTGGGAAGCGACGACGAGAAACGCAGTGACCTTGCCGACCTGTTGACGCAGCGCCTCGAGGACATGCCCGGCGTGAAGGATGTCGACCGGGACGACAAGACTGGAAAGCAGGAGATCCGGATCAATCTGGATTACACCCGACTCGCCGATCAGGGGATCAGTGTGGCAGACGTGGCCAGGAACATCCGCCTCTCATACGATGGCGAGATCGTGACCTCGGTGCGTTACGGCGACGAGGACGTCGATTTCCGGGTGCAGCTGGACGAACAGGCCCGCCGATCAGCCGAAGGACTGGGCGAAATGATCGTCCCGACCCCGGAAGACAGACTTGTTTACCTCTCCGAGGTGGCGACGTTCTCGGTGCAGCCCGGGCCGTCGAATTTCTATCACTTCGACAACGATCGCACCATCACCGTGACCGCGGATGTGGTCAAGACGGTGACCACACCGCTCAAGGTGACCACGGATGTGATGCGGGGCATCGAGATGGACCGTGACTGGGAGGGCATGCGGGTTGTCGTGGGCGGGGAGGCCGAGGAGACGCAGGATTCCATGGCGAGCCTGTTCGTTGCATTTCTGGCCGCCGCCGTCGGAATCTACCTGATTCTGCTGTTGCTGTTCAACTCGGCGGTTCAGCCGATACTGGTCATGTTCGCCGTACCCTTCGGTCTGGTGGGCGTCATCTTTGCGTTCGCCGTGCATCTCCAGCCACTGGGATTTCTGGCAATGCTCGGGGTCGTAGGCTTGACGGGCATCGTGGTGAACGATTCGCTGATCCTGGTGAATCTGCTGAACCGTTTGCGCCGGCAGCGCCCCGGGGAACCCTTGAAGCAGCTGATCATCGAGGCGGCTTCGAACCGCCTGCGCCCGATCCTGTTGACTTCGGTGACGACCGTCGCGGGTCTGCTGCCGATGGCGTACGGGCTCGGCGGGTCCGACCCGTTCTCGGCCCCCATGGCATTGGCGATGGGTTACGGAATCCTTTTCGCCACCCCATTGACCCTGTTGTTGCTGCCCTGTCTGCTGGTGCTGCATGAAGACGTGAGTGCACGTGCCGCGCGGCTATGGGCGGCACTGCACTGGTAGTTGCCGCCCGTGAATTTCTGCGGATTCAGCTGACCGACAAGCAGACATTCATATCGCGGGTTTTTTTGCAATCGGGGCAGTGGTGTAATTCAATGTTGCTTCGTGCTCGTCGAGGTCGCAGGTGCTGAGGTATGAGATATTTCGATAATTTGCTCCTTGTATTCGCCTTCTGGCTACTTGTATCCGACTGTTCCGCGGAATCACCCGAAATGGGCATAAATCCGGAGTATGAGGTCAGGCCCATCGGCTGGGTACGCAAGATCAACGGCAGGACCATCATCGAGGTGGACAGACAGTACCAGCCTGCCCTGCTGGGTGTGCAGGATCGCGAGGCCATCTGGGTGCTGTACTGGTTCGACCGCAACGACACGCCGCAACGGCGGGCGATCCTTCAGGTGCACCCGCGTCGCAATCCGGAGAATCCGCTGCGCGGCGTATTCGCCACGCGTGCCCCGGTTCGGCCCAACCTCATCGGTCTGAGCCGCTGCCGGGTGCTCTCGGTTCACGATAACGTTATCGAAATCGACGACATCGACGCCTTCGCCGACACACCGGTGCTGGACATCAAACCATGACGCACGGTGAGAGTTCTGGAAATTGGTTGAAAGGCTCGTTGTTTGGCTCGGACCCTGTCAACAATTCAAGCCAGACCGGGACATTCAAGCGCCCCAGGCTTGAGTGAATTTTTCGAAAGACTATTCCCGCGAAAGCCTGACGAACGCGACGCAGGCGGTGAACAGGGAGAGACTGGCGATGATGACTGCGATCCCGAACAGGCGCTCGGCGGGAACCGCCGCGTGCGCGACGCCCAGCACGAAATAGAACAGGGCCAGAAAGAGCGTCCACTGATGGGTATAGAGCCTGGCGTTCAGGAGGCCGCGCAGTGGCAGCAGCAGCGGCAGGGCCAGCGCGATGAGGACCAGCGCCGTCGGCCATTTTTCGGGTGGCGATATCCAGGCGTACCAGGCCAGGATCATCGCGAGCAGGGCGAAGTAGGCGCTCAGTACCGTCCATCGCGCGACCGATCGCGTGCTCACGAAGTGCCCGTTTCCCTTTGGGCCCGTGCGGTTTCGAGGTCACGGGCCGTTTCGGCGAGCCGGCGCCCCAGCGCCAGACACAGCGTTTTCTCTTCGGCAGTGAGTGGTCTTTCGCTCCTGATGCCCGCATGGTGGCTCGGTCCGTAGGGTGTGCCGCCGCTGGTCGTTTCCAGCAGCGCCGCTTCCGTATAGGGCAGCCCCACGATCAGCATGCCGTGATGCAGTAGCGGCAGCATCATGGAGAGGAGGGTGGATTCCTGTCCGCCGTGCAGGCTGGAGGTCGAGGTAAACGCCCCGGCGGGTTTGCCTGCCAGTCCGCCGGACAACCAAAGGGCGCTCGTCTGGTCCAGAAAATATTTCAGTGGCGCCGCCATGTTGCCGAAGCGCGTCGGGCTGCCGAGAGCGATTCCCGAGCACGAGATCAGGTTCGCCAGTGTGGCGTAGGGGGGGCCCTCAGGTGGAATAACGTCTTCGGTCGCCTCGCATACCGTCGACACCGGGGGTACCGTACGCAGTTTTGCCTCCATACCCGGTACCTCCGCGACACCACGGGCAATCCGGCGCGCCATCTCGGCGGTCGCACCGTATCGGCTGTAATACAGAACCAGGATCTCGCCCATGCGGGTTACACGATCTCCAGGACGCGTTCCGGTGGCCTGCCCAGGGCGGCCTGCTTGCCGTGAATGACGATCGGCCGCTCGATCAGAATCGGATTCTCGACCATGGCGTCGATCAGCGCATCCTCCGACAGGCCCTGGTCAGACAGTTTCAATTCCTTGTAGCGTTTCTCCTTCGTTCGCATCAGTTCGCGGGGGCCGATCCCGAGCATTCGCAGGACCTGTCGCAGCGTGGCCGCGTCCGGTGGCGTCTTCAGGTACTCGACGATATCCGGTTCGATCCCGTTCTCCTTGAGCAGATTCAGGGTCTGCCGCGATTTGGAGCAGCGGGGATTGTGGTACAGGGTGACGCTGGGTCGGGACTCGCTCATTGACTGGCCTATTCCGGGTTTGCATGGCTGCTTGACGGCCGCGACGCGGCAAAGCTATGTTGCCGGGGCGGCTGCTCGTCGACACGTGTCGTCATATCCCGGCCGCCGGCACCGAATTATAACAACAGACGCTTCCCCGGAAGAGGCCGGACGTGGGTCTGCCGCCTGGTCCCCGATACCTTTTGTTGTCCAGCGAGGTCAGTTGATGGTCGATTCGACGGAGACGGTCTGTGTGCGATGCCGCGTTACCGGGCGGGTCCAGGGCGTCTTTTTTCGCGCGTCCACCGTGGACAGGGCTCGGGGGCTGGGGCTGTCCGGCTATGCCCGGAATCTCGCCGACGGCAGCGTCGAGATCCATGCCTGCGGTCGTACCGATGCCGTGGAGGCCCTGAGGGCCTGGTTGTGGGAAGGTCCCCGGCACGCGCGCGTCGATGCGGTGGTGTGCGTGCCCGCCGAACCCGGGGAGCACAGTGGATTCGGCGTGAGATAACCGGACCCGGCGGCAGTCTGATGCCGCCTTGACGGCCTTTCCGACGCCCCGGTCGGGCCATACCCTGGTGCGTATCCGGTCAGTTCGCTGCGAGTGCTGACCGCAGGTAGGGCACCAGTTCGTCCAGCGGAATATCGCGCGGTTTTTCATCCCTGCGCCCCTTGTATTCCGCCGTGCCCGAATCGAGCCCCCTTTCTCCCAGCACCACACGGTGAGGGATACCGATCAGTTCGAGGTCGGCGAACATGACGCCCGGCCGGATGTCCCTGTCGTCGAACAGTGTGTCGATTCCGGCCGCGAGCAATTCCCTGTAAAGGGCCTCGGCTGCAACGCGGGTTCGCTGTGACCGGCCCATGCTGATTGGCGCCAGTGCCACCTGGAAGGGTGCGACGGGAATGGGCCAGACGATGCCGCGATCGTCGTGGTTCTGCTCGATCGCCGCCGCAACGATGCGCGTGACACCGATGCCGTAGCAACCCATGATCATCTCCACGGCGCGCCCGCTTTCGTCCAGGGCGGTGGCGTTCATGGAATGGCTGTATTTCGAGCCGAGCTGGAAGATGTGCCCGACCTCGATCCCCCGAACAATGGATAGCACCCCCCGCCCGTCCGGGCCGGGGTCGCCGTCGACGACGTTTCGTATATCGACACTCTCGACCGCCGCCAGGTCGCGCCCCCAGTTGGCGCCGGCCAGATGCACTCCATCCCTGTTTGCGCCGCAGACGAAATCTGCGAGGCGGGCCGCAGCGTGGTCCACGAAGATCGGGATGTCCAGGCCGAGTGGGCCAATGGATCCGGGGCGGCAACCGCAGGCGGCGAGTACCGAAGATTCGTCGGCGAGTTCCAGCGGCGCGGCCACTCCGTCCAGCTTTTCGGCCTTGACGCGATTGAGTTCGTGATCGCCGCGAAGTACGAGCGCGACGAGCGTATCGTTCTCTCCCTGAACGACGAGCGTCTTGACGCAACGCGATCCGGGTACGCCAAGAAACTCGCTGACCTCCGCAATCGAGTGGGCTCCGGGGGTTTCAACCTCACGCAATTCCTCACCCGGTGCCGCATGGGCAGCCCGCAGTGGTGTGACCGCGGCGAGTTCGACGTTGGCCGCATAATTACCTTCGGAGGAAAACGCAATGGCGTCCTCGCCCGAATCGGCAAGGACATGGAATTCGTGTGACGCGTTGCCGCCGATTGCCCCGGTGTCCGCCTGCACTGCCCGGTAGTCCAGACCGAGCCGGTCGAAGATGCGGCTGTAGGTGGCGTACATGACATCGTAGGTCTCGCTCAGGGAGTCCTGGTCCATGTGGAAGGAGTAGGCGTCCTTCATGATGAACTCGCGCGCCCGCATGACCCCGAATCTTGGTCTGACCTCGTCGCGGAACTTCGTCTGGATCTGGTAGAAATTGATCGGCAATTGCTTGTAGCTGCGGATCTCGCGCCGGGCAAGGTCGGTAATAACCTCTTCGTGCGTGGGTCCGTAGCAGAAATCCCGCCCGTGGCGGTCTTGCAGGCGCAGCAATTCGGGACCGTACATTTCCCAGCGGCCGGATTCGCGCCACAGTTCCGAGGGCTGGACCGCCGGCATCAGTACCTCGATGGCGCCACTGCGATCCATTTCTTCCCGAATAATGTTTTCGACCTTGCGCAGCACCCTCAGGCCCAGCGGCAACCAGGTGTAGAGACCGGTGGCCAGCTTGCGAATCATGCCGGCGCGAAGCATCAGTTTGTGACTGACGATCTCGGCGTCAGCCGGGGTTTCCTTGACGGTGGACAGCGGAAAACTGGACGTGCGCATGGATAATTTCCGTTTCTTCGGCGCGTCGTCAGGAAGTCCCTCTGCAAATGGCAGCGTCTTGCGCTGCATCCGACTCGCTCATTTGTTCAGGGATTTCCCGGCGGGCGGGGATCCGGGGACCCGTTTCGTTGATGATGGAGATGCGGTGGTCGGCCAGCGTCTTCGGGATCTCAGAAGGTGCGGCCGTCGTAGCCCCACATCTTCCGCGGTGCGTCCACAAACTCGATATAGGTCCGGGCACGCGGGACGTTGAGGTACTGCTCAACCAGCTCGCACAGTGCTGCCGACAATCCCGCCGTCGCCTCTTCGGACAGTCCGATGCTGGCCAGGCGCAGCAGGGCCAGCGGTTCCTTGCTCCCGGCGAATATCATGTTCGGGTTCTGCGCCGCGCGCACCATGATATAGCCTTCGGGCTTCCCCAGTTTCTCCGAAGTCAGGCGCGATGCGGCTTCTAGAAGGCCCGGCATGGCCTTGTCGTCGATCTGCCGGTTGGTTTCTATGCTTAGCAGGGGCATTGTTGGGATCTCGTCAATGGATTGGGC
This sequence comes from Pseudomonadota bacterium, assembly GCA_034722015.1. GTDB lineage: Bacteria > Pseudomonadota > Gammaproteobacteria > JAJDOJ01 > JAJDOJ01 > JAJDOJ01. The sequence continues at coordinate 36,888 of JAYENI010000088.1, forward strand.
ATGATCGGCTGCAGGGTGCACCAGCCTGCTGGACAGGTCTGTACCATGAGGGGACGCTTTGGCGGCGGGGAACCGGGTGTTTAGGCGATTGCCGGAAAATGACATACCGGATTGCGCAGGATTTTCGTTCGTCATCAAGGCGCGACAACGGGCGCATAGTCGAACTATGGAACGGTTGTCGCAACACAGAAGACGGACGAAGAGACCAACAGGATGGTATGTCAATTGACAGAAATCGCCTTAGTCGCAGAAACTGCTGATATTCGCCTCGGCCTCTCGAATGAGTTCCTGGCGCTCCTCTTCCGGCAGGATCCTGTACTCGTCGCCTTCCTTCAACTTGACGCGTCCGCGGCTGGTGAGCCGGGTCAGCGATTGCCTTGAAAGATCGCAGTTCTGTCGGCGGGCTTCGGCTTCGCGCTGTTGCCTCGCGTCACCGGCTTCGGTTTCCATTCGCTCCAGGCGACGGTCCTCGTAGGCCTCCATCTCCTGCAGCAGTCGGGGATCCGGCTGCCCCGCGTTAGGAGGCGCCCTTTCCGGTGTGATTTCCAGGGCATTCGCATCGGGAGGCGGTGTCTGGGTGTAGTGAATCTGTCCCGATGCGTCCCGCCACTTGTACATCGCCGCTGATACTGTCACGGGCGCCAGGATGCATGCCGCGGCGAAAAAGAAAACGATCCGGTTCAACATAGATCCAGCAGCCAGAGTGAATGTCGCGGAACTATACAAGAATCCAGGTCCCGATACATCCGCGTGCCGGATTGTCCGCCCCCGGGGGTGTATGGGGAAGGACCCACGGGCGTAAACGATTTGCGGGCCGTGACAGGAATGGCAGGCGCGAGTTTGAGATACCGGAGTGATATAATATATTTATCGCTCCAGACACAGTCTTTATGAGAAACCCATGGCCGACCGACGATTGCAGGTCTTCTACACGGTAGCCCGCCTGTTGAGCTTCACCAAGGCGGCGGAGACGCTGCACATGACCCAGCCGGCCGTCACGTTTCAGGTCAGGCAGCTGGAGGACCACTTCAATACGCGTTTGTTCGACCGTACGCACAATCGTGTCTCTCTGACGGAGGCGGGGCGTCAGGCCTACGAATACGCGGAAAAGATCTTCGAGCTGTACGGTGAGATGGAGAACGTGGTAAAGGAACTCACCGGGGATGTCAGTGGCGCATTGACGCTGGGCGCGAGTACCACCATCGCCGAGTACATGCTGCCCGCGCTACTCAAGGACTTCAAGGAACAATACCCGGACCTTAATCTCATCCTCAAGGTGTCCAATTCAGACGGCATCGTATCGATGGTCGAGAACAGCATGATCGATCTCGGCGTCGTGGAGTCCCCGGTCACGAACAAGAACCTGCTGGTCGATGTCTGCCGCATCGACCACCTCGTGGTGGTCGTCAAACCCGGTCATCCACTGAGCGAACGTGAGTCGCTGACGATGGACGAGCTGTTGAAGTTTCCCTTTATCTGCCGGGAAGAGGGATCGGGCACCCGCGACGTCATCATGGAGTACCTGGAGCGGTCCGGCGTCAAGCGCAACGAGCTCATGGTCTGCATGGAACTGGGAAGTCCCGAATCCATCAAGGGGGCGGTCGAGGCCGGTATGGGCGTATCGATCCTTTCCAGGGCGACTCTCGTCAAGGAGCTGGCGCTGGGGACCCTGGTGGCCCTCGACCTGGAGCCGCCGCTAGAGCGGGAATTCTCTTTCGTGCGCCAGCGGCAGAAATTCAGTCATCAGGCCATGGAAGAGCTGTTGAACCATGCGCGCAGGTACTGCCAGCGTGATGCAGACGCCGAAGCGGCGAAGCGCGCTGCCTCCCAGGGCTGACGCCGGTCCGGCGTTCGCCCGCAGGGGCCCACCGTCGACGCCAGTGGGTCGGCGCCGCATCGGACCGACGCCCGGTACGGATCGCTCGTTGTCGGGTAAAATCCACCGGTAGCCGGCGCGTCCCGCCCGGAAATACCAGTCAGGTCATCCCAGATGCTCGGAAACATGCAACCCCTGGACGGTTCCCTCATTCGGGACGCAGCAACGCGAAAGCTTGTGAGGAATTTCTCCAGGCTGTCCCCCGGTGATCGCGAAACGGTGATCGCGTTCGTCGAGTTTCTCCTGCAGCGATCCGAGGAGGGGCCTTCGGACGATGCCGGGGACACGCCTGCGGCGGTACCGCTGGATATCCCGCGGCCGGCGGTCGAATCCGTCGTGAAAGCCATCAAGCGGTTGTCGGCCACCTACCCGATGGTGGAAAAATCGGAAATGCTGAACGAGACATCGTCACTGATGACGCAGCACCTCGTGCAGGGTCGCCGGGCGTCGGAGGTGATCGACGATCTCGAAGCGATGTTCAGCGCTCACTTCGAGGTGTGGAAGGAGAAGCGAGGGTGATCGATCTCCTGCGAAACTGGTACAAGCGGCACTTCTCGGACCCGCAGGTCGCCATCCTTGCGTTCATCATCCTGTGCGGGCTGGCCGTCATCGTGCTGGCGGGCGACATCCTCGCGCCCTTGCTGTTTGCCATCGTCATCGCCTATGTCCTCGACGGCGCCATCGACCAGTTCGTTCGACTGAAGGTGCCGCGACTTGCTGCGCTGGGTGTCGTGTTTGCGATGTTTCTCACCTTCCTCGTTTCACTGATTTTCGGCCTGCTGCCCATGCTTTTCAGGCAGAGCGCGCAGTTCTTCAGGGAAGTGCCGAACATGATCTCCCAGGGGCAGGCACTGCTGATGGAACTGCCGGAGCGTTACCCGAAAGTGATCTCGCAGGAGCAGGTCATCGATCTGATCGGCGCATTGCGCAACGAGGTGTCGGAGGCGGGCCAATACGTGCTCTCCACTTCGATTTCGTCCGTTATGGGCATGATCTCGCTCATGGTGTATCTGATCCTGGTGCCGCTGCTGGTCTTCTTCTTCCTGAAGGACAAGCAGAAGATACTCGACTGGGCGGCCGGCTTCCTGCCCGAAGAGCGTGGGCTGTCCGTCGCCGTTTGGGGGGAGGTCAACCGCAAGATCGCGAGCTACATCCGGGGCAAGATCGGAGAGATCATTGTCGTCTGGGGCGTGTCCTATGTAACCTTCATGGTCCTGGGACTCGACTTCGCGATGCTGTTGTCCTTTCTGGTCGGGATTTCCGTTGTCGTGCCCTATGTCGGCGCGGCCATCGTGACGCTGCCGGTGGCGGTGGTGGCGTACTATCAGTGGGGATTCACCTCGGATTTTGCCTATACGCTGGTTGCCTACGGCGTGATTCAGTTCATCGATGGAAATTTACTGGTCCCCATTCTGTTCTCGGAGGTGGTCAATCTTCACCCGGTCGCCATCATCACCGCAGTGCTCGTTTTCGGCGGGATCTGGGGTTTCTGGGGGGTGTTTTTCGCGATACCTCTGGCGACGCTGATTCATGCGGTGATCAACGTCTGGCCGGACCGCGGAAAGGCCAACGAAGCCAGTCCGGTCTCGGAGGTTTCGACCAGGGTGTCCGCCGGCCCCGGTACCGGCCGGAAGACGGGTAGCTGAGCGGGGCCAGTTCCCAGGCGATTTGCGCCAACCGGTCCGCGTGACCGCATCGAAATCCAATCGGTCCCTGCGTGCCCTATGGGTTTTCGCGAACCCGCAGAAAGGAGGCGTGCCTGGGATTTCCGTTACCGGTCAGACCATAATACTTGAACGTGATGGTGGAACCGACCGGGGGCGGGTCCCGGCGCTGTGCATCGGTGAAGCCGGTGCCGACGCGGATACGCCGGTTACGCCAATCCAGCAGCAGCGCGCCCATCATCCCCTCGAATTTGCCACTGCCCGGCAGGTGCGCTATGACAATGCCCTCATCGTCGAGGTACGGTTTGAGTTTGAGCAGGTCGGACGACCGGCCCGCTGCGTAGTACGAGTCACCCCTGTGTAGCATCAGACCCTCGCCACCTTTGGCGGTGACCTCTTCGAGCATCCGCGCCAGCATTGCCTCGTCCAGGACCCTGGTTTGTGGCACGGAACGAAGATACGGGGAATCTGCCTTTCCCACGATGCTTGCGAGGGTCTCAAGGCGTTCGTCGAAGGTGGTCCGGAAACCCGGCAGGTCGAACGCCATGAAACGGATGCCGCGCCACTCCGATTCGACCGGTTTCATTCTTCGCACGGCGGCTGACAGGGCCTCGAATGTCCCCCTGCCCATCCAGAGTTCGCCGTCAAGCGCGATGGCGGGGAATCCTTCGGTGAACCAATCGGGTGAGGCGATTTCATGTCCATTGCGCGAGAGCAGCCGGTCACCGTCCCACAAGGCCCGTACCCCGTCGTACTTTTCGCTCACCCGGTATTCCCGAAGGTCGATGCCCTTCTCGTAGACCTCCGCCAGTAACAGGGGCGGCACGGGACTTGCGGGCAACGGGATCGCGGCGGTGCTGGCCAACAGAAGAAATGTTACCAAGGGGCGCGTGCCGTATTTCGACGCGCTTCGCACCCTCGTGCCGCCACCGGCCAGAACGTTTTCCCGCCTTGCAGGTTTCATGGCGTCGTTCGCGTCAGTTCACGGTCCGCGCCGGGCGGATGTCCTCAAAGGGCTTCCGAGGCGAAGTCCGCGAGACGGGACCGTTCACCGCGCAGCAGGGTGATGTGTCCTGCGTGGGGCCATCCCTTGAAGTGGTCGACGACGTAAGTCAATCCGGAAGTCGTTTCCGTCAGGTAGGGTGTGTCGATCTGGGCGATATTGCCGATGCACACGAGTTTGGTTCCCGGCCCCGACCGCGTAATCAGTGTCTTCATCTGCTTCGGCGTGAGGTTCTGCGCCTCGTCGAGGATGATGTAGCGATTCAGGAAGGTTCGACCCCGCATGAAATTGACGGAGCGGATCTTGACCTTGCTGAGCACGATGTCGTTGGTGGCGGCACGCCCCCACTCGCCGCCTTCCCCTTTCTGCGTCAGCACCTCCAGGTTGTCCATCAGGGCGCCCATCCACGGTGTCATTTTTTCTTCCTCGGTCCCGGGGAGAAAACCGATGTCCTCGCCGACCGGGATGGTGATGCGCGTCATGATGATTTCACGATATCTTTGTTCGTCGAGCGTCTGCGCCAGCCCGGCTGCCAGGGCCAGCAGGGTCTTGCCGCTGCCGGCGACGCCAACCAGGGAGACGAAGTCGATATCGGGATCGAGTAGAAGATTCAGCGCGAAATTCTGTTCGCGGTTGAGTGCCGTCACACCCCAGACACTGTGTCTGGGCTCAGTGTAGTCGTTGGCGTATTCGATGACGGCGTGGTCAGCTGCCACGTCACGTACAATTGCGCCGAATGGCTCCGCTCCCTCCAGGCTGAGGCAGAGGTTGGGAGTCCAGCTTGCCGCCAGTGGACCCTTGATTCTGTAGTAGGTATGGCCTTGTTCTTTCCAGGACTCCATCTCTTTACCGTGGGTCTCCCAGAAGTCGTCGGGAAGCTCCGCAGTGCCGCTGTACAAAAGGTCCACGTCCTCGAGGACCTGGTCGTTGTAGTAATCCTCGGCGTGAATCCCCAGGACTGCCGCCTTGATGCGCAGATTGATGTCTTTTGATACCAGCGTGACATGGGTCTGCGGGGAGTTCCCGCTAAGCGCCAGTGCAATGCCGAGAATGGCATTGTCGGGTGTCGTGCCGGGCAGGCTGTCCGGCAATTCCACCGGTTGTTCCCGGGTTTGCAGAAAGAGTCTGCCACTGGCCTTGCCGGGGACCTCACCTATCTCACTGATCCGCAGGCCCTGCGTGATCTCGTCGCGGTTCCGGCCGGTGGTCAGTGCGTCGATGATCCTGCTGGCCTGGCGTACGTTGCGCGCCACTTCCGACACCCCTTTCTTGGCCTGGTCGAGTTCCTCGAGCACGACCATGGGCACGTAGATGTCGTGGCGTTTGAAACGGTACAGCGCCATCGGGTCATGCATCAGGACATTCGTGTCAATGACAAAAAGGCGGTTCTCGGTGGTTGTTTTTTCAGGCATGGCGTCTCACGGAAGGGATCGAAAACACAGGGAGCGTTCGGAATTTGGCGGTCCTGTTCCGGGTGTGTGACCCCGGCATCAGTGTCTTTCGGGTCTGCCCCCGTCGACGAGCGGGACTGGAGGGCACGAGTGATCCGCCGGGCCAGCGCCACGCGGAACAGGGGATACGCCCGTATTCCTGGATAAATCATGTGGTGCCCTCGAGGCAGCGCGACAAGCCGGAGGCGCCCGACGGTTCCCGTCACCAATTACCCCGCCATACCACGCGTCCCAACGCATGGTTCAGGGAACCTTGATTGGCTCCAGGACACCGTCCAGGTTCAGTTCGTCGCAAAGATCCATGAATTCCTCCCGCAAGTGCGCAATGTGCAGCGAGGAAGGCACTTCAATCGTCATCCGGATTGTCAGCATGGGGGTAGCGGTGTGGGCCGCATGATAGGTGCTGGTGACCATGTCCTGGATATTGATGCCCCGGGTCGCCAGGAAGGCCGCAACCTGATTCACGATGCCGGGTTGGTCGAGGGTGACCACATCGAGGGTGTACGGCAGCATTCGTTCTTTGGACTTGCGCTGCTCGGTATTTCTCGAGGTAATGGTCAGGTTGAGCGGCCCCTGCAGCGCGGCTAGCGCGTTCTCCAGTTTGGCGAGATTGTTCCACTGGCCGGAGACGAGCTGGATCAGTGCAAACGATCCGCCGAGCACGGACATCCTGCTGTCTTCGATGTTACAGCGGTGTCCCGTCACGGTGGCCGAGAGTTTTTCCACGGTCCCCGCACGATCTTCGCCGATTGCCGAAATGACCAGATAATTCGCCATGCCCGATTCCGATACGCTCACAAGTGCCTCAAGGTTACCAGTATTCAGGGTGTCCATAAACGGAAACTCGCGCTTGACGCACCGTTGCGGATTCCTGTCGGCCGGCCCTCCGGTATGACCTCCGGTTTGCTTGTCAAGCCATACGGCCAACAGTACCATGGCTTGAATTTTTTGCGGAGAGGCCAATGTTTCACGGCAGCATCGTTGCCCTGGTGACACCCATGTCGGGGGACGGCGCAATCGACAACAGGGCGCTTGATGAGCTGATCGAGTTTCATATTGAGAGCGGTACCGATGGTATCGTTCCCGTCGGGACGACCGGCGAATCCGCCACACTGGACCACGAGGAACACTGTGCAGTCATCCGGCGAGTCGTCGATCGGGTCGCCGGTCGTATACCGGTGATCGCGGGCACGGGCGCGAATGCGACCAGTGAGGCGATCGAATTGACTCGGTGTGCCATGGAGGTGGGTGCCGATGCCTGTCTGCTCGTCACACCGTATTACAACAAGCCCACCCAGGAGGGGCTCTACCGCCACTACAAGGCCGTGGCGGATGCAGTTCCCGTTCCGCAGATCCTTTACAACGTGCCGGGAAGGACGGCTTGTGACATGCTTCCCGAAACCGTTGAGCGTCTGGCCGGGTTGCCGAATATCGTTGGCATCAAGGAAGCCACGGGAGATCCCGCGAGATCGAAGGAGATCGCCGGGCGATGCGGAGACCGGCTTGACGTATTTAGTGGAGATGACGCTGTCGCGAGGGAGATTATACTTGGCGGCGGCAAGGGCGTGATCTCTGTCACCGCCAATGTGGCGCCGGCCGCGATGCGAGCGATGTGTGAAGCCGCGATCCAGGGGGATGCGGAGCGGGCGCTGGCACTCGACGGTCCTTTACTTGGTCTTCACCGCGATCTTTTCCTCGAGTCGAATCCTATCCCGGTGAAATGGGCCCTGGGTGAAATGGGGCTCATTCCCCGGGGTATTCGTCTGCCGCTGACACCATTTTCGGATACGTTTCAGCCGCGTCTCAGGCAGTCCATGATCCAGGCCGGTCTCCAGGTGGCATAGAAACCATGGTCCAGACAAGAGAATTGCGGTTTTTCCTGCACCGTGCGGCGTTACTCGGGTTGTGCGTTTCTGTATCCGCCTGCTCGTTTTTCGACCGGCGTGCCGACAAGGAATACGCGGATAGCCGGTCAGTCGAGAAACTCGAGATCCCACCGGACCTCACCCAGCCCAGCTGGAGTGAGCGCATGAACGTCCCCGGAGAAGAAAGCGTCCGCGCCAGCGCGAGAAGGGAAGGTGCCGCCGCGACGGCGGGTGCCGGAACCGTGGTGGCATCGCAGGGTCAGAGCAACGTAATCCCCGATTTTCAGAATATCTCGGTCGGGCGGGACGGCAACACGCGCTGGCTCGAGGTGCAGGTGACGCCGGATGCAGTATGGCCCGAACTTCAGGACTTCTGGAAAGATCAGGGGATCGACCTGGAGCGTAATGAACCGGTCCTCGGGGTGATGCAGACGGAGTGGGTGGCGGAGCGGCACAGTTTGCCGGTGTTTGGCATCCAGGGCGTACTGACCAGCGTAACCGGTGTGCTGAAGGGTGGTGTCGGTGTGCGCGAGCGCTTTCGTACCCGTGTGGAGCGTCAGGGGGGCTCGGCAACCGACATCTATATCACTTCGGAACGCGCCGAGCTGGTTGCCGACCAGATGGACAATGATCAGACCCCGGAATGGGGTATGGTTCCACCCGACCCGGGTGCTGATGCGGAGATGCTGACCCGCCTGATGGTATATCTCGGCACCAACGAGGAACGTGCACATGAAGCTGTCGCCACAGCCACCGGCACCGGTGTGTCAATCGGGATCGTCACTGAAGGAGAGACGCCGGTTCTGGTTGTGGACGATGAATTCGACAGCGTCTGGCGCTTGACGGGGGTTGCGCTCGATCGGGCAGGGCTTTACGTGGAACAGCAGGATCGATCGGCAGGTACCTACTACTTTACCTACACCGAGGACAGGCGCAAGAAGCGCAGTTTCTGGCAGAAATTGAAGGGCAGTAACGCAGGCGGATTGAAAACGGACGAGTTGTACGAGGTACACCTGACCCAGACCGGCGATGAGGTGCGAATCACCGCGCATGACAGCGGTGAAGAAGCCGAGCCGCTGGAGCCGGAGGGCGCCGAGGCGATTCTCGAGCGTCTGATGACGTCCTACAAGGTAAGCAGCTAGCGAATGTCGAACTTGCCCTCGTGCAGGGCAATTCAACGTTTCAGGATTTTATTCTTACGCCTGGCGGCCGCAGATGGGTATTTGAATCCCTCCAGAGGCTTCTGTAACCCGCGCCGCCGATGGTTCGTCATCCGGCCGGGGATGTTCAGTCAGCTGTGCCGGCCGACGCCTCTTTTTCTTCCGCTTCCTTGTCCCTTTCGATCAGGGCGTATGCCGAGTGGTTGTGAATGGATTCGAAGTTTTCGGATTCCACGACATAGGCGGAGATCCTGTCGTCCTGGTTCAACCGGACGGCCATGTCGCGAACCAGGTCCTCAACAAACTTGGGGTTATTGAAGGCCTGCTCCGTTACGTACTTTTCATCCGGGCGTTTCAGCAGGCCGTAGAGTTCGCTGGAGGCCTCCAGCTCGACGAGATCGATCAGATCTTCTATCCACACGAAATCGCGCAGCCTGACCTTGACCGTTACGTGGGAGCGCTGGTTGTGGGCGCCGTAGTCCGAGATTTTCTTGGAGCACGGACACAGGCTGGTGACCGGGACGACGGCCTTGATGAATGTGTGCGCCACCCCGTCGATGATTTCTCCAATGAGGGTGACATCGTAATCCATCAGGCTTTCAACGCCAGACACGGGGGCGGACTTGTTCACGAAATAGGGGAAGGACATCTCGATGTGGCCGGAGTCCGCCTCCAGTCGCTCCGTCATTTCCTGCAGCATTTCCCGAAACGACTTGACCGTGATCTCTCGTTCGTGAATGTTCAGTATTTCGACGAAACGCGACATGTGTGTGCCCTTGAAATTGTGCGGCAGGTTCACGTACATGTTGAAACGCGCTACGGTGTGCTGCTCCCCCCCCGTGCGATCCTGAATTCGAACCGGGTGGAGGATGTCCTTGATGCCGACTTTGTTGATCGGGATCTGACGCGTGTCGGGCGACGACTGGATGTCAGGAATGGACTTGACGAGTTTCTTGGCTACGGTATTCATGATCGAATGACGACTGCTCCATCATGTCCGGAACACGCCCTTGGGATGCTTCGGCCATTGCTGAGTTGAACGGCGTAATTCCTGATTCGGGGCACCCAATTTCGGGATCTGGTCTCCCTCCTTTCACCCCGAAAAGACGCTTGGGCGGACGGGTTGCCGATGAATTGAATAACTGAGTAAAGCCCTAAGATATTACTTGAGAACGGAGCGGCTTGCAATTTGACTCGTCCCTGACAGAACGGATAGAGCGGAGGATACCGGCCTCGTCCAGACCCGCTTCGGAAAGCAACTGCTCACGCGAGCCGTGCTCGAGAAACCGGTCTGGCAGCCCAAGATTGAGGGTGGATGGCTCCGGACCGCAGCTTGCCAGAATTTCGTTGACCGCACTTCCGGCCCCTCCCGCTACGGCATTGTCTTCGACGGTGACGATCAGGTCGTGGTTCGCTACCAGATCGTGGATCAGGTCTTCATCCAGAGGTTTGACGAACCGCATGTCCGCGACGGTCGCGTTCAGCGAATCCGCCGCAACCAGGGCGGCTGAAAGCGGGCTGCCAAACGCCAGAATCGCGATTCCTTTCCCTTTCCGGCGAATGACGCCCTTGCCGATGGGCAGGGACTGCATCTCGTCTTGTACGACCGCGCCGGGCCCCTTCCCACGTGGGTAGCGGACTGCCACGGGGCCGTCCTGAAGATAGCCCGTGTACAGCATCTGCCTGCATTCGTTTTCGTCTGAGGGTGCCATGACGATCATGTTCGGCACGCAACGCAGATAGGTCAGATCGAAGCTGCCGGAGTGCGTGGGTCCGTCGGGCCCGACAACACCGGCGCGGTCGACGGCGAACAGGACGGGGAGGTTCTGCAGCGCAACGTCGTGTATCAACTGGTCGTAGGCCCGCTGCAGGAACGTCGAGTAGATTGCGACCACGGGTCTGGCGCCCTCGCGCGCCATTCCGGCCGCGACCGTCACCGAATGCTGTTCGGCGATACCGACGTCGAAATAGCGCCCCGGATATTCCCGGTCGAAGCGTACCAGACCCGATCCCTCCCGCATCGCGGGCGTGATGCCGATCAGTCGCTCGTCAGCGGCGGCCATATCGCAGATCCAGTCCCCGAATATCTTTGTGTAAGTCGGACTGGACGGGCCCTTGTCCGCCACGACGCCCACATTCGGGTCGAACCTGGGTACGGCGTGATAACCGACCGGGTCCGCTTCGGCCGGTTCATAGCCCTTCCCCTTGCGGGTCACCGTGTGCAGCATTCGGGGGCCTTTGTGCGACCTCAGGTTGCGCAGGGTCTGGACAAGCGCGACCACGTCGTGTCCGTCCACGGGTCCGAAATAGTTCACCCCGAGTTCCTCGAACAGCGTCCCGGGGGCAATCATGCCCTTGACGTGCTCCTCGGTCCGCTTCGCCAGTTCCCACATCGGCGGCATTTGTTTCAGCAGTTTCTTGCTCCCCTCGCGCATCGAGGAGTACACCTTGCCGGAAAGCAGCCGGGTGAGATAGTTGGTCATGGCGCCCACGTTGGGCGATATCGACATTTCATTGTCGTTGAGTATCACCAGGACGTCGGCATAGACGTCACCCAGGTGATTGAGCGCCTCGAATGCCATGCCGGCGGTCATGGCACCGTCGCCGATGATCGCAACGCACTTGTGCTGTTCGCCCCGCTGTCTGAAAGCCAGGGCCATACCCAGCGCTGCACTGATGGAGGTGCTGGAATGTCCCACGCCGAAGGTGTCGTACTCGCTTTCCTGCGGGGTCGGGAACGGTGCGAGCCCGCCCTGTTGCCGAATCGAGGATATCCGGTCACGCCGGCCGGTCAGGATCTTGTGGGGGTAGGACTGGTGACCGACGTCCCACACCAGCCTGTCGAAAGGGGTGTCGAAGGCATAGTGCAGGGCCACTGTCAGTTCGATCGTGCCCAGACCGGCCGCGAAGTGCCCGCCGCACCCCGAGACGGTGTGCAGGAGATACGAGCGCAACTCATCGCACAGCACCGGCAAATCCTGCACCGGCAACTTGCGGAGGTCGGCGGGCGTGTCGATACACGCCAGTAATGGGTACTCGTCGTTCATAATATTCAATTTAATCGACAGATTATCCTGTTCGGCCGGAATCCATGCAAGCCGTTTTCCTTTCGCTGCCCGGTTTTCGACTGGAATCCGGTAGAGGAAACGATCGCCCGCAAACCGGGCATTTTCCCGGAAACCGGCCAGGGGTGGAGCAATCGGTACCCTCCGGGGGGGCGTTACGTGATCCAGGGGCGGGGCCCCGCGACCTGCCGGAATTGCGGTTGGCGCGAGCAGAGCGGCGCCGGCACACGATTTCCGAAACACCCGGGGTGTCCAAAAACCTGGTGACGGCTTGCGCGCCAGGACAGCCGGCCGCTTGCCGCGACCCATCGCGGAATCTCGAAATTGGGGGCCAGGAAGTCCCGGGCGATCCACTTGGGCTGATTCAGCTTTCTCTCGTGACGATGAAGGCGGCGATGTCTTTCAACAGTGACGCGTCATCTCCCAGTCCGGACAGGCTGTCCGTCGCGTCGTTATACAGGTCCAGCGCGCGGACCCTGGATTCCGCCAGGCCGAGGATCGCCGGGTAAGTGGGTTTATTCAGATCTCTGTCGGACCCCTGCGGTTTCCCGAGTATTTCGGTATCACCTTCCACGTCCAGCACGTCGTCGTGGATCTGGAAGGCGAGTCCGATGCATTTCGAGAAGTGGTCCAGTCGACCCAGAGTGTCGGTTTCGATGCCGGGTTTCGCATGCGCGGCCAGCATGACGCTGGTACGGATGAGCGCCCCGGTCTTGTGAATGTGCATGTCTTCCAGTTCGGTCAGGCTGAGCGCCATGCCGACTGATGCCAGATCGATGGCCTGTCCTCCGGCCATGCCGCGTGATCCCGCGGCATGTGCCAGAACCTCTATCATTTTCAGTCTTATCGTGGCCGACACCGGTCCCTCCGGGTCCGAGGCGATAATGTTGAATGCCAGCGCCTGGATCGCGTCTCCGGCCAGGATGGCCGATGCCTCATCGAAGGCCTTGTGGCATGTCGGTTTGCCGCGTCGCAGGTCGTCATCGTCCATTGCGGGCAGGTCGTCGTGAATGAGCGAATAGGCATGAATCAACTCGACTGCCGCCGCGGCCCCGTCGAGCGACTTCAGGGGAACGCCGAGCGCCATGCCCGTGGCATACATGAGGGCCGGGCGAATGCGCTTGCCGCCGTTCAGGACGGAGTAGCGCATCGCTTCGTGCAGGGAGGCCGGGTGAATGTTCTCCCGTGGAAGCCAGCGTTCCAGGGCCGATTCCACGCGCTGGCTGAGGAAGCTGAGTTGTTCCTCGGTCACTTTCAGCCGGTCCACCGGTTCTCCTTGTAGATTGTCTCGTGGTGTCCCGCAGGGACCGGCGGGACTCGGTTGATTGACGCCCGGAGATCGAGCAGGTGACCGGTACCGGGAGGCGGCGAGTGTCAGGCGACGAAAACACTCGCGGCGAAGCGGACATGTCGGTCCATCGCTCGCCGGGGCGCGCCACGGGCCAGGGCGCAGTCTATCATCATCCCGTCAGCGTTCCACTGATTCGTCCCCGGCGGTGCCGGTGCCAGACGGGGTGAATTCGTGTTCGGTGCCGTCGGCAGACAGCATCCTGACCTTCTGTTCGGCGGTCTTCAGCTCGGCTTCGCAAGCTTGAACCAGGCGAATACCGAGTTCGAAGGACTCGAGTGATTTTTCCAGGGAGAACTCTCCCTGTTCGAGTTGTCCCACCAACTTTTCCAGTGCCTCGAGTTTGCCTTCGAAGCCCCGTGGCATGGAGGGCGAATTTTTCGATGTTTTTTCCTGCGCCACTATATAATCCCCGCGGTTGCGATTTCGTACCCGGCAAAACATTAACACGGCGTCATTTTCAATGGACCCGCATGTCATGTTGACAAGCAACCCGCCTTAACTTAGAGTTCAATTCTAGGTTTAGAATTAGTCTAAATCGATGATGTCCGATCTTCATCCACTTCCCGGAGGTAACTGAATATGTCACTGAAAGGCTCAAAAACCGAGCAGGCTCTCAAGGACGCATTTGCTGGCGAGTCACAGGCCAATCGCCGCTACCTGTATTTCGCATCCAAGGCCGACGTCGAGGGTTACAACGATGTAGCCGCCGTGTTCCGTTCCACTGCCGAGGGCGAGACCGGGCATGCACATGGTCACCTGGAATATCTCGAGGAATGCGGTGACCCCGCCACGGGGCTGCCTTTCGGGCCGACCGACGAGAATCTGAAGACCGCGATCGCCGGTGAGACCCATGAGTACACCGACATGTATCCCGGCATGGCCAAGGGCGCGCGCGACGAAGGTTTCGACGAGATTGCCGACTGGTTCGAGACCCTGGCAAAGGCCGAACGGTCCCACGCCAATCGTTTCCAGAAAGCTCTGAATACTCTCGGCGACTAAACCCGCGTCGGACGGGAAACGGGGCCGCTGAACCGGCCCCGTGTTCCCCCGATCTTTCCGGGCTACGGTTCCGGGACCTTGACAACCGGTTACCGCGCCTTTGGCATCGCTGGTATCGTATGCGTGGCGACGTTGTATCGACTAGATCAGAGGCTTTAGAGACTATGGCGACACCGACCGAGGGGCAGCGTGAAGGCAGCCTGGAGGCGCCTACACGACACCCGCTGGATTGGCGCAATCCGGAGTTCTTTGACGAGGGCTCGTTGTTTTCGGAACTGGAGCGTATCTACGAAATATGCCACGGTTGTCGTCGTTGCGTCAGTCTGTGCAACTCTTTCCCGACGCTGTTCGATCTCATCGACGAGTCGGAGACCATGGAAGTCGATGGCGTCGACAAGAAAGACTACTGGCAGGTTGTGGATCACTGCTACCTGTGTGACCTCTGTTATCTGACGAAGTGTCCCTACGTGCCCCCTCACAAGTGGAATGTCGACTTTCCCCACCTGATGCTGAGGGCCAAGGCGGTCAAATATAAAAAGGGTGACGTCAAGCGTCGCGACAGGATACTTACCTCGACGGATACCGTCGGGCGGCTTGCGGGCATTCCGGTCGTGGTCCAGGCGGTCAATGCCGCCAATCACAACGGCGCGTCGCGCAAGCTGCTGCGGAAGACACTCGGCGTACATCCCGATGCGATCTTGCCCGAGTACCATTCGAATACCGCGCGAAAGCGCCTGTCGGGGAATCTCGGTTCTGCCGCCAACCCCGTACCGTCGGGCAGGACGCGGGGGCGTGTCGCCCTGTTCGCGACCTGTTACGGCGACCGCAACGAGCCGCAGGTAGTCGAGGATCTGGCCAGGGTTTTCGAACACAACGCAATCGAAGTGACGCTGGCTGACAAGGAACGATGTTGCGGCATGCCCAAGCTGGAACTGGGGGACCTGGAAGCAGTCGAGGTGGCAAAGGAGGCCAACATACCGGTGCTGGCGCGCATGATCGACGAAGGCTGGGACATCGTGGCGACTGTTCCGTCCTGCGTGCTGATGTTCAAGCAGGAACTCCCGCTGATGTTCCCCGACGATGAGGAAGTCGCCAGGGTTCGGGATCATTTTTTCGACCCGTTCGAGTACCTGATGATCCGTCATGCCGACGGCAAGCTGAACACCGACTTCAAGAACGCGCTGGGCAAGGTCGCGTATCACGCTGCGTGTCACCTGAGGGTCCAGAAAATCGGGCTAAAAACCCGGGACCTGCTCAATCTCGTCCCGGGCACGGAACTCGACGTGATCGAACGCTGTTCCGGACATGACGGGACCTATGCCGTCAAAGAGGAGTATCACGAGATATCGATGAAGATCTGCCGCCCGGTGGTCAATCGTGTGAAGAAGGCGCAGGCCGACCACTACTCGAGTGACTGCCCGATGGCCGGGCACCAGATCGAGAATGGTCTGAGGGACGGCAGCACACCCGAACATCCACTGTCGCTGCTGCGGCAGGCCTACGGGATTTGATCAAACCAGGGACATGACAGATGGCAAACGAAGGCTTCCATGAATCGATCGACGAACTCTCGGACGAAACGCGCGACATGCATCGTGCGATTGTCTCCCTGATGGAAGAACTGGAGGCCGTGGACTGGTACAACCAGCGGGTCGACGCCTGTCGGGACGAGGAGCTGCGCGCCATTCTCGCCCATAATCGTGACGAAGAGAAAGAGCACGCGGCCATGGTGCTGGAATGGATCCGGCGGCGCGATCCGTCCATGGACAAGGAGTTGAAGGATTATCTGTTTACCGAAGGTTCCATCGCCTCACTGGAGCACTAGTGCTCTATCCAGGCGATAATTACGGATTCAGCGTTCCCCTGGTGTTTCGCAGTAAGGCGCAGCGTGCAGGCAATGGTCATTCCCTTGTCAAACGCTGCAACGCGGCTGCGGGACACCAGGGGAGCGCCCGGAGGGTTAGCTTGTCATCGCCCATGGACGGTGTTGCGCCGCTTGGAAAGGGAGCGGCCATTCCCGGCGAGGCGCGCCTTGCCATGCGCGCTGGCAAGCTTAACTGAACTCGCAATTATCACCTGGATAGAGCACTAAGGACTGATACCGATGGACAAGTTGAAACGCGAAGACCTCTATTCCCTGGAAAAGTATTCCGAGATACGGTCCGAATTCCGAAAGGGGGTTATCGCGCACAAGAAGGTCCGGCTGGTGCATGTCGGTCCCAATGTCACGATACATTTCGAAGACCAGCTGGTCATGCAATACCAGATTCAGGAAATGCTGCGCGCGGAGAGGATTTTCGAGGGTGAGGCGATCCAGGAAGAGCTGGATGCCTACAACCCGCTGATCCCGGACGGGTCCAACTGGAAGGCAACGCTGATGATCGAGTTCGATGACGAGGACGAACGTCGGCGTCAGCTGGCCCAGCTCAAGGGTCTTGAGGCCGCGACCTGGGTTCGCGTCGGGACGCAGGACAAGGTTCACCCGATTGCGAACGAGGACCTGGAGCGCGAGACCGAGGAAAAGACCTCCTCGGTCCATTTCCTGCGGTTCGAACTGACGCCCGAAATGGTGGCCCAGGCAAAGGGTGGGGTCCCGATCGGCGTCGGTATCGATCACCCGAAATACGAGCATGAGATAGTCGCGGTGTCCGAGCCCGTACGGACTTCCCTGGTCAACGACCTCGACTGATCCCGAAGCCATCCGGCATCCGCCGGACGGATACGCTATTTCCCGCCGCCCAGTCGTTTCTCCAGCAGCTCGCCCAGGCTCGCGATCGTTGGATGATCGAACAGGTCCGTGACGTCGATGGTCTCGGGAAAGGCTATCTCGATGCCTTCGTGTATCCGGGCCAGTTCGAGTGAACTCGTTCCGATGTCGAACAGGTTGTCTGCGATGCCCACGTCCTTTCCTTCCAGAACCTCGTCGCAGACGGCCTTGAGCTGGCCCTCGATCTTCGTCAGGTCCTGGTCGTAACCTTCCTTCGGGGCCAGCGAGATTTCCTCGAGTCGGGCCAGGACATCGGCGAAATCACCGCCGCGGTAGGCTTCGACCAGCAAGTGCCGCTGGACCTTGCCACTGGTGGTCTTCGGGATCCGCTTCACCGGGATGATGTGCAGGGCCTCGAGACCGGTGTGTGCATTGAGCACGGCATGGACTTCGCGGGCGATCCCCGTCACGTCTTGGACGTTCCCCTTATGCAGCAGGAAGACGAGTAACTCGTCGCTGTCACTCCCGTGCGGACGCCATGCCGCCGTCACGATCTTTCCGAGCTCGATCCCTGTTTCCCGCTCCACGATGGACTCGAGGTCGTGCGGGTAATAGTTTTGCCCGTTGGCGAAGATGATTTCCTTGGATCGCCCGGTCACTACCAGACCGCAATCCGTCGTGAATCCAAGGTCGCCCGTATCGAGCCATCCGTCCGGTGTGAACGCCGCGTGGTTCGCCTCGTCATTACGGAAATAGCCCCTTGTCACGTTTGCGCCACGGATCTGGATATGGCCCACGCTCCGCTCGGGCAGGGTCGTGCCCGACGCGTCGCAGATCCGCATCTCGCAGCCCGCGACCGGCTGGCCCGTGCAAACCAGCGACAATGCCGCGGGATCGTCCCCGTTTACGATTTGCACGCCGGTCCCGGTCTGCAAGCTGTCGCGCTCGACGCTGACCGGCGTGATGCCCGTGCCCACCGCGGGGAAAGTGACCGCAAGGCTGGCCTCGGCCAGGCCGTAGACGGGAAACATGCACGACGGGTCGAGACCGTGCGGCGCCAGCGCTTCGAGGAACTCCCGGCACAGGTCGACAGAAATAGGTTCAGCACCGTTGATGATCAGGCGTATACGATTCAGGTTCAGTTCCCCGGGTGGATGCTTCCCAAGCGCCCGGAGTAGGTGCTTTAAACCGAAATTGGGCGAGCAGGTCACGCTGACGCCCAGCTCGGCGGACTTCTCGAGCCACAGCAACGGGCGGCGGACAAACAGGTCGGTGGGCATCAGGCAGTGGTCCGCACCGGTGGCCAGGGGTGTGAGATGAAACCCGATCAGCCCCATATCGTGTGTCAGTGGCATCCAGCTCAGCCCCCTGTCCTGCCCGCTCACCCGGATGCCGGCGGCGATGGCATGAATGTTGGCGAGAATATTTTCGTGACTCAGCACCACGCCCTTGGGCTCGCTGGTCGATCCTGATGAGAACTGGATGAAGGCGGTGTCCGCGGGGGCGGCGCTGTGCAGACGCCCCTGAGCGCCAGACAACACTACGTTTCCCGACTCGATAGTGCGTGATGACAACACCTCCGGGACCGCATCTTCTCCCGCCTCGTTTTCCAGGGTGCCGAGCCGTTTCAGGGTACTGGCGTCGGTGAAGAGCCAGGGGTCGGACAGCATCCGGAATATACGAATCAGCTTGAATCTGTGCTCGTCGCTGATGCCAGGCGCGACGGGTACGGGTACGATCCCGCCCAGGATGCAGGCCCAGAACGCGTAGAGGAATGGTTCGTTGTCGTTGACATGTATAATCAATTCGCTCCCCGGCCCTAGTCCCCGGGTCTGCAGTGCGTACAGCAGGGCGCTTGCGCGGGTATGGAGTGCTGCGATCGGCATTTCCTGCGACCGTTCCGCGCCCGTCAACAGAATGATCCGGCCCTCCCCCCCGGCCCTTTCCGCCAGTGCTTGCGTCAGTGTTTTGAAGTTTGTCATCTTTACGTGAGAGCGGAATCGGTAGTTTGAGGCCGTCGAGGGTGGTCGGGTATCGCGGCCTGCCTGGGCACGTACGGAGCCGTGAACGCGGGGCCCGCGCGCAGGTGCGGTTTTCAACGGGAATATTTTGTGCCTGGCAAGTATACGACGATGACAGGAGGTGTCGCGAGCGGCGGGCCTGGCCAGATGACGGGGCGGTCTGTCCGTGGCTGAGATGGCGGACGACATCGGGTTGCCGTTACACAAGCGATTGCTCTTTCCTGTCCTCGCGCCGCTTGCCGCCTGGTTGCTGAGGTTTTTCTGGTTCGTTTGCAGGGTACGGCGAATCGAGGGCGAGGAACATCTCGAGGCGCTGAATGCGGGGGGCGCCATCATCCCCTGTCACTGGCACCAGCGGCATATCTTCTGTGCGTACTATCTGGTCCGAAAACTGTCCGGCAAATACAGGATCGGATACCTTGTGAGTCCCTCCAAGGACGGGGACCTCGGGGCCATGATCCTGAGGCGACTCGGAGTGATACCGATCCGTGGATCGGCGAACCGCACGGGCGCCCAGGCCATCCGCGACATGTACCTCTGCCTCTCTCGGGACGGGGTCTCGCCCGTACTGACTCCGGATGGTTCCGAGGGGCCGATCTACAAGTTCAAGCCGGGGCCGGTGATGCTGGCGCAATTGTCCGGGGCGCCGCTGGTCCCGATGAGCTACGCCGCGCGCAGCGCGTGGACGCTCAATTCCTGGGACCGGTTCATGATCCCGAAACCGTTCACCCGCGTGGCCATCGTGATCGGCCGGCCCCGCTACGCGGAAAAGACCGGCAGGCTGGACGGGACCGGTTCCCTGCAGGAGCAGATGGAACAGGAGCTGAACCGGCTGGGGATGGAGGCGGAGGCGGCCCTGGACGCCTGACAGGCTGTTGCAAAACTCTCATGCGGCACCATTCGGCGTTAAAATCGGGCTCCGAATGCTCATTTACTGCGAGTAAACTGCGCTTCCTCACCCGATATTGCCTTGCCAGGCACTCACCTGAGACTTTTTCAACAGCCGGCTGGCTGCCGGCGTTGCAAGTCATTCGAGTGATCGCAGATGGTCGATCGCCTCGATCAACCGGTTTGCGGTAAGCACCTTGAGTTTTCCGCTGCTGCTCCTGGGGGCGTTTGCCCCGGGGACGAGGGCATAGCGGAAACCGTGTGTCTCGGCCTCCGCCAGCCGCTCCTGACCGTTGGGCACGGGCCGGATTTCCCCCGCAAGGCCGAGTTCCCCGAAGACGACCAGGTCAGCAGGCAGGGGCCGGTCCCGGAAGCTGGACAGCGCGGCCAGCACAACGGCCACATCGGCCGCCGTCTCGGTCACGCGGACGCCCCCCACCACGTTCACGAAGACGTCCTGATCGACCATCGGTATGCCGCCGTGGCGGTGCAGTATGGCGAGCAGCATCCCGAGTCGGTTCTGGTCGAGGCCAACCGAGACCCGCCTGGGGTTGGCGAGGTGGCTCTCGTCCACCAGCGACTGTATCTCCACCAGCATGGGGCGGCTCCCCTCCCGCGTCACGACGATGACGCTCCCCGACACCGGCGCCTCGTGCCGGGAAAGGAAGATCGCGGAGGGGTTGCCCACTTCCCTGAGCCCCGATTCGCTCATCGCGAACACACCGATTTCGTTGATCGCGCCGAACCGGTTCTTGACCGCGCGCAGGATCCGGTATCGCCCTCCCGGGTCCCCCTCGAAGTAGAGTACCGTATCCACCATGTGTTCGAGCACCCGGGGGCCGGCCAGCGCCCCCTCCTTGGTGACGTGTCCGACGAGAAAGATGGTCGTGCCGCTGGTCTTGGCGAACCGTACGAGTCGGGCCGCGCTTTCCCTTACCTGGCCGACGGATCCGGGTGCCGACTGAAGGTTGTCCGAGAACAGGGTCTGGACCGAGTCGATCACCGCGAGGCGGGTACGCTCGCGGGCCAGTACTTCGATGATCCGCTCCACGCTGGTTTCGGTGAGCAGTCTGAGATGCGGCGCCTCGAGCCCCAGTCTTCGGGAACGCAGGGCGATCTGTCCGGCCGATTCCTCCCCGCTGACGTAGAGATTCGAGTGCTGGGCGACCGTGGCGAGCATCTGCAGCAGGAGTGTCGATTTACCGATGCCGGGGTCACCACCGATCAGAATCACCGAGCCTTCGACGATGCCCCCGCCGAGCACCCGGTCGAGTTCCGCGATGTGGCTTGGAACGCGGGGTTCCTCACCGGAAGTGACCGACGAAAGCGCCACCACGGCGGTGTTCCCGGACCCGGTCCAGCCGCCACGCCGGTCTTGCCGTGCAGGCGCGATCTCCTCGATGACGTTCCATTCCCCGCAGTCGGTGCACTGTCCGGACCACTTGCTATGCGATGCCCCGCACGAGCCGCATTGATAGGCTGGTTTCGTCCTGGCCATGGTCTGCTCAGTTTCGGGTGTTACGGGCTGTCGTCATACAGTGGTTCCCGGATCGTCGAACGGCGCGGGCAGGATTCGTTCCCGAACCACCGCTCGCGTCGGCGTTTCTCAGGAACCTTTGGTTTTTCGCCACTTCGGTCGTATCCGGACGGTAATTACCGCGTTGGCCTTTGTCTGTATCACCTCTACGGGATAGCCATTGATCATGAGACTGGTACCCGGCGCGGGGATGAACTCCATGTGTTCCGTTACAAGACCGTTGATCGTGCGGGGTCCGCTGTCCGGAAGTTGCCAGCCCAGGCTGCGATTGAGATCCCGGATGTGTGTGCCGCCGTCCACGATATAGCTGCCGTCGCCCTGCGGCAGGATATCCTTGTCGTAGGCGCTGGGATCGCTGGTGAATTCCCCGACAATCTCTTCCAGCAGGTCCTCCAGGGTAACGAGTCCCTGGATGTCGCCGTATTCATCAACGACGAGCCCGGAACGTTGCCTTCCCATCCGGAAATTGAGTAACTGCCGGGAAAGGCTCGTACCTTCCGGGATGAAGTGCGGATCACCAATGGCCTTCTCCAGTTCCTCGGGCGTCAGTTCGTCGCGGGACAACAGCGGAAGAACCTTGCGGACGTGGAGAAATCCCGCCACGTTGTCGATGCTGCCCCGATACACGGGAATGCGGCTGAAATGACCGTCGTGGAGTTCAGTGAGAACCTGCTCCCAGTCATCTTCCAGATCGATGCCGGTAATCTCGTTACGCGGCACCATGATGTCCTGGACGATCGCCTTTTCCAGGTCGAGAATCCCGACCAGCATCTCGCGGTGCTCCCTGGGAATCATGCCCCCGGCCTCGGTGACGACCACCCGAAGTTCTTCGCGTGAGAGGGCATGACTGTCTGCCCCCTCCGGGGAAACGCCGAACAGCCTGATAAGACCCGAGGAGACCTTCGTCAGCAACCAGACAATGGGGTAGAGAAACCGGGACAGCGGGGTGTACACCCAGGCGGCTGGAAAGGCGAACTTTTCCGAATGCACCGCCGCCAGTGTCTTCGGCGTGATCTCCGCAAAGATCAGCAGCGTCAGCGTCAGTACCCCGGTGGCAATGGCGATACCGGCATCTCCGTACAGTCGATAGCCGAGATATGTCGCCACCTGGGTAATGACAATGTTGACGAAATTGTTCCCCAGCAGGATCAGTGTGATCAGGCGGCCGGGGTTTTCCAGCAGTTGCTGCGCCCTTTCCGCGCCCCCGTGTCCGGTCCGCGCCAGGTGGCGAAGCCGGTAACGGTTCAGGGCGATCAGCGCCGTTTCTGAACCGGAAAAGAACGCTGACAGCAGGAACAGTGCGAAAAGGGCGAGGAACAGTGTACTGAGAGGCAGGGTATCCAAGGGGGTGGCCGGGTCATGGAAGTGCCGTCATTACACGGTGACACGGCTAGGGCTGTCAAGCGTGAAACGGGCTGTCAAACCGTCCGCTCCAGGACCAGTTCAAGCACGAACTTGCTGCCGAAATAGGCCAGCATCAGCACGACGAATCCACCCAGTGTCCACCGGATCGCGGTGCGTCCCCGCCAGCCGAAACGCCAGCGCCCGACAAGCAGGACCACGAAGACCACCCACGCCAGGATGGACAAAATGGTCTTGTGGACGAGATGCTGCGCAAAAATGTCTTCCAGATAAAAAAAGCCCGTTGCCAGTGAGACGCTGAGCAGCAGCACCCCCAGGCCGATCAGGCCGAAGAGGAGTTGCTCCATCAGCTGTAGTGGTGGAAGGGCGCGGATGATCCCCCCAGGGCGATGGTTGTGGATATGTCGGTCCTGCACCGCGAGCAGGACCGCCTGGAGCGCCGAGAGCGTCAGCACGCTGTACGCGAGCAGGGAAAAGAGTACGTGGACCTGAAGGGCGGGCTTGTCCGCGCTGATGATTGCGGCCTGGGCCGGGGCGAACTGGGTCAGGATGACACTCAGGGTGCATAGCGGCAGCACGGCGATGCCAAGGTTCTCCAGGGGGCGAACCGTCGCGCCGAGCCACAATACGCAAGAGATCGTCAGCGCGACCAGGGCGGAGGCGTTGAAAATATTGAGGTCCAGCCCCAGTGGCAACAGGAGATGGTCATGAACCACAAGCGCGTGCAGGGGGATCGCGGCTGCCCACAGCAACAATGCGCCGGTCTTTTCCGTTTCGCCGCCCATGGCTATTCTGCGCAGACGCAGCAGCAGAAATGCCGTGGCGGACAGGTAAAGCAGTGCGGTGATCAGGCTGAAGGCGATATACATTTCGGTGTGCGCATTCGTTCCACGTAACGGGACTACTGTCGGTGAATCGGTTCCCGGTGGCAAGAAACTGTTGACTGGTCGTGACGAATGACCGGTCGCTGCGATTGCGGCTATTGACGTCTTCGTCTGGTGGATCCGGGATGGACGAAGACCCTGTCGGTTCCAGCTACCTTGATCGACCGTATCGTGGTAGCGTTGCCGCCAGTGTGAATCCAGTCCGACCGGGCGCTCCACCGGGGGGCTGCCGGATGTCTCCACAACCCCGGACTATTCATGTACCGACTGCTGCGCCTGTTTCGAACCTCGATCGGCAGCAAGCTGATGATGGCTGTCAGCGGCCTGGTACTGGTCGGGTTCGTGACGGGGCATCTTGTCGGTAACCTGAAGGTCTTCCAGGGACAGGAGGCAATCAACGATTACGCAGCCTGGCTTCAGGGACATCCCCTGTTGTGGGGGATCCGTCTGACGATTCTCGCGGTCTTCGCACTGCATGTCTACACGGGGATACGACTCGCCCGCGAGAACAGCGCCGCGAGACCCCGTCGGTACGCCGTTCGCACCGTTGTCGACACCGGGTTTGCCGCCCGCCATATGCTCTTCAGCGGACTGACGGTCCTGGCCTTCGTGATCTATCACCTGCTGCACCTGACGATAGGGGTGATCCAGCCAGAGTACGCCGGTCTGCTTGACCGGGCGGGCCGCCCGGACGTCTACACACGCCTGGTTCTCGGACTGTCAAACCCCTGGCTGGCGGCAATCTACGCAACTGCCGTCGTCCTGGTGGGACTACATCTATGGCACGCCGTACGCAGCATGCTGCAGACCCTCGGGCTGGGACACGACGCCTGGCGACGCGCAACCGACGTTGGAACCGGCGTCTTCAGCACCCTGGTCGTTGCCGGGTTCCTGTCCATGCCCGTAGCGGCGCAACTCGGCTGGCTGAGCGTACCGCTCACGGTGCCACGATGAGTGTGCGGCTCGATGCGCGTGTGCCGGATGGCGCCCTGGAAGACAAGTGGAACCACCGCCTGGACGCACTCAAACTGGTGAGCCCGGCCAATCGGCGAAAATATCGTGTGCTCGTGGTCGGTTCCGGACTTGCCGGTGCGTCGGCGGCAGCCACGCTGGCCGAACTTGGTTACCAGGTGGAGTGTTTTACCTTTCACGACAGCCCGCGACGCGCGCACTCGGTCGCCGCGCAGGGCGGGATCAACGCGGCAAAGAACTACCAGAACGACGGGGACAGTGTCTACCGCTTGTTCCATGACACGATCAAGGGGGGCGATTTCCGGGCGCGCGAGGCGAACGTGTATCGCCTGGCTCAGGTCAGCAACCGCATCATCGACCACTGCGTGGCGCAGGGGATTCCGTTTGCGCGCGAGTACGGCGGGCTGCTGGACAACCGTTCCTTCGGTGGCGCTCAGGTCTCGAGAACTTTTTACGCGCGCGGCCAGACCGGACAGCAGTTGTTACTGGGGGCCTACGGGGCGTTGAACCGGCAGATCCACGCCGGACGTGTTCGGGTCCACACCCGCTGCGAGATGCTCGATCTCGTTCTGGTGGACGGCAGGGCGCGGGGGATCGTCACCCGCGACCTGGTGAGCGGTGGCATCGGACGGCATGCCGGACACGCGGTGGTGCTCGCCACCGGTGGTTACAGCAACGTCTTCTTCCTGTCCACCAACGCCCTGGGTTGCAACGTGACGGCCACCTATCGGGCCTGCAAGCGCGGCGCCTTGTTCGCGAACCCGTGTTTTACCCAGATTCATCCGACCTGCATCCCGGCCAGTGGCGCGCACCAGTCCAAGCTCACCCTGATGTCGGAGTCCCTGCGCAATGACGGTCGCATCTGGGTACCGGTAAATCCCGGGGAAACGAGGGTGGCCGACAAGGTCCCCGAAGGTGAGCGTGACTACTATCTCGAGCGCCGTTATCCGGCCTTTGGCAACCTGACGCCCCGGGATATCGCGTCCCGGGCGGCCCGGCAGGTCTGCGATGAGGGGTGTGGTATCGGACCGACCGGGCGCGGCGTCTATCTGGATTTCGCGCAAGCCATTGGCCGTCTGGGGCGCGCTGCGATTGAGCAGCGTTACGGTAACCTGTTCAGCATGTATGAGCGCATCACCGGGGAAGACCCCTATCGGGTGCCGATGCGTATCTATCCGGCGGCGCACTACACCATGGGTGGTCTGTGGGTGGACTACGATCTGATGAGTAACGTCCCGGGGTTGTTTGTTATCGGCGAGGCCAACTTTTCGGACCATGGGGCGAACCGGTTGGGGGCGAGCGCGCTCATGCAGGGCCTGGCCGACGGTTACTTCATCCTGCCCCAGACCCTTGGCCACTATCTGGCCGTTGAGAGACCGGACCTGCCGGATCCCGGTTGCGAATCCTTCAGTTCGGTGGAAGAAGACGTCGCGGTGCGTACGGCAAGACTGCTGGACATCGGTGGCGATCGCCCGGTCGAGAGCTTTCACAGGGAATTGGGCGAAATCATGGATTCGTGTTGTGGCATGGCCCGGAACGAAGCGGGGCTCAGAGAGGCGCTGGTTGCCATTCCCACGCTGCGTGAGGCGTTCTGGCGTGAGGCCTGCGTGTGCGGGAACGGGGAGGAGTTCAATGTGTCTCTGGAGCGGGCGGGACGCGTGGCCGATTTTCTGGAGTTCGCCGAGTTGCTTTGCCATGATGCGCTGGCGCGGGAGGAGTCCTGCGGCGCGCACTTCCGGGAGGAGCACCAGACCGGGGAAGGCGAGGCGGTTCGTGATGACAAACACTTTTCGCACGTGGCGGCGTGGGAATACCGGGGGCAGGGTGTCGCGCCGCGTTGTCACCCCGAGCCCCTGACATTCGAGACGGTGCACGCTGTAACCCGGAGTTACAAATGAGACTCAGGCTCCGGGTGTGGCGCCAGCGATCCGCGGAACATGCCGGCCAGCTGGTCGGGTACGACGTGGACGGGGTGGAGGGGGACATGTCGTTTCTCGAAATGCTCGATCTGCTGAATCTGGGGCTGTCGCGAAAGGGCGAGGAGCCGGTTGCCTTTGATCACGACTGCAGGGAGGGCATCTGCGGGTCATGCTCCCTGGTTATCGACGGGGTCCCCCACGGACCGCGTTCGGCGACGACCGCCTGCCAGCTATACATGAGGCACTTCCGCGATGACCAGGCGATCGTCGTCGAGCCCTGGCGAGCCGCGGCCTTTCCGGTCATTCGGGACCTTGTCGTCGATCGAGGGGCCCTCGACAGGGTCTTGCAGGCCGGTGGCTATGTATCCGTCAAGGCCGGGTCGGCCCCCGATGCAAACACACTGCCGGTCGCGCGACAGTGCGCGGAGCGTGCGTTCCAGGCCGCGTCCTGCATCGGCTGCGGCGCCTGTGTCGCCGCATGTCCAAATGCGTCGGCGATGCTCTTCGTGGCGGCCAAGCTCGGTCAGTTCGCCGCGCTACCGCAGGGACAGCCCGAGCGGATGCATCGCGCCATCGCGATGGTCGAGTCCATGGACGACGAAGGGTTTGGAAACTGCGGGAATCACTACGAGTGCGTTGCCGTTTGTCCTAAGTCCATTCCCCAGGATTTTATCGCCCGGCTCAATCGGGAGTTCTTCCACGCCGCGATGACCGCCCACGAGTTTGCGTCGTTACCGGAGCACGAGGAGCATGAGGAGTAGGGTTACGTCCCGGGCTCTTCTGCCGGGCCGGGTTTCGCGGGCAGCGGGCCGACGTCATCGTCTGAATCGTTTCGTCCCGCTCTCGAATCGGGTTCCGCAGAACAGATCATCCTGAAAAACGCCTCGGCGGTTACCGGCCTTCCGAAGTGGAATCCCTGGAACACGTGGCACCCGCGTTTCTTCAGGAACTCGAACTGATCCTCGGTCTCGACGCCTTCGGCGACAGCTTCCAGCCCCAGATGTCCGGTGATGGAGATGATGGTTTCCACGATAGCGGCGTCCTGTGCGTCGGTCGAGATGTCCCGGACGAAGGAGCGATCGATCTTCAGGATATCCAGCGGCAGACGCTTGAGATAGGTCAGTGACGAATATCCGGTACCGAAATCGTCGATAGAAAGGTGCAGACCGTAGCGCTTCAGCCGGCGCATCTTGTGAATGATCTCGTCCAGATCGCCGAGAAGGGCGCCCTCGGTGATCTCGATTGTGATACGACTCGAGTCGACCCCCGTTTCCTCAATGATTGAGGCGACGCCATTGACGTAGTCGTTCTGACGGAATTCGATCGGGCTGACGTTGATCGCCAGATAACGCATGCCGTCTTGACATTCACCGGTCTCCATCCAGCGCTTTAGCTGGAGACAGGCCTGGCGCATCACCCACCGGCCAACATGTAGTATCAGCCCCGTTTCCTCCGCCACGGGGACGAAACTGGCCGGTGGCACGGGTCCCCGGACAGGGTGGTCCCAGCGGAGCAGGACCTCCGCACCCACGATGTCGCCGGAGGCCTGTACCAGAGGCTGATAGCTCAGGGATAGCTGGTCTTCGTCCAGCGCGTCGCGTAACTGGCTTTCCAGCGACAGGCGATGGTCCGCCTCTTTCTGCATTCCCGGCTCGAAGAAGCGGGTCCCGTTTCCACCGGCGTGTTTCACCTTGTACATGGCGGCATCGGCGTTGCGCAGTATGTCTTCGGACTGGCTACTGTCATCGGGAAACAGGGAGATGCCGATGCTGGCCGTGACCTGGTAACGGTGCCCGCCGAGTTCAAAGGGTTCGGCGAGTGCCCGGCGGAGCTTGTCGGCAACGGCACGCACATCGGCGCCCGAATTCCCGGGTCCCGCGCCGAGTTCCGGCAGCACGACCACGAACTCGTCACCACCGATTCGCGCCACGCTGTCCTCGGCCCGCAGTGACCCGACCAGTCGCCGTCCTGCCTGGCGCAGCAGCTCATCGCCTACTGCGTGTCCCAGGGCGTCATTCAGCGTCTTGAAGCGATCGAGGTCGAAAAACAGTACCGCACCCTTTTTCGAATGCCTTGCCGCGAGTTGCATGTCGTGTTGCAGCCGGTCCAGCAGCAGGCGACGGTTGGCCAGACCGGTCAGGGGATCGAAGTAGGCCAGTCGTTCGATCGCTTCGGCGTCGCGGCGTTTACTGATCCCCATGCTGAGGACGTCTGCGACCTGCTCGAGAAAGGCCTGCTCGTGGGTCGAGTAAGCGTGTCCGTGGGGCACGTAGAACACCATGGCACCCAGGGTGGTCCGGTTGTCCGCCATAATCGGCACGTTGTAGTGCCCGTGAGGGGCCATGCCGGGGTACCGGGTGACGTGGCGATCGTCCACGCAGTTGGCGAATTGCGTGCAGTGTTCCAGCGCCGCGCGTCCGCACAGGCACTGTCCGAACGGGACTTTCGCGCACAATTGCCGGATTTCAGGCGCGAGATTGTGGCTGGAAACCAGTCTCAGTTCCTCACCGGTCTCAGTCGCCACGAAGATGCCGGCCTGTGGCAACACCTCCAGCCAGGGAATCGCGTGGATCAGGCTGTCGAGCGACTGCTGCAGGAAAATTTCGAGGGGGTGACCTTCCAGGGACAGGCGAAGCAACACGCCCAGTGTCTGTTCCTCCGCCTCGGAACGGTCGCGCTGCTCGATATTGCCACGGAGTACCCTCGTCCTGCGCTGCAGGACGAGCTCGAATATCAGAAAGAGCAGCAGGATAGCCAGGGCCGAGCCGATCACGCCCAGCAGTGCCCAGCCGAACCAGCCGGGCCATTCCGAATGGGGCGCCTCGTCCAGCCATTCCTCGAGCAATCCGTAATAGATCGAGTCCGGATCCGCCTTGAGGTCTCCCAGGCGTCTGTCGATAGCCGCGACCAGCTCCGCACCGCCGGCCTTGTCCCCGGGCATCGCCAACCTGAGTCCTACGGGATTGAAGATGACGGGCGTCCGCTCGATACCGCTTGACCTGCTTTCCGGTCCGGAAAACAGACGGGTTGCCAGGCCTGCGTCCGCATGCCCGAGTGCGATCGAATCCAGCACCTGGTCGTAGTTTGAGAAATCCCGGAAATCGATGGATATCTCGTAGGCGTCGGCCAGTTCGCGCAGCTTCCGGTAATGTATGTCGTCGCTGACGACGGCCACCCGCTTGCCGTCGAGGTCCCGGATCGACTCAATCCTGAGTCCGTCGCGCGCGAAGATCTTCCCCCAGTTGATAATGAAATTCCTGCGGTTGAACCGATAGCGCCGCAGTCGATCCGCATTCACCGCAATGGGTATGAGCAGGTCGATATCACCCGCGTCGAGCATCGCGAGACAGCGGGGAAATTCACAGTGTACGTAGTCGAGTTTCCAGCCTTCCCGGGTGGAGATATCGTTGAACAACGCCGGAAGAAAGCCATCGATCTGTCCGGACTGGTCGAGAAAGACCAGCGGAGGGTTGTCGTATACGCCGATACGGAAGCTGGTATCGGTCCCGGCGCGGGCCGCGAAAGGAGCGGACAATAGCAGTGCTCCCAGCAGCAGCCAGCCGTAGGCCGGGCCTACCGACTGGCACGTTCGTCTGAATCCGCGTCCCATTTCCCCGTTTTCATCCTCTGTTCTGAAATAGGGGTAAGCCCGTACGCCGAATTCTACCGCGTTCCCGGTCAGGCCACATTGGCGCGTACCATGGAGTCCGCCCGTGACAGATGCGCACAGGGAGGTTCGCCAATCCCTTGCGTACGTCCGCGGCAGGATAAGCTTTTCTGCGCTGTTGTGACGCAGTCAACAACAGTGAATGTGAGGCATTTCACAGCAAGCGGCATTCTACATCCCGGGATGCGGTACGGAGGATTATGGCGTGCTAGCATCGGTTGTCCGGCGGCTAGAGCGTGAAGAGCGGCGATATCAATGCGCGTTGAAATTCTGGGTTGCAGCGGGGGAATTGGCGAGGGCCTGCGAACCACATCCATGCTGTTGGGAGACGAGGTACTGATCGACTGCGGGACCGGTGTCGGTAACCTGTCTGTCGAGCGGATGCGAAAGCTTCGGCACATCTTTCTCACACACCAGCACCTCGACCACATCGCAAGCCTGCCGCTGCTGGCCGATACGCTCTACGAGACCCTACAGGTGCAACCCCTGGTGGTCCATTGCGAACCCTCCACTTACGAGACCTTGCGCGCTCATGTATTCAATTGGGAGGTCTGGCCGGATTTTTTTCGGTTGCCGCAAGGGAAGGACCCGGTGCTTCGGTACCTGCCGATCATGCCGGGCGAGTCCCACAGGGTGAATGACCTCGAAATCCAGGCCATACGCGTCAACCATGTGGTTCCGGCGCTGGCGTATTACGCCTCCGACGCCCACTCAGCGATGTCCTTCAGCGGTGACACGACGACCAACGACACGCTTTGGGATGCCCTGAATGCCCATGAGTGTCTGGATCTGCTCGTCGTCGAATGTGCCTATCCGGAGAGCGGGCGGGAACTGAGCACGATGGCCCGTCACTATTGCCCCTCGCTGCTGGCGCAGGACCTCGGCAAACTGAACCACGATCCCAGGATCTGCATTTCCCACCTCAAGCCCGGTTCCGAACCGGAAACCATAGACGAGATCAACGCACTTCTGTCGGGTCAGGTAGGTCACCGGCTGACAAACGGAGAAGTGTTCGAGATCTAGTGCTCTATCCAGGTGATGTGCGAGTTCAGTTGACAAGAGAATGGCCATTGCCTGCACACTACGCCTCGCTGCGAAACACCAGGGGGAACGCTGAATCCGTAATTATCAGTTGGATAGCGCACTGGTGCGCTGCTGAAAAATGTCTCGGGTGTGTGCCACGCAAAGCAGAATCGGGCGAGGAAGCGCGGTTTACACGCAGAAAATATGCAACCGGGGCCCGACTTTAACGCCAAATGGTGCCGCCTGAGGGCTTTCATCAGATTGCCAGGGCGCCTGGCCGCGTTGGCAGCCCGTGATCGTCTATAATGCGGCACTTTTCAGATAGCGCAAACGGGTAAACGATGTTCGAGAACCTGAGTGAGCGACTTGCGGGCACCGTCAAGCACCTGAAGGGGCAGGCGCGGCTCACCGAAGACAATATCAGCGATACCCTGCGGGAAGTCCGCATGGCACTGCTGGAGGCGGATGTGGCGCTTCCCGTCGTCCGGTCCTTTATCGATGACGTCCGGGAACGCGCCCGCGGTCAGGATGTGTTGCACAGCCTGACGCCGGGGCAGGCGCTGATCAAGGTCGTCAATGACGAGTTGGTGCGGGTCATGGGTGAGGCCAACGAGGGCCTGAACCTTCAGGCACGGCCTCCCGCGGTGGTCATGATGGCCGGTCTGCAGGGCGCGGGCAAGACGACGACCGTCGGCAAGCTGGCGCGCTGGCTCGCGGAAAATTCCGGCAAGCAGGTGATGGTCGCGAGCTGCGACGTGTACCGTCCCGCCGCCATACAGCAGCTGGAAAAACTTGCCGCAGAGGTTGGGGCGGTTTTCTATCCGAGCGAAAACGGACAAGACCCGGTGGAGATTGCGAAGGGCGCCCTGGAAAGAGCGCGTACGCAGGTCGTGGACGTTCTGATACTGGACACCGCCGGCCGTCTTCATATCGATGAAGCGATGATGGAAGAGGTCGCCCGTATCCATTCGGCGGTCGATCCCGTCGAGACGCTGTTCGTCGTGGACAGCATGACCGGGCAGGATGCGGCAAACTCCGCCAGGGCGTTCAACGACGCACTGCCACTGACCGGTGTCATCCTGACCAAGACCGATGGCGACGCCAGGGGCGGCGCGGCGCTATCGGTCAGGCATGTGACCGGAAAACCGGTCAAGTTTATCGGTGTGGGTGAGAAAACCGCCGCGCTGGAACCGTTTTATCCGGATCGTATCGCCTCGCGCATACTGGGGATGGGCGACGTCCTGGGTCTGGTGGAAGAGGCGCAGCGCAACGTCGATCAACGCGAGACCGAGAAACTTGCCAAAAAGCTGAAGTCCGGCAAGGGATTCAGCCTGGAAGACCTGAAAACACAACTCGAGCAAATGCTCAATATGGGAGGTGTCGCCGGGTTGCTGGACAAACTCCCCGGCGCAACGTCTCTGCCGGCCGCCGTCAAGAACCAGGCCGACGACGGCGAAATTCGCCGGATGATTGCCATCGTCGACTCAATGACTCGCCGTGAACGGCGTTTCCCCGAGATGATCAAGGGGTCTCGAAAGCGACGGATTGCCAACGGCTCGGGAACCCGCGTCCAGGACGTGAACCGACTGCTGAAGCAACATACCCAGATGCGCAAGATGATGAAGAAATTCTCCAAGGGCGGCATGAACCGTTTAATGAGGGGAATGAAAGGCAGGATGCCCCCTGGCATGCCTTTCGGATAGATGCTCCGGGCGTGGCTGACCGGACTCCGGATCGGGATCAGGTGGCTTGTGTGGCCGTGGCGCAGCAACTTTTGCTCGTCTGAATCGTTTTCGCCTCTTCACTTTTCTCCAGATTAGGATAGAATCGCCGGTTTTGGTCAAGGCCTAATCGGGCTGCGGATCGTGTAATTCCGTCATTGGAAGCAGAAAAAATGGTGACAATGCGTCTTTCTCGGGCTGGCGCCAAAAAGCGGCCCTTCTATCACATCGTTGTTACGGATTCCCGGAGGAGACGTGACAGTGGATACATCGAGCGCATCGGGTACTTCAATCCCGGTGCCCGTGGAAAGGAAGTGAAACTGAACATCGACATGGCCCGTGTAGAGCACTGGCTATCGGTCGGCGCCGGGACTTCCGACCGGGTCGATACCCTGATCCGGGAGCAGCGAAAGGCCGGCTGAAGGGGCCCCAGTTGCCGACGGAGCCGCTGGTGCTCGGCCAGGTTTCGGGCCTGTACGGGGTGCATGGTTGGGTCAAGATCCATTCATACACCCAACCAAGAGAAGGTATTACGCAGTACGATTCGTGGCTGCTACGCGAAAATGACGGGTGGCGTCGATATCGGGTGCTATCCGGAAGGCCGCAAGGCCGAACCGTGGTGGCCAGGCTGGATGGCATCGACGATCGCGATCAGGCGGCCGGGGTGGTAGGGCTGCGGATTGCAATTGAACGCGATCAGCTTTCTCCGCTCGAGGACGGGGAGTACTACTGGGACCAGTTGATCGGCCTGCATGTCGTGAACTTGCGTGGGGAGTCCCTGGGCGAGGTGCGGCACATGATGCAGACCGGTGCCAACGACGTCATGGTCGTGCAGGGAGAACGCGAAAGATTGATTCCCTGGGTGCGTGGTTCAGTGGTGAAGTCGGTCGACGTGGGTTTGGGGACGATCCATGTGGATTGGGGTGCCGACTATTAGCGTGGGGGGGCACCTTGCGCGTTGACGTACTCACCCTGTTCCCGGAGTTCGTGGCTCAGGTGCTCGGTTACGGCGTCACGGCGCGTGCCGTCGAGCGTGGGTTGATCGAAGTGCATACGCACAATCCCCGGGAGTATGCAACGGATCGGCACCGGAGCGTGGATGACCGGCCTTTCGGCGGCGGACCGGGAATGGTGATGACCGTCGAACCCCTGCGGACCTGTATTCGGGCCGTCAGGAAGGAGATCCGCGCTGAAGCGCGGACTGTGTTTCTGAGTCCTCAGGGCAAGCCGCTCGACCAGGACACGGTCAACACGTGGGCCAGGTTCCCCGGATTGGTGCTGGTGGCCGGGCGCTACGAAGGCGTTGACGAACGTTTCATTGAAACTGAGATCGACGACGAGTGTTCCATCGGCGACTATGTGCTGAGTGGCGGGGAACTCGCGGCCATGGTAATCGTTGACGCGCTGGCCCGATTGTTGCCGGGTGCCTTAGGTCACGCCGATTCCGCACGGGAAGACTCGTTTATGGAAGGACTGCTCGATTGTCCTCACTATTCCCGTCCGGCTTCGGTCGACGGGCTTGGCGTGCCGCAGGTTCTGTTAAGTGGCGATCATGAGGCGATCCGGCGCTGGCGATTGAAACAGTCGCTCGGACGGACATGTGTCAGGCGCCCCGAGTTGCTGGCGCGTCGGCGCCTTGACGAAGTTGAAAGGGCCTTGCTGGACGAATATCTGAACGAACAGGGGATAGACGCAGGATCCTGTTCCGACGTAGTGGATAGTGTACGAGGGAAAACTCATGGGTAACGTCATTGACGAACTGGAATCGGAACAGCTGAAATCCGATATTACGGAATTCGCGCCGGGTGACACGGTCGTGGTGCAGGTAAAGGTTTCCGAAGGCGGTCGTGTGCGGCTGCAGGCCTTCGAGGGTGTGGTGATCGGCAAGCGTAACCGGGGGCTGAATTCCTCGTTTACCGTGCGCAAGATATCTCACGGCGAGGGTGTCGAGCGCGTGTTTCAGACCCACAGTCCGCTTGTCGCGGGCATCACAGTAAAACGCCGCGGCAATGTGCGCCGGGCCAAGCTGTACTATCTTCGAGGCCGGACAGGCAAGGCTGCCAGAATCAAGGAAAAGCTCGGCTGATGATACTCGGCCGGCACGATGCCACGCGGGTGTCCGGATTCTGGTGTGAAAACGGTTGATTCGCACGCCCCGGCCCCTGATCGACAGGGTTTCAGTGCTTCGCCGCCGGTCTTTTTGACGGTTGCGTTCCCGCGGCGGGATATGGGTATCAGCTCGAAGTGCTGCATGCGTTATCGCACGTCGGTTGTTCATGCATGGCGCCGCCCTGGTCCGGGTTTCAGGAGAGCGCGTTTGCCGGCGTGAATGAGACCGGCGGGCCGGTTCGATCCCGTCCCGGTTGCCTCAGGCCTCAAATACCTCCCCTTCATACGTACGACCAACTGTACGCTTGCGATTCTTTTCGATGAAGATTCACTATCTGATGCACGTACCCTTCGAGGGATTGGGGGGAATTGAGCCGTGTCTGGTCGGGCGCGGATTCGCACTTTCCAGAACGCGTCTGTTTGCGGCGCAGCGATTGCCCGAACCGGGGTCGGTCGATGGATTGATCGTCATGGGCGGACCCATGTCTGTCGGCGATGCCGGTCCGTACTCGTGGTTGCTGGAGGAAAAACGCTTTATCGCAAAGGTGCTGCATAGCGGGAAACCGGTTCTCGGCATCTGTCTGGGGGCGCAGCTTCTGGCGGATGTCCTCGGAGTGCGGGTCTATCGAAATCGCGAAAAGGAAATCGGCTGGTTTCCCGTCGCGTTGACTCCCGACGGCAGGTCGAGCCCGTTTTTCCGGGGCTTTCCCCCGGAATTCGATGCGTTTCACTGGCACGGAGACACGTTCGATATCCCCGCCGGCGCCTTCGGAATCGGTTTCAGCGAAGCCTGTGACAATCAGGGATTTGTGCTGGACAATGCAGTCGCATTGCAGTTTCATCTCGAGTCGCAGCCCTCCGGCGTCATGGATCTTTGCTCGGAATGCGCGGACGAACTCGTTCCGGCGCCCTTTGTGCAGACTCCCGAGAAGATGCTCGTCGATCCCGGTCGCTTTTCGACACTTCAGGATCTGAATCGCACCCTGCTCGGGAACCTGTTCGTCCCGGACGATCCGGTGATCGGTGATATCCCCCGGGAGGCTACCTGATTTACCGGTTCGCGTTGCGGAACCACTTGAGAATCGGCGGTTTCATCCCCATTTTCCCCATTCGATACCAGCACCTGCGGAGCATCAAGGCATGATAGTAGCAACACAGAAGGAAACGCTTCAATTCCAGACTGAAGTGACTGAGTTACTTCACCTGATGATTCATTCCCTGTATTCCAACCGCGAGATCTTTCTGCGCGAGTTGATCTCCAATGCCTCGGATGCCTGCGACAAGCTGCGTTTCGAGGCGATCTCGGACGAAGCGCTGTTTGAGCAGGATACGGACCTGAAGATCGAGGTTGAATTCGACAAGGACAAGCGCACTGTGACCATTCGCGACAACGGGATTGGTATGTCCCGTGATGAGGTGGTCAGCAACATCGGCACAATCGCCAAGTCCGGCACTCGCGAATTCTTTGAGTCCCTGACCGGTGACCAGGCGAAGGACGCCGGGCTGATCGGGCAGTTCGGCGTCGGTTTTTATTCCGCGTTTATCGTCTCGGACAAGGTCAGTCTCGTAACCCGTCGGGCGGGAATGGGTCCCGAACACGGGGTGCGCTGGGAGTCTGACGGAAAAGGCAGTTTCGAGATCGAGAACGTCGAAACCGAAGCCCGGGGTACGGAGGTCACCCTGTGGTTTAAGGAGGAAGAGGCGGAATTTGCGGACAGCTGGCGTCTGAGATCGATTATCCACAAATACTCGGATCACATTCCGCTTCCCGTGCGAATGCTGAAGGAGCAGGGGGATGGGGAAGAAGCTTCCGGGGATCAGAAAGAGGCGCAATGGGAGACTATTAACAAGGCCTCGGCGCTGTGGTCGCGACCGAAATCCGATATCAGCGAGGAAGAATACAAGGAATTTTACAAACACGTCGGACATGATTTTCAGGACCCTCTGGCCTGGACCCATAACAGGGTAGAAGGCACGCAGGAGTACACGACGTTGCTCTATATTCCCTCCAAGGCACCTTTCGATATGTTCGACAGGGAGCATATGCACGGCGTCAAGCTGTATGTGAAGCGGGTCTTCATCATGGATGATGCCGAGCAATTGTTGCCAAAGTATCTTCGTTTTGTCCGCGGCGTCGTCGACTCCAGCGATCTGCCGCTCAACGTTTCACGCGAGATCCTGCAGAGCAACAAGGTTATCGACAACATTCGCGGAGGGGCCGTCAAGAAGATCCTCGGGCTGCTGGGGGACATGGCGGGCAAGGAACCGGAAAAGTATGTGACGTTCTGGTCGGAATTCGGCAAGGTCATGAAGGAAGGGCCGGCCGAGGACTTTGCCAATCGCGAACAGATCGCCGGACTGTTGCGTTTCTCTTCCAGTCATGACGATAAAGAGACGCAGGCAGTGTCCCTGGACGACTACATCGATCGCATGAAGGAGGGACAGGAGAAGATCTACTACGTGACCGCCGACAGTTTCGCCGCCGCGAAGAGCAGTCCCCACCTGGAGATCTTTCGCAAAAAGGGTATTGAGGTGCTGTTGATGCACGATCGGGTCGACGAGTGGCTGGCCGGCAATCTGAACGAATACAAGGGCAAGTCGTTGCAGTCCGTCGCGAAAGGTGAACTCGATCTTGGCGATGTGGAGTCGGAGGACGACAAGAAGGAGTACGAGAAGGTCGAGAAGGACGCGGAAGAGGTTGTTGGACGCATCAAGAATGCCCTCGGGGACCGCGTTGATGAGGTGCGGGTATCACACCGGTTGACCCGTTCTCCCGCGTGCATCGTGTTGAACGAGCACGATATGGCAATGTACATGCAGCACCTGCTCAAGCAGGCGGGCCATGAGATGCCCGCGAGTCGACCGTCACTGGAGATCAACCCGACCCACCCGCTGCTCGGGCGTATGGGGGAGGAGTCGGATGACGAACGGTTCGGGGACTGGTCTACGATGCTGTTCGAACAGGCCGTTCTGGCGGAAGGCGGGCAGCTGGAGGATCCCGCTGGTTTCGTGACGCGGCTCAATGCCCTGATGATGGATATGGCCTCGAATCCCGCAACGGACTGAGCGAAGCCGCCAAGGCCGGGTTGCCCTTCAACCTGTGAAGCGGGCCTTTCGCCGGAATGCGTAAATGCGACACAGATGACGATGCCATTCGCCTGGACAAGTGGCTCTGGGCGGCTCGCCTGTTCAAGACGAGAGGACTTGCAACACAGGCGATCGGAGGCGGGAAAGTGCATGTCAATGGTGAGCGGGTGAAAGCCGGCAGACGGGTGAGGTCCGGGGACACCCTCGAAGTGACACGTGGCAATGAGCGGATGACCGTCGTCATTCGGGGGATCGCCATGCGAAGGCGATCCGCGCCGGAGACTGTAGGTTTGTACGAGGAAACCGCCGAAAGCCGGGAGCGCCGGGAACGGGAGCAAGAGGCGAGGAGACTCGCCAGTGTTGCCGTGCAGAGACCGAATCGGCGGCCGGATAAACGTGAGAGGAAGTCGTTACGCAGGTTAGGCGGGAAGGATTGATCGTGGCGCGTCCGGAAACTCCGCTGCTGGCCGTGGATGTCGTTATTCGTGTGACGATCCCCGATGGGAAGCGCCGTATCGTACTCATCGAGCGCAGAAATCCGCCGTACGGATGGGCCTTGCCTGGGGGGTTCGTCGACATCGGGGAAACCCTGGAGTCGGCAGCCGTACGGGAAATGAGGGAGGAGACGAGCCTTGATGTAACGCTCGAGGCACTCCTGGGTTGCTATTCTGACCCCTCCCGCGACACCAGGGGGCACACGGTGAGTGCGGTCTACGTCGGCTCCGCGGAAGGTACGCCGATGGCCGCGGACGATGCGAAGGCGATTCGTGTCGTGGACCCGGAGAGTCCGGGTGTCGAACTAGCTTTCGATCACCACCTGATTCTGGGAGATTACCTCACATGGTCCAGTTCCGGCCGAGCGGCGCCCCTCAGGCCCTGAGCTACACACCGTAGTAGTCCCGGTACCATTCGACGAATCTCCGAACGCCCGTTTCTACCGGCGTTCTCGGTTTGTAGCCGACATCGTGAACCAGATCCGAAACATCGGCATAGGTGTCTGGTACGTCGCCGGGCTGGAGCGGAAGCAGGTTTTGCACGGCCTTGCTCCCCAGACAATCCTCCAGCACCTCAATGTAGTGCCTCAATTCCACGGGCTGGTTGTTGCCGATGTTGTACAGTCGCCACGGAGCCATACTGGTGGCGGAATCGGGCGCGTCACCGTTCCAGTCGGGGTTGGGCTCGGGGATCGAATCCAGGGTTCGAATAACACCCTCGACGATATCGTCTATATAGGTAAAGTCCCTGCGGTGGTTCCCGTAGTTGAAGACATCGATGGGTTCACCAGCGAGGATCCTGGCGGTAAACAGGAACAGCGCCATGTCCGGTCGGCCCCAGGGTCCGTAGACGGTAAAGAACCTCAGTCCAGTGGTCGGAATTCGGTAAAGGTGGCTGTATACGTGCGCCATCAGCTCATTGGCCTTCTTGCTCGCGGCATACAGGCTGAGGGGATGATCTACGTTGTCGTGAACGGAAAACGGCATGTGCGTGTTGGCGCCGTAGACCGAACTGCTCGAGGCATAGACCAGGTGCTCCACCTGGTGGTTT
Source organism: Pseudomonadota bacterium (assembly GCA_034722015.1). GTDB lineage: Bacteria > Pseudomonadota > Gammaproteobacteria > JAJDOJ01 > JAJDOJ01 > JAJDOJ01. The sequence goes on from JAYENI010000088.1 coordinate 76,764, forward strand.
CGGCAGCCTTCGAGCACGTGGAGGAAGCCAACCAGGTTGCTGTCCACGTAAGCGTGCGGATTTTCGATTGAATATCGGACACCCGCCTGAGCGGCCAGGTTGACCACACGCTGCGGCTCATGGGCCGTGAACACCCGCTCGATGGCTGTGCGGTCCTCCAGGCTGGCGCGGACGTCGGTAAACGTCTCGTAGGCCCGGGTGCGCTCTAGTCGGGCCTCCTTGATTCGAATATCGTAGTAGTCGTTGAGATTGTCGATTCCAACAACCTCGTCCCCGCGCTCCAGGAGCCTGAGGGACAGTGCCGAACCGATGAAACCCGCAGATCCCGTCACAAGTACCTTCATATCCGCTCCCTGTTGCAATTGTCGGTTATTCACGCCAGCGTACAGGCGGGTGGCTATCGTACCAAACCGGGTGGTTTCGGGTTCGGAGCTCGGGTACTAGAGTAGGGTGCCAGGGGGCAGAGTCTCGGGTACTGGGGGCAGAGTGTGGCGACAAACTGACGGACTGATGCGTCGCAGCCACAATTGTGAGAAGATACGGGGAAACGAGAAATGGGAGTCTCGGCAACTCCCTGGCCGGGGCTAGAATCGAAGAACCCGAGTGATTCCAAAAGGTTAGTTTCACCAGGCGCCATTGTGAAAGTGCCCGGGACTCAAGGTTCCCGACGCGCTGCCACGATTGATCGATGTCACGCGATTTTGTCGACCTGGTGCGCATTAGTTAAGGTTGCGAGTGGTAAACTTGCCGATATTTCTGTATGAGAAATAATGCCCGGGGCCGGAAATTGCGCACGATATGGTCCACACGGTTCATGAACAGCAGGGAACAAAGTATGGGTATTCTCAGTTTATTGCAGAGCAGTCGCGGAGAAGCTTACGGGGTCGCAGGTATTTCAATTCCTGACCGGTTGAAGAATCTGGCTCCTGCTTCCCTTGCGGCCACGCTAATCACCGTTCTTGCTCCTTCGCTGGTCTGGGCGGAGGCTTGGGAACTCGAACCCGAGTTCAGTATTGGTGGTAATTACAACACCAATTTCCGGCTGTCGACGACGGATCCCGACGAAGTCGGGACCGGGCGAGTCGCCGGTGCGCTCAAGTTCAGCCGTCTCACCGAGTCCTTCGAGCTTGCGGGACTTGCGCGACTGGATTTCGTCGGTTTCGTCGGGGATACCGACAGACTGTCCAACACGGGCAATCAGTTGTTCGGGTTCGAGTCGAAGAAAAAATTCGAACGCTCCAATATCGGTCTTGACGCGTTGTGGAAGCGTGACACGGTACTCAGGAGCATCAGGGTGGTGGGAGACCCCGACAACCCGGCCATTGAGCCTGACCAGTCGGTTGACGACAACATCGTGAACGAGAACATTCGTCGCAACGCGATCGATGTTCGCCTCCCGTACAAGTATGATCTCACGGAACGAGATAGATTGGGCGCGAGGTTGCGGTTTAATACTACCCTCTATGAGGAGAACGATTTTCTGGATGATTACCGGCAAGGTTCGCTGAGGCTCGATTACAACCACGAACTGACGGAAAAGGACAATATTATCGCCCTGTTCCAGACATCGCGATTCGACTCCGACAGCGGGCGCACGACGGATAACTACGAACTGCAGGCCGGATACCGGTACGCCTTTTCGGAGACGACGAGCGCCGGATTTACCGCGGGCGGGCGCTATACGGTCTTCGACAACCCCGGTTCCGGGGATGACGGCACCAATACAGGTTTTGTGGCCCGGTTGCAGGCCTCGAAGATTACGGGTAAGGCGCGGTACGATGTCAGGCTTGAGAGAAACCTCTCCCCCAGTGGTGTTGGCGATCTGGTAGAGACCGATGAACTGAACGCCAACATGAGCTACCAGCTCCAAGAGAGATGGACTTTCGCGATTAGGTCACGATTGTTCGAGAACGAAAATATCGACAACCCCGAGTCGGGCAGCAACCGGCGGTTCTTTTCGCTGCTTCCCGTTTTGTCGTATCGGTTTACGCCAGACTGGCGCGTGGAAACGGCCTATCGGTATCTGAGACAGAAGCGGTTCAGCGAACCGACCAGCGCCGACAGCCACACGGTGTTCCTTAATGTGCGATGGACGAAAGTTACGCCGATCGATACGCTTTAAGCTGGACGCTGCCCCCCAGGGTGGAGTCAGTCGTTCGGGGGGCCAGCCCTCAGGACGTGTCTCGAAGGGATATGACATAACACCCGGAGGCATGGCTTTTGCCGATGGTTGGAAAAATTAGGTGACTCCTTACCATTTCTCGGGTGACGAACGCAGGTAACAAATGGGAAAGCAGGATCGCCAGGCGGGGTACGAGTTACGAGAGTATGTCGGCATACTACGGCGCAGAAAGCGGGAAATTTTCCTGCCTGCCGCAGGCATACTTTTGCTGGCGGTGGTCGTAGCATTTATGTTGCCCGTCGTTTACCGGGCCCCGGTAACCATCCTGATCGAGAGCCAGGACGTCCCGGAGACCTTTGTCGCCGCGACAATGCGTGAAGAATTGTCGGAGCAGATGCAGAGTGCCATGTTGCGCGTGCTGGACCGGGACACGTTGCTTGGAATTGTCGAGTCCAACAATCTTTTCCTCGACGAGACAGACGAGCTGCTGCCGGCGCAACTGGCCGGGATGTTGCGCAAATCCATCGGGATGGAGATCGCACAGTTCCAGGCGGTGAAATCTGAAGATACCGCATCGGCCACGATGGCGATCCAGATCTACGCTGATCTCGATGAACCGGTCGCCGCGGCCGCTGTATCAAACGAAGTTGCGAGCCTGTTTCTCAGTGAAGACCGTGCCAAGCGCAACGAGGAAGCGGAATCGGTCTATAATTTCCTGCAGGCCGAGGCCGAAAAGCTAAACACGGTCATTGAGGAACTGGAGCGGAAACTTGCGACTTTCAAGGTTGGAAACATCAACCAGCTTCCGGAACTCAAGGACTTCAACATGCGCCTCTATGAGCAGACAGGGAACAAACTGGAGCGCACGGAAGAGGAAATTCGTTCTCTGGAGGACAGAAAACTCAATCTGGAATCCCAGATGGCCGTCACGAATCCATACGGCACCCTGTACGCGGAGCCTGGCAAGACCCTGCTTTCCGGTCCGGAGCGTCTGCGCACTCTGCTGACCGAGTACCTCAGGGTATCTTCCCAATATACCCCCAATCACCCTGACGTCATCAAGCTTCGAAGGGAAATCAATTCACTGGAAGGCCAGGTGGGTGGCTCGAGCAGGGCGAGTAGCCTGGTCAACAAACTGACAGTGACGCGCGAGCAACTGTCCGAACTAAAACAGAAATACACCAGAGAACATCCCGACATCGTGAAGCTGAACAACAGTATTCCTTTGCTTGAAAGGGAATTGCGGGAATTTACCGAGGCTCAGGGCATGGCTGGAGGCGGAGTGGCGAGCCCGACAAATCCTGCATATGTCTCGCTGAAAACACAGCTTGATACCATTAGTGCCAATCTCAGGGCGAAGTACGAACAGAAAACGAGTCTTCAGTCCAAGCTGAACGACTACGAGGAACGCCTCAGCCAGACGCCGATTGTCGAGCGGGAATATCTTTCGTTGAGCCGTGACTACGATAATGCGATGGGTAAATATAAGGAAATCAAGGACAAGCAGCTCGAAGCGCAATTGGCGCTGGGCCTTGAGGGTGACTCGAAAGCACAGCGATTGACCCTGGTTCGGAGGGCCAATGTGCCAATAGCGCCGTACAGCCCAAATCGGCCGGCATTGTTTGCAATCGGATTGGTGCTGGGTCTGATTGTCGGAGTGGGCGTCGCGACTATCGCCGAATACAACGACGAGACCGTCAGAGGCAAGCGGGGTGTTTTGGATGTCTTTGGTGCGCCTCCCCTGGCGACGATTCCCTACATTGAGAACAGTGTCGACGTCATAGCAAGGTCCAGACGAACCAGAATGATCCTGGTTGTTGCTGGAGTGGTTTTCACGGCGGTGCTTGCCTATGCCTACTACTTGTGGTCTTCACAGGCTGTCGTAGAAAAAGCGGATAGTACATCAGGGAATGCGTATAGTTCCCTGCGTGGCTAGATATCCATGAAAACAGCGCTTGTATAGCGACAAAACGACGAAAGAGGCATCCCTTTCTTTGGGGTGGATATAGGATTCTGGTACGTTCGGTGCGGTTGTGCCGGATTGAGGATGTTTGATGGCCATAGTGTCCACCGAATATGCAACTGTTTCGTCCCCGTGTATGACGTGATAGGAAAGACATAGGGCAGGATCGGCGGTAGCAATTGCGGGTGTAGCGCGTCCCGGTTTCAATAAACCTGTTGTGCAATTTATCAGGTTTATACTCGGTGGAATTGACGATCAAGGTGTAACTGGAAAGTATTATGGACAGCATTTCAAAAGCAATGTCGCTCGCGAAGAGTAACATCAAGCGATCTCCAGTGGCGCTGAGAGAGGAAGAAGAAAAGAATATACGATACTCCAAGACCCGGAACTACAGCATTCGCGAAGATGTTCTAAAAGAGAATCGTTTGCTTAGCGAGTCCTCGGACAAGAGGGTCGTGGACGCATTCCGTTTGTTGCGAACACGTGTGATGAGTCGGATGCAGCAAAACCAGTGGAATACGCTTGGAATAACAAGCTGTAGGCCGAATGAGGGGAAATCCCTGACCGCGATCAATCTCGCGATAAGTATCGCGATGCGCCACAACTACACAGTCATGATGGTTGACACTGATCTGAGACGACCCAGCATCCACTCGTTTTTTGGTATTACTCCGAAATACGGGCTCGCAGATTACCTTATCAGGGACGTGCCAATCGAAGAGGTCCTGGTTCACCCGGGGATTGAACGTTTTGTCATGCTCCCAAGTGGGGGATCTCTTGATGCGCAGTATCATTCTTCGGAGTATCTTGCTTCGCCGAAGATGGCGCAACTGGTCGACGAACTCAAGACGCGTTACCCCTCCCGGTTGGTTCTCTTCGATCTTCCTCCCATCCTGATTGGTGATGACGTCGTTGCGTTTTCCACCTATCTGGACGCGATCATGCTGGTCGTCGAGGACGGAAAGACACGTGAGGGGGAACTGGCTCACGCGCTTGATCTTGTTTCCGAGGTAGAGGTCATCGGCACTGTTCTTAACAAGTCGGATGAACTGACGCAGGATAATCACTACCAGGGTTATTACTAGTGTTGACCGTCCCCTTTCGGTACGCTCAACAGTAGCAGAACCCTTGTACCTGGACATGGATCGATGTTCTGCAATCTGGAAGGAAGCAAGGACTCATGAATCACCGTATCCGGAAGGGATATGCGTGAGGCGCCATAGACGAATTGACAGGGTCTAGCATTCCCCTTCCGCTCCGATCCCGAACACCCGGTAGAAAAATATGAAAGCCGTTTTGCTGGCTGGCGGTCTTGGCACGCGCCTGTCCGAGGAAACTTCGATTCGCCCGAAACCCATGGTAGAAATAGGCGGTAAGCCTATCCTGTGGCATATCATGAAGATCTACCATGGTCACGGAATCAAGGAATTCATTGTGTGCTGTGGTTACAAGGGCTTCGTTATCAAGGAGTACTTTGCGAACTACAGGCTGTATATGTCAGACGTGACATTCGATATTCGGGCGAACGAGATGAAAATCCATCAGAGCGATGCCGAGGATTGGAAAGTGACCCTGGTCGACACCGGTGTAGACACAATGACGGGTGGAAGGATGCGGCGGGTGCAAGACTACCTTGGTGACGAAACATTCCTGATGACCTACGGTGACGGTGTCGGTGATATCGATATTGGAAAACTGATTTCGTTTCACCGGGAGCAAGGTACGCTCGCGACATTGACTGCGGTACAGCCGTCCGGGAGATTCGGTGCCTTTACACTCACGGATGATCAGAAAAAGATCGACCATTTCCGGGAGAAGCCAAGAGGTGACAATGCGTGGATCAACGGCGGGTATTTCGTCCTGGAGCCGGAAGTCCTCGACTACATCGAGGGTGATGATACCGTCTGGGAAAGAGATCCTATGGAACGACTTGCTTCCGAGGGGCGACTATCCGCCTATCAGCATCACGGTTTCTGGCATCCGATGGACACACTGCGGGACAGGGACAATCTGGAATCAATCTGGGAAAGTCGCGATGCACCCTGGAAAAACTGGTAACGGCAGTGACGGATTTCCTGGTTATCGGGGGCGGGATTATCGGCATCAGTATTGCCCGGGAACTGAAACGAACCTACGCCGACGCATCGGTTGAAGTTGTAGAGAAGGAGTCCTCGGGAGGCGAGCATGCGAGTGGCCGCAACAGTGGTGTACTGCACGCAGGATTCTACTATACGGCAGACAGTCTGAAGGCCCGTTTTACAAGAGACGGCAACCGGGAACTCACGGAGTATTGTGAAAGTAGAAAAATCCCGCTGAACAAATGCGGGAAGCTTGTCGTGGCGAAGAACGAGACCGAAGACGTGATGCTGGACGAGTTGATGGTACGCGGCAGAAAAAATGGTGTTCTGCTCGATGAGGTGACGGCCGAGGAGGCGAAGGAGATCGAACCGAGGGTGAAGACTTACCGTCGCGCCCTGTTTTCGCCCACGACATCATCTGCTGATCCCCGGCAGGTACTTGCCGCCATGGAGGCGGATGCCAAACGGGAAGGAATTCGGATTAGCTACTCGGTGAGCTTTGTCTCCAGGACGCGGGACGGGATTCGGGTGTCTGACGGCGTACGTAATGTAGGATATGTCGTCAATGCGGCAGGCTTGTATGCGGACCGTATCGGTAAGGAGTTCGGATTTTCCGAAAACTACACGATTCTTCCCTTCAAGGGACTCTATCTGAGTTCGGATGAGCCTCCTGGGGCGTTTCGAACGAATATTTATCCAGTTCCTGACCTCAGAAATCCGTTTCTTGGCGTGCATTTTACGGTGAAGGCAGACGGACGTGTAAAGATCGGGCCCACGGCAATACCTGCCTTGTGGCGGGAACAGTACAGTGGATTCGAAAATTTCAATTCGGGAGAGGCATTCGAGATGGCATTGCGTTCCGCGAGCCTGCTATTTTCCTCGGGTTTCGGATACTCGGGTCTTGCACTGTCGGAAGTCAGGAAATATTCAAGACGGTACATGGTGAAACTTGCGGGAGAGCTTGCGACCGGTATCGAAGTTTCCGCCTTCCGGAAATGGGCGAGACCTGGAATCAGGGCCCAGCTTCTGGACACGCGGACGCGACGTTTGGAGATGGATTTCGTGCTCGAAGGAGACTCGCGATCGATGCATGTGCTGAACGCGGTGTCCCCAGGCTGGACGTGTTCCTTGCCGTTTTCCGCCCATGTCGTCAAGGCAATCGATAAAAAACTGGGATAAGAAAAAGAGGTAGTCGCTGGTGAATATCGTTATAACGGGGAACATGGGTTACATTGGTCCGACTCTGGTGAGAATGCTTCTGTCATCCGAACCAGATGCAAACATTTATGGGATCGATTCCGGCTTTTTTGCGCATTGCCTGACCGGAGTCAGATCGTTTCCGGAACACAACCTAAAGGCGCAGTTCTTCCGGGACATACGGGATATCGACGAGACCCTGCTGCAAGGCATGGATGGCGTTATTCATCTGGCAGCGATTTCAAACGACCCAATGGGAAAAGCCTTCGAGGAAGTGACGGCAGACGTCAATTACCGCGCAAGTGTCAAACTGGCAAAGTTGGCAAGGAAGGCTGGTGTTGGGCGGTTTGTATTTGCATCGAGTTGTAGTGTCTACGGTTATGCGGAGGGCGAAGCACGGGATGAGCGTTCCGAGCTGAATCCTCTTACGGCGTATGCCCGTTCCAAGATAGCCACGGAAAAGGACATCGAGCCGCTGGCGAGTGAGGAATTCGTTATCACCAGCCTGCGATTCCCCACTGCGTGCGGCATGAGCGACAGGCTTCGCCTGGATCTGGTTCTCAATGATTTCGTCGCCTCTGCTGTCTCAACAGGAAAGATCAGGATCCTTAGCGACGGAACGCCGTGGAGACCATTGATCGATATAAAGGATATGAGCCGTTCGATGAGCTGGGCGGTTGAACGCAATCCCGAAGACGGGGGGAATTTTCTTGCGGTGAACGTGGGACGCACCGAGTGGAACTATCAGGTCAGGGACGTAGCCGAGGCCGTAAGGGCGGAAATGCCACACGTGGAGATTGAAGTCAACAAGGATGCCATGCCTGACAAGCGATCCTATCAGGTTGACTTTGGCATGTATGCGGGTCTCGCACCGGACCACCTGCCGGAAGTGGATCTCGCCCAGTCGATTCGGGAGCTCAGGAAAGGACTGACCGATATGGGGTTCGACAACGGTGAGTTTCGAAATTCGGACTTCATGCGACTGAAGGTACTTACGGGCCTGCGTGAGCGCGGGATGCTGGATGAGGAATTACGTTGGCAATAGCACAGTCGATTTTGGTGTTCCGGTTTTCCGATGTTGGTTGAGGCGTGTTTCTTTTCTGGGCAAGGCCCCATCTGACCCGCCAATGTGTCGTGAGTGCGGGAGAAATCCGGACTCAGTGAGATAAGCAATGAAATTTACAGAGACCCGATTGCCCGGCGCATACGTCGTGGAGCCCGAACCGCTCGTTGATGAGAGGGGGTTCTTCGCCCGTGCCTGGTGCAGCAGCGAATTCGAGAAGAATGGGCTGGTGAACCGGTCGGTACAGGCGAACATGTCGAGCACCAGGAAAAAGGGAACGATGAGGGGACTGCATCATCAGGTCCCTCCTCATGCCGAGACCAAGTTTTTTCGGTGTACCAGAGGCAGTCTGTTCGATGTCATCGTGGACCTGCGCAAGGATTCCCCCACCTTCCGGCAATGGACGGGATTGGAATTGTCCGCGGAAAATCACGTGGCCATCTATGTGCCGGAAGGATTCGCGCACGGTTATCTTACGCTGGAAGACGAAACAGACGCCTATTACCAGGTTTCAGAGTTCTATACGCCGGGCGCCGAACGCGGTTTCAGATATGATGACCCGGCTTTCGGCATAGATTGGCCGATAGAACCCCGTGTCGTGTCGGACAAGGACCTGTCATGGGAACCCTTCGGGTGTTGAGGCGACGAGCCCTCGATGGAGATCCGCATAAATCATGATGGAATGGAAGGATGTCTAGCGAAAATGACTTGAATGACGTAGCGGTAATCAGACCTCCGAAGAGCTGGGAGCTTCTCGATTTCAGGGAGTTGCTCGCCTATCGCGATCTTTTTTACTTTCTGGTGTGGAGGGACATCAAGGTTCTCTACGCCCAGACGGTACTGGGATTCGCATGGGCCATACTTAACCCGCTGATACAAATCATCATTTTCAGCGTAATTTTCGGAAAGGTTGCGCGCCTGGATACGGGAGGAATTCCGTATGTTCTTTTCTCTACGGTTGCCATCATCCCGTGGACCTATATGTCTGAGGCAATGTCGGCGTCAAGCCAGAGCCTGGTCACCGGGCAGAATATGCTGGGAAAGGTCTATTTTCCCAGATTGATTTTTCCGCTGACCCCGGTTCTGGCAAAGCTGGTTGATTTCAGTATTTCTCTGTTGCTCCTCGTTGGCGTGATGATCTACTACAAGATTACCCCGTCGATCAATCTTGTCTACCTGCCCGTATTTGTGCTGCTGATGATGGCCATTCCCGCCGGTGTCGGGTTGTGGATGTCGTCTCTGGCCATTCGATTCAGGGATGTCAAGTTCGCCATGCCGTTTGTCATGCGCATGCTGATCTATACCGCCCCGATTCTCTATTCCGCGGAGAAGATCCCGGAGCAGTACCGGTTGCTTTACTCTCTCAACCCGATCGTTGGTGTGATCGAAGGTTATCGGGCCTGCCTGCTCGGGACGGAAATGCAGTGGGAGTACATCCTTCCGGGGGTGGTGACGGGGGTATTGTTACTGGTAAGCGGTGCAATGTATTTCCGGCGCATGGAACGTGTGTTCGTCGACGTCATTTGATCGTAACAGGAGGCGGCGGTTTCCCGGAACGCGGGGCGTCGCACGTTTGGTAAGAAGATGAAAAAAGATCTCGCCATCGAAGTTGAAAATATCAGCAAGATCTACCGAATCGGAACGCGCGAAAAGTCGAATGACAACTTCGCCGGTGCGATGTTCGATTATGTGAGAAGTCCGCTTGAGAATTTCAGAAAATACAAATCATTGTATGATTTCTCAGACGTCGAACAGTCGACCGGGGAAGATGAAGACCCGTCGGTGCTTTGGGCGTTGCGGGACGTCTCGTTCGAAATTCCCAGAGGAGAGGTCGTCGGTGTGATCGGTACAAATGGTGCCGGCAAGTCTACGCTACTGAAGATCCTTTCCAGGATTACACCGCCGACGCGTGGACAGGTCGGTATCCGCGGCAGGGTGAGCAGCCTTCTGGAGGTTGGCACCGGTTTTCACCAGGAATTGACGGGACGCGAAAACGTCTACCTTAACGGCACTATTCTCGGTATGCGCAAGCGCGAGGTCGACAGGAAGTTCGACGAAATCGTCGACTTCTCCGGAGTGGACAAGTTCCTGGATACCCCGGTGAAGCGCTATTCGAGCGGCATGCGGGTACGTCTGGCGTTTGCGGTCGCAGCGCATCTCGAGCCGGAGATATTGATCATCGACGAAGTGCTCGCGGTGGGCGATGCCACTTTTCAGCAGAAATGCATGAACAAGATGCAGGACGTTGGTCAGCAGGGACGCACAGTGCTGTTCGTGTCTCACAACATGGCTGCCGTTACGAGACTCTGTCCGCGGGCGATCCTGCTCGATCAAGGCGGTCTGGTCGAGGACGGGCCTTCGAACAGGGTCGTAGAGCACTATCTCAAGACCGGGCTGGGAACGACACCCGTGAGGGCGTGGGACGATTTGACGAACGCGCCGGGAGATGACGTCGTCAGGTTACGCCGTATCAACGTATCCACCGAGCAGGGGGAGTCTCCGGACAGCGTCGATATCAGGCGGCCGTTGGGATTGCGGATGGAATACCGAGTGCTGAAGGAAGGAAAGGTACTGTTTCCGTACTTCATCGTCACCAATGAACAGGGCGTCATGGTATTTTCCACGATCGACCAGGATCCCGAATGGCTGGGGCGTCCGCGTCCCCCGGGGGATTACGTCAGTACGGCCTGGATTCCGGGAAATCTGCTCAGCGAAGGAATTTTCTACGTCAACCCCGTGATGCGGGCACCGGAGCGCAGAATCAGGCACTTCAACGAGAAGGACGCGGTGGCTTTTAACATCATCGATCCGGCTGAGGGCGACTCCTCGCGCGGGCACTGGACCGGACGGCTCAGCGGCGTTGTCCGCCCCATGCTCAGATGGGAAACTGAATTTACGCCAGCCTAGCTGCGCATGCCGCCGGCACGCGCCAGGTAATATCCGAGCCCCTCACAGGTGGGCGGTTGCGTACCGTTGCCGAGGCGGCTCGGGCCCGTGTCACATGTGGTGACTGAACAAACCTTCCCTAGCGTTGCCCATCAGGGCGCGAAAATTATCCGCGCTTACCTTGACAAGGGATTCGTGATCACCTGCCTCGAAATAGACTTCCTGCTCTCGCCCCAGATGTGAGTCCCAGAGTGCCTGTATCCCGTAGGCGTCCCCGACTGGAGGTGCGGCACCGCGGGCGCAATCCGGGAACAGGTCGCTGAGTTCGTCCTCGGTTGCCATGCCCACGATGTTGTGAATTTCCTCACCGACCTTTTCAAGATCGAGGTGATAGTCGGCGGGAATCACGACCATGGCGTAGTGGTCGTGCGTCTTTACGACGACGGCCTTTGCCAGCCGGTCACCGGGAACGTGTGCCTCCTCGGCCGACTCCAGACTCGACCCGGTACGCGTGTGCGACACAAGTTCGAAAGGAATCCCGTTCGAATTCAGGTAGGTGTTCAGTTTGGTTGCGATTGCCATTTGTCGCCCTCGGTTCCGGAAAATGGTTTCCAATGAAATCATGGACTGGATCCGGGGGGCTTGCAAGCGGAGTCGCCGGGTTGTCTGATTGATGTCAACGCAGGGGCGGATCGGCGGCCGCGAGAACGGCCAGGCCCCCTGTCGGCGGGCTCTGCCAAGCATGCGATATGATGCGCTCCATGGACAGAAATGAATCGCTTATCCGGGTAAGAGACCTGCACCGGGCCTATCGCGAGGGTGATCGGTCCCGTGTTGTGCTGGACGGTATCAACCTGGATGTGCCGCAGGGGGAAATCGTCGGATTGCTGGGTCGTAGTGGATCCGGCAAGTCGACCCTGCTGAATCTCCTGGCGGGAATCGACCGTGCCGACCAGGGTGAGGTTTGGATCGCAGGGATCGATCTACAGGGTGGTTCGGAGCGTCGGCGAACCTTGTTCCGGCGGACCCACATCGGATTTGTCTATCAGTTCTTCAATCTGATTCCCACACTGACCGCCGCTGACAATATCCGTCTTCCGCTGGAACTCAACGGCGCAGGCACCCGCGAGGCACAGGTACGCGTATATCGATTGCTCGAGTCCGTGGGTCTGGAGGACCGGGGGGGGGCGTTTCCGGATGACCTCTCCGGCGGAGAGCAACAGCGTGTCGCCGTCGCGCGCGCACTCGCCCACCGCCCCCCGGTCGTGCTTGCTGACGAGCCGACCGGGAATCTGGACGCCGAGACCGGAAAGTCGGTCATGGATCTATTGGCCCGGATGGTCGTGGAACACGGCACAACCCTGATTCTGGTGACCCACAGCGCCGCCGTCGCGGGGTTTGCAGATCGATGCCTGACCCTGGAAGCGGGGCGATTGTCCGGAGACCACGATACTACGGCATGGTGAACCGGACCCTTTTGCGAGGTGCGACGGCCTTTCATGCGAGGCACCCCTGGCAAGCGGTATTGGCCGTGGTGGCGGTGGCACTGGGTGTTGCCATGGTGGTCGCCGTGGATCTAGCCAATGAGAGCGCCCTTCGGGCCTTCCGGCTTTCCGCCGAAGCGGTGACGGGAACGGCAACGCATCAGCTGACGTCTCCTCCCGTTGGGATTGCGGAGCACATTTATACGGACCTCCGCCTGCGTCACGGTTTCAGGCTTAGCGCGCCATTTGTGGAGGGTGCGGCCGCCTATCACGGAGAGACCCTTCGGCTGCTGGGGATCGACCCGCTCGCCGAGGCACCCTTCCGGAACTGGCGCTCGTCAGGTGCGGGCGGCGGGGCGTCGCGTCTACTGTCCGAGCCGGACACTGTGCTCATGGCAAGTTTGACCGCAGACCGAATGAAGATCTCCGAGGGCGATCAGCTCAACCTCGTCGTGAGCGGGCGTCAGGTGTTGGTCACGGTGGCGGGCATCTTCGAGAATGAAAATCCGCAGGCGATCGATGGTGTGATGCTGGCGGACATCGCCACTGCACAGGAGCTGCTCGGCAGTGAAGGCCGAATTGACCGGATCGATCTCATCCTGACCACCGACGACGCGGACCGTCTTGCCCGATTGCTTTCTCAGGGAATGGTGCTGGAGGCGGCTTCGGCGGGTACGCGCAACATGCTGAACATGACTCGCGCGTTCCACACCAACCTCTCGGCGATGAGCCTGCTTTCCGTCCTGGTCGGCGGGTTTCTGATCTACAACATGATGACCTTTACGATCCTGCGCCGACGCGCGACCCTGGGGATTCAGCGCATGCTGGGTGTCACGAGGCGCGAGATCTTTCTGCTCGTGCTGGCAGAGACACTTGCACTGGGCCTGATTGGCTCGCTGTCGGGTGTCGTTCTTGGCTGGTTTCTGGGTCACGGTCTGCTCCGGCTGGTGGCACGTACGATCAACGACATCTATTTTGCCGTCAACGTGACGTCGCTGAGCTTCGAGCCGTGGTTGCTGACCAAGGGCATCATCGTCGGCGCCGGCGCCGCGGTACTCGCCGGCCTCGGCCCGGCCATTGAGGCCTCGAGGGCCTCGCCGCTCGAAGTGCGGCGCCGGTCCTCGCTGGAGAGAAGCGGACATCGCTGGGCCCCCTGGCTCTCGTTGGCGGGATTGCTGGTCTGCGGGGCCGGATATGGTGTATTGCGACTGGTGGAAAGAGACCTCGGATTCGGCTTCGTCGCACTGTTTCTACTGGTGACAGGTTACGCCATGATGGTTCCCGCTGCGGTCTTGTTGATGCTGCGCGTCGCCGCGCCGGTGATGGGCGGGCTCACCGGGGTGACCGGGCGTTTCGCCGTGCGGGGTGTCTCCGCGGGCCTCAGCCGCACAGGGCTGGCAATTTCCGCGCTTGTGGTTGCGACGGCGGCCACCGTCGGTGTGGGAATAATGATCGGGAGTTTCCGCGATTCCGTCTCCGTCTGGCTGCACCAGACGTTGCAGAGCGACATCTATGTGTCCGTAGACGGGCCCGGATCGGACGCCTTGCTGGATCCTCGGGTCGAGGGGCTGATGCGGGAGGTCCAGGGCGTCGATTCACTGAGTACGGGGAGGGTGGTGCCGCTTCGTACGGCCTTCGGTGACGTCGATGCGCTGGTACTTGGACCAGGCACACACAGCAGGGACGGATACCGCTTGCTCGGTGACGATATCGAACGGATCTGGCCCCGGTTAGAGAACGCGGAGGTCGTACTGGTATCCGAGCCCCTGGCCTGGCAACACGGGATCCGGTCGGGCGACACAATCGAATTGCTGGCCGGCACCGCTGGCCCGCTGCAGGTGCCTGTCGGCGGTGTATTTCGTGACTACAGTTCGAGCAGCGGATTGCTGGTCATGGCCCGTGCGCTGTACGAGCGCTACTGGGATGATCCCGGAGTCGCGACGGTGGGGGTCAGGCTGGATCCGGCCGCGGATCCGGACGAACTGGCCGGGCGACTTCGCATGGCCCTGTCGGAAACAGGTCAGGACCTGAGGGTGAGTCACGCCGCTGCGATTCGCGAGATGTCACTGGAGGTCTTTGACCGCACGTTTGCCGTGACCCGGGTCTTGAGGTGGTTGACCATCGGGGTAGCGGTTGTCGGATTTCTGAGTGCCCTGCTCGCGCTGCAGATTGAGCAGGCCAGGGAACACGCCTTGCTGCGTGCAACCGGGGTCACACCCGCAGGGCTGTTTGCGCTGGTCCTGTCCCAGACGGGCATCATGGGCTTGATGGCCGGGCTGCTGGCCCTGCCGCTGGGCGGGTTGATGTCGGTCGTACTGATTCACGTGATCAACCAGCGCGCGTTCGGCTGGAGCATGGAGACCACAATACCGCCGGAGGTCATACCCGAGGCCCTGGTGCTGTCCCTTGTGGCGGCCCTGGTCGCCGGGACGCTCCCCGCGTTACGCATGAGCCGGATTCCTCCCGCCTTGGCACTGAGGGAGGAGTAAGTGCGGCGACTGGTCCTGTTGTGGTGTGCCTTTCTGGTGGCCGGCTGTGCTCCCCGGGAAGAATCGTTGCCCCGCCTCGACATCACCGAATTTTTGTCCGGTGAGGAAGTGCAGGGGTACCCTCGGGCATTGGCGCCACGTGACTTCCGTTTTCCCGAGGATCACGGGGCACACCCAGAATTCCGCAGCGAGTGGTGGTACGTTACCGGTAACCTCGAGGACACGTCCGGCAGGCCCTTCGGGTTCCAAATCTCATTTTTCCGCTACAACCTGGCGCCGGGCCAGGTAGAGCGCAGCTCGGCCTGGGGCACGAATCAGGTTTGGATGGCGCACCTTGCCGTCAGTGATATCGAGACCGGTGAACACCTCGCCGACGAACGCCTCGCCCGGGGCGCGATGGGACTGGCTGGCGTGGAGCAGGATCCTTTCCGCGTCTGGGTCGAGGACTGGGAAATGTCGGGCCCTGCGGAATTTCCCTGGCACATCCAGGCATCAACCGAAAATTTTTCCATGGATCTGACGATCCGGCCCGAAAAGCCTGTCGTGCTGCAGGGCGATCGGGGTCTGAGCCCGAAGAGTGATATCGAGGGAAACGCGTCGTACTACTATTCGCTCACGAGACTGCGTACCGATGGCCAGGTGCGCATCGGTGGTCGCACACATCACGTGACGGGTACCTCGTGGCTGGACCGTGAGTGGGGTACCAGCGCGCTCGCGTCCAATCAGGAAGGGTGGGACTGGTTCGCGCTCCAGCTTGAGGGGCGTCGGGAGTTGATGTTCTATCGGCTTCGGCGACGTGATGGATCCAAGGACCCGGCAAGCCGCGGGGTACTGGTGGATCCTGACGGGGCCTCGATCAAATTGTCGGCAGGGGACGTGATCGTTCATCCCCTACAAACCTGGACCGGTCCCCGCGGCGATTCCTGGCCCGTGAAATGGCGGCTTCGCGTTCCCGACCAGGAGATCGACTGGATCGTGTCCGCAGCGTTCGAGGACCAGTTGGTCGATCTCGCGTTTCGCTACTGGGAGGGCAGCGTGCGAGTTCAAACATTCGAGGGTGGTGCGCCGGTCGGATACGGCTATCTGGAAATGACGCGCTACGGCGGATTGCGGACCGGGAATCCGGCTCCCTAGTGATTCCGATGTTGTGCCGTGGCAGGTATCATCGGGCCGTCGTGGGTTGATCGGATGACAACCGGTGGATCGTGACCGGCTACGGTCATTTCAGTTACCAACGGGAAACAGGAACGGAGGAAAAATGGCCATAGAAGAAGGGAAGGCCGCGCCACTGTTTACCTTGTCAGATACGCACGGTGACAAGGTGACGTTGAAGTCGTTTCGCGAGTGGGACGTCATCGTCTATTTCTATCCACGCGACGATACGCCGGGCTGCACGAAGGAGGCCTGCGGTTTTCGCGATCTATGGGGTGAAATCGAGGCGCTGGGCGCGGTCGTGCTGGGAATCTCGCCTGACGGCGCCGACTCGCATGCCAGGTTCGCCGGAAAGTACGACCTGCCGTTCACGTTGCTTTCCGATCCGGACAGAAAGGTGATGACGAAGTATGGCGCCTACGGGGAAAAGATGATGTACGGCAAGAAGACCATGGGTGTGATCCGGTCGACCGTTTGGATCGGGCCGAACGGCAAGGTGGTCAGGCACTGGCGACGTGTCCCCAAGGCGGCAGACCATCCCGCGAAGGTGCTGGAGGCGATTAAGGCCGGCGCCTGATCAATTCACCTTGCCAGTGAGTTGCCTGAGGAAATCGATGTAGGGTGGTGTGTTCCAGGGGCGGCCGCCGAGCGCCTGGTAGTGTATACGACCTTCCGGATCCACCAGGAACGTCGAGGGCAGCCCGCGAGGTTGCCAAACACCGGTCACCTTGCCGTCGGGATCCATCAGCGTTTCGAGGTCCGGTGCAACGGCACTGAGGAACATGAAGACCTGGTCCTCGGTCTCGGCCGTGTTGACCATGAGTATGTCGAGCAACTCAGGGCCAAGCGCCTCGGACATGCGCTGGATCGTGGGCATTTCTTCGCGGCAGGGTCCGCACCAGCTGGCCCAGAAGTGTACGAAGGTCCAGCGTCCGGCGGAGTCCCGCAGGCTACGTATTTCCCCGTCCATATCCTGCAGTTCGAGCGGGGGCGCGGTCAGGGTGTCAACCCGCAAGATGCCTTTTGGAAGCGGGTCCGTCCCTGCAGTGGCCCACGTGGAAACCAGCATCATGCAGGCCAGGGCGACTGACCGGAATGACACATGTCTCGTGAACCGGGAAACCAGCAGTAAACGGTTCCGAGGGCGTACCGGTATGCAGGGCGATGTGCGCTCCATCGCCGGGCTGCCCGGTCGGTCCGGGTCGATATGTTCCTTTCGCCCTGTGCTGCTTCCTTCCCGTTGGTTCGCTGTGGTTTCCATTGTCTACTCCGCGTCCCGCGCACAGCGTACTTCGTCGTAACGTATGTGGATCGGCTCGCCGTCCCGTTTCGCGCCGGTCGAGAAGTTCGCTTCCAGGGAGAACGGCCCCGGCACTCGCGGCAGGACGATATTTCCGCCCACCGGTTCAGAGGGGCGGAGGTCTCTGGTTTCCGGTAACAGCGTCCAGCCGAACGTGGCCCGATTGCCCTCGGGTATGCCCAGCGCCGCCCAGCGCCGACTCCAGCTATCGGGGGTGAGCCGATCGAGGGCTGTGTCTTCAGTGCGTATCTTCCAGTGCGCCGGTTCGAGCCAGACGATCCGGTCGCTCAGGTTCTCGATTCCCACGGTGATGAAGCAATCGATAGAAATTTCCTTGAGTGCGGGCCCGGGAAATCCCCGCGCCTCGAAAAAAGCCGCCATCTGACGCGGGGTATTTGGCCGGATGCAGAAACGCAGTTCCGGGGTCTCGACACAATCTCCGCCCCGCAGTCCGCTGGATTCCTCGGCCTGGGCAGCGCCGGGTTGGGTCAATAGCGCGGCCATAGCGAGCTGGGCAATGTTTCGGCGCACTAATAGCAGGTCCGCAGGAAAGGTTTGTTCGGGAATCTACAGCAGGGGCACACGGGCTGGCAAGGCTGCCGGGACCTGGAAGGGGGTGCTGCACCGGAGTCCCGAGCCCCTGTCATGCCGGTTTTCCCCGTATTCACGCAGCGGTGGTTGCGTATACACTCTTCAGCGATCTCGTCTGAAAACGGGGCGGAAATATCGATGAGCAAGGCAAAGATTGCGGCAACACGTCCGGCGCCGGTCGCTCTGAAAGCAGGACAGACCGTTTACTGGTGTGTCTGCGGGCGTTCGAAGAAACAGCCATTTTGCGACGGTTCGCACCGGGGCACGGGGTTCGCGCCGGTGGAGTTTACCGCCGAAAGGGAAGATACCTGGTATTTTTGCCAGTGCAAGCGGACCGGAAAGGCGCCTCTCTGCGACGGCAGCCACAAGAAAGTTTCCACGGAAGACCTTGAGGCGCAGCAAGGTCTGGCGTCTGTCTGGTACCGGGTGGCGGGGCCGGGGGAACTCCGCGAGCGGGAGGTTCGCACCGTGCAGGCCGGGTCGGAGAGCCTGGCCCTCGTCCGGTTCGACGGAACGACCGCCGCACTGGACAACGCCTGTCCGCACCAGGGTGGTCCTCTGGGCGAGGGCGCGATCGAGTGTTCCGACCAGGGAGAATGCTGGTTGCGTTGCCCCTGGCACGGATGGGACTTCAATCCGTTGACCGGTGAGTCCCCGGGTGGATTCGGTGACGGTGTACCGACCTATCCCGTGGAAGAACGGGACGACGGCATCTATGTGCGGGTCAGGGAACGCCGGGTCAGGTTGCGGACCGTCTCCGACCTGATGGTCGAGACGATGGTCAACTGGGGAGTGACCCACGTGTTCGGCATGGTCGGGCACTCGAATCTGGGGCTCGCCGATGCGGTACGCGAACAGGAGGAGAAGGGCTCGATTACCTATGTGGGGATTCGTCACGAGGGCGCCGCGGCATTTGCGGCATCGGGATACGCAAAGCTCACCGGCCGTCCTGCGGCCTGTCTGACCATTGCCGGACCGGGCGCCACCAATCTGTTGACAGGCCTGTGGGACGCGCGCGTGGACCGCGCCCCGGTTCTGGCGCTGACGGGCCAGGTCAACACGCAGGTATTTGGTCCCGGTGCTTTCCAGGAGATCGACCTGTCGTCGGCCTTCGAGGCCGTCTCGGCCTTCAGCCAGACGGTATTGCCCGGCAGCCGGCACGCCGAGCTGATGACGCTGGCCCTGAAGAACGCGGTGGTTCAGCGTGACGTGTCTCACCTGATCATTCCCGACGAGGTCCAGGTCATCCCCGCTGAAGAGGGCGCGGAACCGTCGCATCCGGACGGGCGATTGTCCGACGCCGCGATCGTACCGCCGGCGGCGTCGCTGGGTGCCGCCGTCGAGCGGATCCGGGAGGCCGCGCGTCCGGCAATCATCGTCGGGTACGGCGCGCGGGAGTCCATGGCCCCGGTGGTCGAACTCGCAGGACGCCTGGGTGCTCCGGTACTGACCACGTTCAAGGCCAAGGGGCTGATCGCAGACGATCATCCGCTGGGCGCCGGGGTGCTCGGTCGTAGTGGCACGCCGGTTGCGAGCGCCTGCATGAACGAGGCCGACCTGCTCATCGTGTTTGGCGCCTCGTTCTCGAACCACACCGGTATTTCTCAGAAAAAACCGGTCATTCAGGTCGATTTCGATCGCATGGCACTGGGGAAATTTCATTCCGTGGACGTGCCGGTGTGGGGAGAGATCGGCGAGACGGCACGTGGTTTTTTGCATCGCCTTCCCGAGGTCCAGGCGCAGAGTCCCTGGCTGGACTTGTCGGACTGTTGGCAGGGGTGGCGCGAGGAAAAGGCCCGGCGGTCGGAACGGGACTCGGCGAGGGGTATCGGCTCTGCGGCTGTGTTCGCCGCGCTGACACGGCAGTGTCCCGAGGACGCCATCATCCCTGTCGATGTCGGCAACAATACCTATTCATTCGGGCGATACTTCGAATGCAGGAGGCAGTCTGTGCTGATGTCCGGTTATCTCGGTTCCATCGGGTTTGGATTTCCCGCGGCCATGGGCGCCTGGGCCGCGACACAGGTAGCGGGTCCAAACGCGGGCCGCAAGGTTATCTCGGTGAGCGGCGACGGGGGTTTCGCACAGTACCTTGCGGAGTTCACCACCGCCGTGAAGTACGGTATGAATATTACCCACATACTCCTGAACAACTCGGAACTCGGAAAGATTTCGAAGGAACAGCGCGCGGGAAACTGGAAGGTGTGGCAGACGACGTTGCATAACCCCAACTTTGCCGCCTATGCACGCGATTGTGGGGGATTTGGCGTACGGGTCGAGTCCGCGGAAGACCTGGATGCCGCCCTCAACGAGGCCATTCGTTTCGATGGCCCGTCACTCGTCGAGGTCGTCACGGACGCGGAACTCGTCTAGCCGGATGGCGGCATTGCCATCGAGGTCG
The DNA here is from genome assembly GCA_034722015.1 of Pseudomonadota bacterium. GTDB lineage: Bacteria > Pseudomonadota > Gammaproteobacteria > JAJDOJ01 > JAJDOJ01 > JAJDOJ01. Next base: position 97,490 of record JAYENI010000088.1, read on the forward strand.
TTGAGGCGAAAGCCGATCATGTCTTTTCTCCGGGTGTCTGGATGGCAGTTGGCGGGCGCTGACTCTTGTTCCATTCATACTGAGGGAGAAGGGCGGAATGAGGGGTGGAGGTCCGGTACCGGCGCGGTGCCGGACGAAGGTCCCGACCCCCTCCCTGCCTCCCCCCTGCCAGGGGGGAGGTTTTGTGTCATGCGCCTTCCCCATTGAGGGGGAAGGTTGGGATGGGG